>NZ_JBJDQL010000089.1:0-15963 GCF_044903305.1 Streptomyces sp. NPDC019531 | reverse complement strand
CCCGCCCGGCCCCGGCACCACTCAACACAGGGGCGCCGCCAAACATCCGGCCGATCCCGGGTGGGGCGAGCGTTCTGAGGCGGCCGGGGCGCGGGGCGCCTCGCCGACACTGCCCAGCGCCACGGCGGGGCCCAGCGCTGCCCTGCCCGCGACGACGGACCCGACGACTCCGGGGCCCGCCCGGCCCCGGCACCACTCAACACAGGGGCGCCGCCAAACATCCGGCCGATCCCGGGTGGGGCGAGCGTTCTGAGGCGGCCGGGGCGCGGGAGGCGTCGCCGAGACCGGCCGACGCCACGGCGGGGCCCAGCGAGCGCTGCCCTGCCCGCGACGACGGACCCGACGACCCCGGGGCCCGCCCGGCCCCGGCACCACTCAACACAGGGGCGCCGCCAAACATCCGGCCGAGCTCACCGAAGCTCCCGCCGCATCGACCAAGCCGGCCAAACCCCCACCGAACTGGCGCTGACCGCCCGACCGAACCGCCCGACCCGGCAGGCAAGCCCGACCGCCAAGCACCCCCACCCAGCCCCCGACCCCTACCACCGCACCGGCAGACTCCGCACCCCCCTGATCAGCATCCCCGGGAGCCACTCCCCCGGCGGTCCGTCGAGGGCGAGGGCCGGGGCGCGGTCCAGCAGGGTCCGGATCGCCGTGCGGGCCTCCAGGCGGGCCAGCGGGGCGCCCAGGCAGTAGTGGATGCCATGGCCGAACGCGAGATGGCCGCGCGGGTCGCGGCGGATGTCGAAGCGGTCCGGGGCGGGGTAGCGGGAGCCGTCGCGGTCGGCGGCGCCGAGGCAGATCATCACCGGGTCGCCCTTGGCTATGGACCGTCCCGCTATGTCCAGGGGCTCCAGGGCGTACCGGAACGTCGCGTTCTCCACGGGGCCCTCGTAGCGCAGCGTCTCCTCGACCGCGCTGTCGACGAGGCTCATGTCGGCGCGCAGGGCGGCGAGTTGGCCGGGGTGGGCGAGCAGGGTGTGCACGCCGTTGGTGATGAGATTGACCGTGGTCTCGTGGCCCGCTATCAGCAGGAGGAAGGCCATGCCGCGCAGTTCCGCCGGAGAGAGCCGGTCGCCGTCCTCGGCGGTGGTGCGGATGAGGTCGCCGAGCAGATCGTCGCTCGGCCCGGCGCACCGCTTGTCCTCGATGAGCTCGGTCAGATACTCGCCGAGGCGCAGGACGGCGTCGTACGAACTCTCGGGGCTGGTGGGTGCCACGACCTCCGTGGACAGCTTCCGGAACTCCGTGCGGTCCATCTCGGGCACGCCGAGGAGTTCGCAGATCACGGTGATCGGGAGCGGGTAGGCGAGGGATCGCACCAGGTCTGCGCGGCCGTACGGCAGCATCGCGTCGAGGAGGTCGTCGGTGATCTCCTGGATCCTGGGCCGCAGTTGCTCCACCCGGCGCATGGTGAAGGCGCGGGAGACGAGGCCGCGCAGGCGGGTGTGCTCGGGCGGGTCGCTGCCGAGCAGATGGCGGCCGATGAGCTCCCCGTCGTGGAACACCATGCCGATTCTGCGGCCGTCCTTGGAGAGCCGGGGGTCGGCGAGCGCCGCTCGTGCCTCCTCGTGGCCGACGACGAGCCAGGTCGAGTAGTCGGCGCGGGAGCCGGGTGGTCGCACCCGGTGGACGGGGCCGAGAGCGCGCAACTCGGCGTACACGGGGTGCGGGTCGGTGCGGAACGCCTCGCCGTACTCCCCGAGATCGATCACTGCTTCAGTCATGGGACTCCCCCTTCACACCGTCAACGCCCGGTGGTGGCACTTGGTGCCCGTCCGGCCCGGGCTCCGCGGGTCGCTCCAGCAGCCCCGCGTCGTACGTCAACAGGGCGATCTGCACCCGGTTGTTGAGGGCGAGCTTGGCCAGGACGCGGGAGACATGGGTCTTGACCGTGGCGACGCTCATGTAGAGGGCGGCGGCGATCTCGGCGTTGGACAGGCCGCGGCCGACCGTGACTGCGACCTCGCGTTCGCGGTCGTTGAGGGCGGCGATGCGCTCACGCGCGCGTGCCCGTCGGGTGTCGGCTGCGGTCCCGGCCGCGTGCTCCATCAGCTGGCGGGTGACGGTGGGCGACAGGACCGGGTCGCCGGCCGCGACCCGGCGGACGGCGGCGAGGATCTCTGCAGGTGGGGTGTCCTTGAGGACGAATCCGGCGGCGCCCGCGCGCAGTGCGCGCAGGACCTGTTCGTCCGCGTGGAAGGTGGTCAGGACGACGACCTGCGGGGCGTCGGGCCGGCCGCGCAGGCGCTCGGTGGCCGTGAGCCCGTCGACCGACGGCATCCGGATGTCCATGAGGACCACGTCCGGGCGGGTCCGGTCGACGGCGGCCTCGACCTCGGTGCCATCTGCCGCCTCACCGACGATCTCGATGTCGTCGGCCCCGCCCATCATCAGGGACAGGCCGGCCCGCACGAGGGGGTCGTCGTCGACGAGGAGCAGTCTGATCACAGTCATGGGCTTACGTAATCACGGTGAGGCCGGGGGCAATCACCCTTGCGGGCGGGTGAGTTGCGCATACGGCGACGGGGTGGCGGAAGATCCTCGGAGCCCACGGCCGTAGCGGAGATGTCATCCCCACGGCAACCACGCCCGCGGCTTGAGCGTCACCCCCACGGCAACCACGCCCGCACCCGGAACCCCCCGTCCTCGTCCGGCCCGTGTTCCAGCCGGCCTCCGGCCAGCGTCGCGCGCTCGGTGAGGCCGATCAGGCCCTGCCCCGAACCGGGCACCTGCGGAACCTCACCCTCGGGTGCGGGGTTGCGCACGGTCACGGCGAGGCCCTCGCCCGGGCGGCCCGTGACGGTGACGATGACCTCCGTGCCGGGGGCGTGCTTGCGGGCGTTGGTGAGGCCCTCCTGGGCGATGCGGTAGGCGGTGCGGCCGACGGAGGCGGGTGCGGCGGCGGGATCGGTGACATGGTTGTCGAGGATGACCTTCATGCCGGCCTCGCGGGACTCGGCGACGAGGGTGTCCAGCGCGGCGAGGGTCGGCTGGGGGCGGCCCGTGTCGTCGCGGTCCGCCGCCCGCAGCACGCCGATGATCTCCCGCAGGTCCTGAAGCGCCTCATGGGCGCTCTCCCGGATGACGCCGGCCGCCCGCGCGACCTCCTCCCGGGGAGCGTCCGGCCGGAACTCCAGGGCGCCCGCGTGCACGCTCAGCAGGGTCAGCCGGTGCGCGAGGACGTCGTGCATCTCGCGCGCGATGGCCTCCCGAGCCAGCCGCTGGGCCTGCTCGGCACGCAGCCGTGCCTCGGTCTCGGCGCGCCGGGCGCGGTCGCGCAGGCTGAACATGAGCTGCCGTTTGGCGCGGACGACCAGGCCCCAACCGACCGTCGCGGAGACCAGCACCGCGGAAAGGAGCAGTGTGCCGACGTACGGCAGGTCGTCGGAGGGGCGCAGCGACAAGGTGACCGGCACCAGGGCCATGGTGGCGGCGCCCAGCCAGGCCACGTACCGGAAGGGGCGGTGCACGGCGAGGGTGAACAGGGCGATCATGCATGCGCCGCCCGCGGTGTCCGACAGGACCCCGAGCGGGACCGTGGCCACGGCGAGGCCGAGCGGCCAGCGGCGGCGCAGCCACACCGCGGCGCAGGCGAGCGCACCGAGCAGCTGGTCCATGACGGCGAAGGAGTGCGAGACATGCGGGTTGGAGGTCACGGAGTCCGCGCCGATCATGCCGACGAGGACGGCCACCAGGAAGCAGGAGAAGTCGACGATCCAGTCGCGCGCGGTGCGCCGGGGCCGCCGTCCGGGCCGTACAGCGGCGGGGTCGAACTCGTGGACCACGGCGGACGGCATCAGCCAGCGCCGGCCGGGGAAGGCCTGGGGGTCGGACACCCTCTCGTCACCGCTCACGGTCGACAAATCTACGCAGTGAGCGCGCGGATCACCCGCCCGGGAACGGGATCCGCGACCAAAGTCGCAGCGCCGCAGACTTTCGGCGTACGAGGCCCCGCGAAGCCGCTGCTTTCGCGGACCGGGTCCCACCCCGCGGCCGATGCCGGCGAGGGGTCCGCGGGGCGAGGGTCTCCCCATGAAGCAATTGCTGGAGCTGCTCGGTCTCCTCGCCCTGGTGCAGGGCGGTATGGGCCTGCTGCACGAGTTCACCGACTGGCACATAGGGCTCGTCCAGCGGATCGGTTTCCTCGACGGTTACGAGGTCTACGCGAGCGTGGCGTTGATCGTGCTGGCGTTCGCCCTGTTCGCCGCGGCGGAGAGCCGGAGGTCCGGCTGAACCCGGCCCGGAATGCGGACCGGCGCGAAGTTAACTTCCGGAAAACTCATCGGACTTGACGGGAAAATCTCCGGAGTTGTCATTGACATGCCACTGTCTACGCGCGTCATCATGAGGGCATGAGATTCCCCCCACGGATCACCCGCATCGGCGCCGCGGCCGCCGTCCTGTCCGCCCTCCTCGTGGGCGGCACCGTCACCGCCACCCCGGCGGCCGCCGCCGTCGGCAGCATCTGTTACAGCGACCTGCCCTCCCAGGCGTACGACACCCTGGAGCTCATCGAGCAGGGCGGCCCCTACCCGTACTCGCAGGACGGCACCGTCTTCCAGAACCGGGAAGGCGTCCTGCCGAGCCAGTCGACCGGCTACTACCACGAGTACACCGTGATCACTCCGGGCTCCTCCACCCGCGGTGCGCGGCGCATCGTCACCGGTGAGGAGACCCAGGAGGACTACTACACCTCCGACCACTACGTCACGTTCGGCCTGGTCGACTTCGGCTGCTGAGTCCCCGTCGACCCCGATCCCCTCGCCCCGCGTACCCCCCACAGCACCAACGGTCGCGGGGCGAGGCATTCGGGCCGACAACAGCGGCTCCCGCTCAGCTGTCGTAGTCGACCGTGAGGGTCTCGGAGACGGGGTGGGTCTGGCAGGTCAGCACATAGCCGGCGTCGACCTCGGCCGGTTCGAGGGCGTAGTTGCGGCGCATGTCGGCCTCGCCCTCGGTGACCAGGGCACGGCAGGTGCCGCAGACTCCGCCCTTGCAGGCGAAGGGCAGGTCGGGGCGGGTCCTCTGGGCGCCGTCGAGGATGGACTCGGCACGCTGCAGCGCGGCGGTGGTCGAGCGGCCGTCGAGGGTGATGGTGACCTGGCTGACCGGGCCGTCGGGCGTGGCCTCCTTGTGACGCGTCTCCCGCACGGGCGCGCCGTCGGCGAAGAACAGCTCCTGGTGGACCCGCTCCCGGGGGACACCGAGTCCGGTGAGGACCTTCTGGGCGTCGCGGACCATGCCGTGCGGGCCGCACAGCCACCAGTGGTCGGCGTCCTCGATGTCGATCAGGCCGTCGACGAGCACGGCGAGCCGGTCCGCGTCCAGACGGCCGGAGAGCACCTCGGCCTCGCGGGGCTCACGGGAGAGCACGTGGGCGAGCTGGAAGCGGGTGGGGTGCAGGTCCTTCAGGTCGGCGAGTTCGTCGGCGAACATCACCGTGTCGGTGCGGCGGTTGCCGTAGAAGAGGGTGACCCGGGTGCGGTCGTCGGCGGCGAGGAGTGACTCGGCGATGGAGAGCATAGGGGTGATACCGGATCCGGCGGCGATCAGGACGTGGTGGCCGGGCTCGGTGAGGTCCGGGGTGAACGCGCCGGTCGGGGCCATCACCTCGATGACGTCGCCGGGCCGCACCTCGTGGACCAGCCAGGAGGAGAACAGGCCGCCGGGCACCTCCCGCACCCCGATGCGCGGGCGTGCGCCGGCCGGGGCACAGATCGAGTACGAGCGCCGCTCGTCCCGTCCGTCGACCTGGCGGCGCAGGGTGAGCGACTGACCGGGCGAGAAGGCGAAGTCGGGGGCCAGATCGTCCGGCACGTCGAAGCCGACGGCGACGGCGTCCTCGCACAGCAGCTGCACGGAGGCGACGCGCAGGGGGTGGAAGGCCGGGCGGCGGCGCCCGGCCTTCCGCACGGCGACGGAGGTACCCCGGTCGTGCCCCGTGGACAACAGGTCCGCCATCTCAGATCTCCTTGACGTATTCGAACGGCTCGCGGCAGGCGCGGCAGCGCCACAGCGCCTTGCACGAGGTGGCGCCGAACCGGGAGGTCTCCTCGGTGTCGGCGCTGCCGCAGCGCGGGCACGCCACCGTGCGCCGGGTCGGCGTCAGCACCAGCGGCACCGGGCCGGGCGCGGGGCGGGCCGCCGGGCCCGGCGGTGCGATGCCGTGCTCGGCAAGCTTGCGGCGCCCGGTGGGGGTGATCCAGTCCGTGGTCCACGGCGGGTTCAGCACCGTGCGGACCTCCACGCGCGCGTACCCGGCCGCCTTGAGCCGGGCGTCTACCTCGGCACGCATCTCGGCCATGGCCGGGCAGCCGGAGTAGGTCGGGGTGAGCTCGGCGACGACCGTGCCGTCCGCGGTCACCTCGACGCCGCGCAGCACGCCGAGGTCGGCCAGGGTCAGCATGGGCAGCTCGGGATCCGGCACCCGCTCGGCGATGTGCCGGGCGCGCCGGAGGTCCGTGAGGGTGGTCACCATGTCGCCTCCGGGTGTGCCCGGGCCACGCTCTGCAGTTCGGTCAGCAGCCGGGCGAGGTGTTCGGTGTGGTCACCGCGGCGGCCGGCCCCGGGCAACGGCCCCCAGGCGGGCACCGGCAGCCCGGCGGCGTCCGCGACCTGCTCCAGCACCGCGACGACCTGGTCGCGGACGTCGTACGCCGTGAACAACTCCCCCAGATAGGGGGCTACTTGCTCGAAGGCCGCGCGCATGCGCCGGTGCGACTCCTCGGTGCCGTCGCCGAGCCGCACCACCCACTCGGCGGCCCACTGCCGGTGATAGGCCAGTTCCTTCACGCCCTTGGCGGCGATCGCGGCGAGCACCGGGTCGTCGTCGGCGGTCAGCCGCTCGAAGTGGGCGAGCCGCCAGGCGGACAGCACCAGCAGCCTCACGACGCTGAACGCGAAGTCGCCGTTGGGGAGTTCGGCCAGACGTACGTTGCGGAAGGCGTCCGCGTCGCGGAAGTAGGCGTAGGCGTCCTCGTCGCGTCCGCTGCCGTCGGCCTGGCCGCAGCGCGCATACAGGAGACGGGCCTGGCCGAGCAGGTCGAGGCCGATGTTGGCCAGCGCCACCTCCTCCTCCAGTTCGGGGGCGCGGGTGGTCCACTCGGCCAGTCGCTGAGCGGAGACCAGGGCGTCGTCGGCGAGGGCCAGACAGCACTCGGCGAGTCCCGCCCGGTCGACGCCGGAGGGCACGGTGGGGTCCACGCCGTGCAGCGGGTCCTCGAAGCCGGTGCCGAAGGCCCAGCGGGCGTCACTGCCGTCGTCGTGGCCCTCGGCGAGCGTCATGTAGACGTGGTCGTCACTCATCCCCTGCTCCTCAGATGTGCGGGACGTCGTCGGGGATGTCGTAGAAGGTGGGGTGCCGGTAGACCTTGTCGGCGCTGGGCGCGAAGAAGGGGTCCTTCTCGTCGCGTGTGGACGCCGCGATGTTCTCCGAGCGCACCACCCAGATGCTCACGCCTTCGTTGCGCCGCGTGTAGAGGTCGCGCGCGTGGGTGAGCGCCATCCGGTCGTCGGCGGCGTGCAGCGAGCCGACGTGGACGTGGTTCAGTCCGCGCTTGCCGCGCACGAACACCTCGTACAGCGGCCAGCCGGCCTTCGGGTTCCGGGTGTCGCTCATACCACCGCTCCTTCACGCGCGTGTGCCGACCGCTTCGCCGCGTGGGCCACGGCCGCCTCCCGTACCCAGGCGCCCTCCTCGTGGGCGGTGCGGCGCCGCTCGACGCGCTGGGCGTTGCACGGACCGTCGCCCTTGATGACCCTGGTCAGCTCGTCCCAGTCGGGGGTGCCGAAGTCGTTGCGGCCGCGCTCCTCGTTCCAGCGCAGCTCGGGGTCGGGCAGGGTGACGCCGAGTTTCTCGGCCTGCGGGACGGTCATGTCGACGAAGCGCTGACGCAGCTCGTCGTTGCTGTGCCGCTTGATCTTCCAGGCCATGGAGGCGGCCGAGTTGGGCGAGTCACCGTCGGGGGGGCCGAACATCATCAGGGACGGCCACCACCAGCGGTTCACCGCGTCCTGGACCATCTCCCGCTGGGCGTCGGTGCCACGCATCATCGTCATCAGCAGTTCGTAACCCTGGCGCTGGTGGAAGGACTCCTCCTTGCAGATCCGCACCATCGCGCGGGCGTACGGCCCGTACGACGAGCGGCACAGCGGCACCTGGTTGCAGATGGCCGCGCCGTCCACGAACCAGCCGATCACGCCCACGTCGGCGAAGGTCGGCGTCGGGTAGTTGAAGATCGACGAGTACTTCTGGCGGCCCTCGATCAGGCGCTCGGTGAGGTCGGCGCGGTCGGCGCCCAGCGTCTCGGCGGCGGAGTACAGATACAGTCCGTGCCCGGCCTCGTCCTGGACCTTCGCGAACAGGATCGCCTTGCGGCGCAGGGACGGTGCCCTGGTGATCCACTCGCCCTCCGGCTGCATGCCGATGATCTCCGAGTGCGCGTGCTGGGCGATCTGCCGGACCAGGGTCCTGCGGTAGCCGTCGGGCATCCAGTCGCGCGGCTCGATCCGCTGGTCGCGGGCGATCGTCGCGTCGAAGTGCGCCTGGAGTTCCGGCTCCGGACCGTCTCCCGGGCCGGCCTGTGTCGTGCTCATGCCTCCACCTTCCCCAACCGACCGTTCGTTCGGTCCATTGTATGGCCCATCCCCCGGGTTGGGCCAGTGCCCGGATCCAGCGGTGCGCTGTGACGGGCGAGGATTCCGGGACCTTGACAGGCGGTTGCCCGGCTGGATTACTTGGCCATGTCGCAGGCTAACCGAATGTTCGGTCGGTGCATGAGATGGTGAAGACAGTGACGCAGACCACTGAAACGACGGCGGGCCCCGTGGAGACGATGTTCGCCGCGGACGAGGCGTCACGGCGGCTCGGCATCGAGTTGCTGGAGCACGGCGAGGGCACGGCCACCCTGCGGATGACCGTGACGAAGACGATGGTCAACGGGCACGGGATCGCCCATGGCGGCTACCTGTTCCTCTTCGCCGACACCGCGTTCGCCTGCGCCTGCAACAGCCATGGCCCCGTGACCGTGGCCGCCGGGGCCGACATCGACTTCGTCGCCCCCGCCCGCGAGGGCGACGTGCTGGTGGCCACCGCCCAGGAGCGCACCCGGTTCGGTCGCAGCGGCATCTACGACGTGAGTGTCCTGCGCATCGCCGACGGCCCCCGTGCGGAGCGGACCGGCCAGGTGATCGCGGAGTTCCGTGGTCGCAGTCGTACGGTCCGGGGCCCGGAAGCGGACGGGCGCGACGCGCGCGGCACAGAGCAGAAGGAGCCGTGATGAGCAGCGACACCGAGAGCCCTGTGGTGACGACGGCCCGCCGTGGTGAGCCCCTCCCCGACGCGCTGCTGGACGAAGCGGAACGGATGTCCCGCGAGGAGCTAGAAGCACTTCAACTGCGCCGCCTGCGCGCGACCTTGCGGCACGCCTACGACAACGTGGAGCTGTACCGCGAGAAGTTCGACGAGGCCGGAGTCGCCCCCGAGGACTGCCACGCGCTGGAGGACCTGGCGCGCTTCCCCTTCACCACGAAGGTTGACCTGCGCGAGACCTACCCCTTCGGTATGTTCGCCGTCCCCATGGACCAGGTCCGCCGCGTCCACGCCTCCAGCGGCACCACCGGCCGCCCCACGGTCGTCGGCTACACGGAGAACGACATCTCCATGTGGGCCGACGTGGTCGCCCGCTCGATCCGCGCGGCCGGTGGCCGCCCCGGCCACAAGGTGCACATCTCCTACGGCTACGGCCTGTTCACCGGCGGTCTCGGCGCCCACTACGGCGCCGAACGGGCCGGCTGCACGGTGATCCCCGCCTCGGGCGGCATGACCGCGCGCCAGGTGCAGATCATCCAGGACTTCAGGCCCGAGATCATCATGGTCACCCCCTCCTACATGCTCACCCTCCTCGACGAGTTCGAGAGGCAGGGCATCGACCCGCGCTCCAGCTCCCTGAAGGTGGGCATCTTCGGCGCCGAGCCGTGGACGGAGGAGATGCGCCGCGAGATCGAGGAGCGGATGGACCTCCACGCCGTCGACATATACGGCCTGTCGGAGGTGATCGGCCCCGGCGTCGCCCAGGAGTGCGTGGAGACCAAGGACGGTCTGCATGTGTGGGAGGACCACTTCTACCCCGAGGTCGTCGACCCGATCACGGGCGAGGCACTGCCCGACGGCGAGGGCGGCGAACTGGTCTTCACCTCCCTCACCAAGGAGGCCCTGCCGATCATCCGCTACCGCACCCGCGATCTGACCCGGCTGCTGCCCGGCACCGCCCGGCCCGCCTTCCGTCGCATCGAGAAGATCACCGGCCGCAGTGACGACATGATCATCCTGCGCGGGGTGAACGTCTTCCCCAGCCAGATCGAGGAGATCGTGCTGCGCACCCCCGCCGTCGCCCCGCACTTCCAGATCCAGCTGAGTCGGCACGGCCGGATGGATCACATGACCGTCTGTGTGGAGGCCAGACACGGCGCCGACCCCGAACAGCGCGAGACCGCCGCCCAGGCGATCGCCAAGGGCGTCAAGGACGGCGTCGGCGTGAGCGTCGAGGTGGTGATCGTGAATCCGGAGACCCTGGAACGATCGCTTGGCAAACTCCGCCGGGTGAAGGATCTGCGCCACACGTGATCGCCTGGGCGGTCCCCTGCCAACAGCCGTCCGGAACCGTGGAGGGACTCGAACCACACGGCGCTCCCGGCTGGTTCACCGCCGTCCAGGGGCACCCCGGCGGACACCGCGCACGTCCCGTAGGGTCTGGCCCCAAAGGCCTCGTCTCCTCCCGCGGCCCGGGGCCAGCAGAACCTCGCCGTCGCACAGTGGAGCGGCTGCGGCGGCCTCCGCGCCCCGGGCACGACCCGGTGCTCACCGATGCAGCGGTCAGGCGTTCTCGGGGAGCTCGAAGGAGCCGTATTCCGGGCGGCCTGCTCGGTCGTACGACTGGATGGAGACGCCCGTGGAGGTGATCCGTCCGCCAGCGTGCCGGAAGGCGGTCGGGGTGGCGCCCTCCGGGAAGAGCCGGCGGCCTGCGCCCAGCACGACCGGAAACGTGATCAGGTGCAGGGTGTCGACGAGGCCGAGGTCCAGCAGGGACCGCAGCAGGACACCGCTGCCGTGCACCTGAAGCTCGCCGTCGGTGCTCTCCTTGAGGGCCGTGACCTCCTTGGCGAGGTCGCCGCCGATCACGCTGGTGCCGTGCCACGCGGGGTCGGTGAGGGTGGAGGAGACGACGTACTTCGGCAGGGTGTTCAGCTTGACGGCGACGGGGTTGGCGGGATCGGTGACCTTCGGCCAGTACGCGGCGAAGATGTCGTACGTACGGCGGCCCAGGAGGAACGCTCCGGCGGAGTCGAAGACCTCGCTGACGAACCGGCCGAAGTCCTCGTCGTCGAACGGGACGACCCAGCCGCCCTGCTCGAAGCCGTCCCTGTTGTCCTCCTCCGGA
The DNA here is from genome assembly GCF_044903305.1 of Streptomyces sp. NPDC019531. Taxonomy (NCBI): domain Bacteria; kingdom Bacillati; phylum Actinomycetota; class Actinomycetes; order Kitasatosporales; family Streptomycetaceae; genus Streptomyces; species Streptomyces sp. NPDC019531. The sequence goes on along the minus strand of NZ_JBJDQL010000089.1, from coordinate 4,522 downwards.
GCGCCGGGGGCCTGGTAGACGCCGTCGAGGCTGACGAAGATCTGGGAAACGAGCTTGCCCATGACGGGTGCCTTCTCTCTGGGTGGGGTCCGTTGTCATCAGCTCAGACCCCGGTGGCAGCCGAAACTCATCGGCTCCTTCGTCGTGCACGTCGTCGTGAGCGGGAATCCTCCGGCTGAGGTCCATGTCCGTGCGCGCCAGCGGTCCGAGGGCCGGGACGTTGGGATGGATGCCATGACGACGACCTACGGAACTCTGAACGGCAAAGTCGCCCTCGTCACCGGGGGCAGCCGGGGGATCGGAGCGGCCACGGCGCTGCGACTGGCGGCGCAGGACGTCGTACGGGCCGTGGAGGCGCTGGGGCGCGGGGCGGTGGCCCTACGGGCGGATTCCGCGGACGCCGAGGAGGCGGCGGGGGCGGTGCGCCGTACGGCGGAGGCGCTCGGCGGGCGGGCGGATCATCACGATCGGTAGCTGTATGACGCAGCGGGTACCGGGGCCCGGTGGGGCTCTGGACGCAACGAGCAAGCCCCTCCCCGAACCGCCCCACCGCAGTCATCGACGCCGGCCCGGCCGCGAACGACCCGTCCCCCGGATTCCATCGACCCTCGTCAGCCCAGGCCGGTGCGGACTACGTCACCGGGGCTGAGTTCTCGGTGGATGGGGGACATGCGGCGTGAGACGGGTGTTCTTTCTCGCCCCCGCCGCCCCTACCCGTCCCGTCCCCAGGGGGCGCTGCCCCCTTCGGCCCCCCCCGTTTCGGGGGCGGCCCCCGGACCCCCGCTCCTCAAACGCCGGAGGGGCTGATTTCAGCCGGACAGCTCTCGGTGCCTTGCCTCCAGCGCCGTCGAGCCGTCCTCCGTCAGGGAACCGAACAGCCGCAGCCGTGAGATCCCGCCGTCAGGGAAGATGTCCACGCGTGCGTACGTGCCCACTGCTGGGGCCGGCAGGACGAAGCGGTGGTTGGTGTCGGGCTGGAGGCGGGTGCGCGGGAGGATTTCGCGCCAGTCGCCGTCCTCGCCGTCGCGGACCGACACCGAGGCCCAGCCCGCGCTGTTGCCCTTCAGATAGGCCGTGTCGATCTCGATCGCGCGGATCCGGGACTGGGCCACCAGCCGGTAGCGGATCCAGTCGTTGCCCTGGTCGCGGCGGCGCCGGGTCTCCCAGCCGTCGTCCATCTTGCGGGAGCGGCCCGGCTGGATGGTGTTGGACGCCGGGGAGTAGAAGAGGTTCGAGGCGTCCTCCGCCCGGCCGCCGTTCTCCAGGGCGACCACGTCGAAGGTGCCGAGGACCGCCAGCCACTCGGGGTCCGGGACGACCTCGCCGTGCACGCGCAGGCGGGCGATGCCCCCGTCGGGGTGCTGGTTGACCCGCAGATGTGTGAAGCGCTGTTCGAGCGACACCGGGAAACCGTTCGCCGCGTGGCCGCCCACCGGCGTGCGCGGGACCAGCGTCGTCCACTTCACGTCGTCGCCGAGGAGCTCCTCCGGGGACGGGGAGCCGGGGACGGACGCGCCCTCGACCGACACCGCCTGCGGGTAGTTGCCGCGGAAGTGCGCGGTGTCGACCACGATCCCCCGGATCACGCCGGGCGCGCCCAGCCGGACCAGCGCCCAGTCGTGGTCCTCGGCCGTCGGCCAGGGGTGCTCCGCCGAGGCGCCACGGCGGCGCCGCGTCTCCCAGCCGTCCATGATCTTGCCCTTGTGCCCGAAGTGCTCGGGGTCGAACTCGGCCCGCCCGGGCACCAGCAGGTTCTCCCGCTGGGCGAAGAACTCGTCGTTGGCGGCGATGACTCCGGCGCCGAGCGTCCGCGCGGCCAGGTCGGCGTACCGGGTGAAGGGGAAGTCGGCGGTGCGGTAGTCCGCGTACGGGTCACCGCCGCCGTACGGGTTCGCGTCGCCGGTGAAGCTGGGAATCGCCGTCACGTACATGTGCCTTTCTGGAGTTGGCCGGTGCGGGTGGATCAGGGCCTGCGAGTGAGCAGTTGGCCCTTCGGGGGCGTGAACTCACCGTCCGCGACGATGCGTTCGCCGCGCAGCCAGGTGGACTTCACGACGCCGTAGAGGGTCTTGCCCGCGTACGCGGTGACGCGGTTGCGGTGCTGGAGGGATGCCGGGTTCACGGTGAAGGTCTCGTCGGGCGCGAGGACCGCGAAGTCGGCGTCGCGGCCGGCCTCGATGGCGCCCTTGCGGTCCAGACCGACGAGTTGGGAGGTCCGCGCGGACATCCAGCGGACCACGTCCTCCAGCGAGTGACCTCGCCTGCGGGCCTCCGTCCAGACCGCCGACAGGCTCAGCTGGAGGCCCGAGATGCCGCCCCACGCCGTGGCGAAGTCGTCCGTCTTGAGGTCGGCGGTGGACGGAGAGTGGTCGGTGACCACGCACTCGATGGTGCCGTCGGCCAGCGCCTGCCACAGCAGGTCCTGGTTGGCGGACTCGCGGATGGGTGGGCAGCACTTGAACTCGCTTGCCCCGTCCGGGACTTCCTCGGCGGTGAGGGTGAGGTAGTGCGGGCAGGTCTCGACGGTGATCCGGACCCCGTCCGCCTTCGCCCGGGCGATCAGCGGAAGCGCGTCGCTGGACGACAGATGAAGGACGTGCACGCGCGCGTCCAACCGCTTCGCCTGGGCGATGAGTTGGGCGATCGCCGTGTTCTCGGCGTCACGCGGCCGGGAGGCCAGGAAGTCGGCGTATCTGGGGCCGCCCTGCTGGGGGGCCGCCTCCAGGTGGTGCGGGTCCTCGGCGTGCACGATCAGCAGGCCGCCGAAGGAGGCGATCTCGGCCAGCGACCGGGCGAGCCCGTCCTGGTCGAGATGCGGGAACTCGTCCACGCCCGACGGCGACAGGAAGGCCTTGAAGCCGAAGACACCGGACTCGTGCAGCGGGCGCAGGTCCTTGACGTTGTCGGGCAGGGCGCCGCCCCAGAAGCCGACGTCGATGTGGGCCTTGTCGGCCGCGACCTCCCTCTTCGTGCGGAGGTTGTCGACCGTCGTCGTGGGCGGGAGGGAGTTGAGCGGCATGTCGACGAGGGTGGTGATGCCGCCGGCCGCCGCCGCTCGCGTGGCGGTCCAGAAGCCTTCCCACTCGGTGCGGCCGGGGTCGTTGACGTGCACGTGGGTGTCGACCAGGCCCGGCAGCAGGACGTCGTCGCCGAGGTTCTCGATGCGGGCACCCGACGGCGCCTCACCCTCGTACGGAAGTACGGCCGTGATCCTGCCGTCGGCGACCGCGACCGACGCGGGCCGCGTTCCCTCGGGCGTGATGACGCGCGTCGAGCGCAGCACCAGTTCAGTGTCGGACACCCGGACCCCTCTCTGCCGCCGTTAACTTCCGCGTAACGGAATTCAACTTTCTGTTGAAGGAGTCTTCACTCCCGTTCGGGCGCCGTCAAGGGCACACTTCCCCAGGGTGCACCCGACGTCGACACTCTGGACGTTTCCACAAAGCGGAATTAAGATTCCAACAAGCAAAACGTAACTATGCGCCAGCGGGGAGTCAACCGACTCCCGGGTAGGCTTCTGCCCTCCTGCCCAGACCCGAAAGGCAGCTCCGAAAGGAACGCGCCGTGCCGACGTCCAGCGCCAGCACCACCGACTCCGCCAAGTCCGCCGGCGGCGGGGTCCAGTCCCTAGAGCGCGCCTTCGATCTGTTGGAACGGATGGCGGACGCGGGCGGCGAGGTCGGACTGAGCGAGCTGTCCGCGAGCAGCGGGCTGCCGCTGCCCACCATCCACCGCCTGATGCGCACCCTCGTGACCTGCGGGTACGTCCGTCAGCAGCCCAACCGCCGGTACGCCCTCGGCCCGCGCCTGATCCGTCTCGGCGAGTCGGCCTCCCGGCTGCTCGGCACCTGGGCCCGCCCCTACCTCGCCCGTCTGGTCGAGGAGACCGGCGAGACGGCCAACATGGCGCTGCTCGACGGGGACGAGATCGTGTACGTCGCCCAGGTGCCGTCGAAGCACTCGATGCGGATGTTCACCGAGGTCGGCCGACGCGTCCTGCCGCACTCCACGGGTGTCGGCAAGGCCCTGCTGGCCAACACGCCCGACGCCGAGGTCCGCGCCCTCCTCGCCCGCACCGGCATGCCGGCCGCGACGGAGAAGACGATCACCACGCCGGACGGCTTCCTCGCGGCCCTGGAGGCGGTGCGCGGTCAGGGGTACGCCGTCGACGACAACGAGCAGGAGATCGGCGTCCGCTGTCTCGCGGTGTCCGTGCCCAACTCCCCCACCGCGGCGGCGATTTCGATCTCCGGTCCGGCGGGGCGGGTCACCGAGGCGGCGACGGATCGGATCGTGCCGGTGTTGCAGCAGGTGGCGTCGGAGCTGTCGGAGGCGTTGGCCAGCCAGAACTCGGCGTGACGGTGGGGGTGCCTGCGGTGGCCTGTGCGGGGTTCGGTGGGGGCGGGCGTTTTGCGCAGTTCCCCGCGCCCCTGAGTGCCTGCGGCGGCCTGTTTCGGTTGGGTGGGGGTTTGTGTAGCGCGTGCGGGTGCGTTGTGGGTCGGGGCCGGGGTGGGGGGGTCCG
>NZ_JBJDQL010000088.1:0-17374 GCF_044903305.1 Streptomyces sp. NPDC019531 | reverse complement strand
GAAGGCGGCGCCGGCGTCCAGATCCAGGTCGCCGTAGCCGCCCCCGACGACACCGGACGCCGCACCCTGCGCATCTACTCCCGCCCCGACACCACCAACCCCCCGCACACGGACTGGACCCTGCACGCCGACGGCACCCTCGCCCCCGCATCGCGGCAGGCTCCCGCCCCGGACCTGACCCAGTGGCCCCCGCCCGGCGCCACAGCGCTGACCGTCGACGACGCCTACGACACCCTCCTGCGCCAGGGCTACGCCTACGGCCCGGTGTTCCAAGGCCTGAAGGCCGCCTGGCACGACGGTGACGACGTCTACGCCGAAGTAACCCTCCCCGACGGAGAGTCCACCGACCAGGCCCCCCGATTCGGCATCCACCCCGCCCTCCTCGACGCCGCCATGCACGCACTCAGCGTCGGTGAAACGGGAGACGAGCCGACGCTGCTGCCCTACTCGTGGTCGGGCGTGAGCCTGCGTGCCATGGGGACGTCGGCCGTGCGGGTGCGGCTGTCGCGACCCGGCGAGAACAAGCTCTCCATGCAACTGGCCGATATGGAAGGCCGACCGGTCGGCTCGGTGGACGTGCTGGCCCTCAGGCCGGTCTCGGCGGCCCAGTTGGCGGCCGACACGGAGGGCGACTCCCTGTTCCGGATCGAATGGGAGCCGCTGCTCGCTCCGCCGGCTGCGACCGGGGCAGACGCCCCCGCGCTGCTGCCGTGGCGCGACCTGCCCACCGAGGGACCGGTCCCTGGCACGATCCTCTACGAGTGCCCCGCCGAAGCCGCCGACGACGGCCCCCTCGCAGCCGCGCGCTCCACGGCGTACGACACCCTGTCGGTGGTCCAGCAATGGCTCGCCCAAGACCGCTTCGCCGACGCGCGGTTGATCGTGACGACCCGCAACGCCGCCCACACCGAACCCGGCACCGAGCTCGATCTCGGTCAGTACCCGGTGTGGGGCCTGCTCCGAGCGGCCCAGGCGGAGAATCCGGGCCGCTTCCAGCTGATCGACCTCGACGACGCCCCCGAGTCGCGCGCCCTGCTGCCCGCGGCCGTGGCCAGCGGGGAACCCGAGGCCGCGATCCACCATGGGCGGATCCTCCTGCCCCGCTGGGCTCGCGCCTCCGGCATGTCCGGCGCGGCAGGCACGGCCGACGGGCCGACCGCACTGTCCGGCTTCGGCGCGGACGGGACCGTACTGGTCACCGGAGGCACGGGCGGCCTGGGTGCGGCCCTGGCCCGGCATCTCGTGGCCGAGCACGGCGTACGGCATCTGCTGCTGGTCAGCCGGCGCGGACCCGAGGCCACCGGGGCGAGCGAACTCGAGAAGGAACTCGCCGCCGCGGGCGCCGAGGTGACCATCACCGCATGTGACGTCGCCGATCGCGACGACCTCGCCGCTCTCCTCGCCGCTGTACCCGCCGAGCATCCCCTCACCGGAATCGTCCATACGGCCGGTGTCGTCCACAACGGGGTGATCGGCTCGTGGACACCGGAGTCGGTGGACGCGACGTTCGCGCCGAAGGTGAACGGGGCCTGGCATCTGCACGAGCTCACCCGCCACCTGGATCTGCGGGCCTTCGTGCTGTACTCCTCGGCCGGCGGGATGGTGCTGGCCCAGGGACAGGCGGGTTACGCCGCCGCGAACGTCTTCCTGGACGGACTGGCCCTGGAACGGCAGCGCTTGGGCCTTCCCGCGATCTCGCTGGCCTGGGGAGCCTGGGCGGTGGACATGGGGATGAGCCGCGAACTGTCGGAGATCGATCTGCAGCGGATGGAGAGCCAGGGGCTGCCCGCCTTCTCGGTGGAGGACGGCCTGGCCCTGTTCGACGCGGCGCTCGCCACGGGGGAATCGGTGGTCGCGCCGGTGCGCCTCAACACGGCTGCGCTGCGCGGACGTCCGGGCGTGGTGCCGGCGCTGCTGCGCCGCCTCGTGCGCGTGCCGGTGCGTCTTACGGCACGCGGCGCGGCGGGGGAGGCCACCGGGACTGAGCTGGTGGGGAGGCTGTCGAGACTGTCCGCCGCGGAGCGGGAGAGCGCGCTGCTGGAGATCGTCCGTACCCATGCGGCCTCGGTGCTCGGGCACGGCGGTGCGGAGGCGATCGACCCCGAACGCGGCTTCCTGGACATCGGTTTCGACTCGCTGAGCGCGCTCGAGATGCGCAACCGCATGGTCACTGTGGCGGGACGCAACCTCGCGCCGATGCTCGTCTTCGACCACCCGTCGGCCACGGCGCTTGCCCGGTATCTTCAGGAGCTGCTTTTCCACACGGAGGACCCCGGAGTCGGGGCCGATCTGGAGGCGGCCTCGGCAGAGGATCTTTTCGCCATCCTTGATGAGGAACTGGAGACACGCGGCTGAGCCGGAGTTGTGCCGGTTCGCCCGGTGTTCGCCTGCCGTCTCGACCAGCGGGACGCAGGCGGCACCGGGTGTTTTTGCGTCAACCGGCAGTTTGGGCGGTGTGTCCGACGTGACAGCTACCGGCTGGCTTTAAAGAACCGTTACCTCTTAGCGTTTCAGCCACGGCTCAGGTAGCATTCAGACGCACGCTCGTATGGGACGGACGTGTGTTTGAGTCGAGGTGGCTGGGGGCTGTACCTCGCCGGCCGTTCTCGGCCGGAGGCGATCTCGTCATCGTCGTCGTGGCTGGATCAATGAGCGGGGGCTCGGTATGTCGGTCAGCGCGTTTCCTTGGGTGCAGTCAGCCGCGTCCACCTGCCAGTCATCCGCATCAGGCATCGAACTGGCGTTCCGTTAGGTTGGTTCGTGTCCCCGTTGTCCCTGGACGGCGGAGCACACTTTCCCGGATCACGACGTGTAGTCAGCCGCATCGGCCGGCCCGCTTCGCGCGGACGCCGGCGTCGCGGCCCGAGGAGCGCCACAGGACACGCAGAGCACGTTTAGGCAAGGGCACGTTACGGGTTCAAGGGGGAACCGTTGATGACGCCTATCCACCAAGAAGAGCTCAGCCGACTCAAGCGCCTGTACCGAGAGAGCGAGGCGGGACACGGTCATGTCGTCCTGGTCAACGGGGGGTTGGGGGTCGGCAAGACCGACCTGCTCCGTGACTTCTGCAAGGACGCGTCGGACTGTGGCGCGCTGGTGATGCGCGCCAGCGGATCGAGAGCCGAGCAGATGATGCGGGCCGGCGTATTGGAGCAACTGGTGCACAGCACCGAACTTCCCGCCGCCGTCGCCATCCAGCTGGAGGCGCTGATGCGGGCCGAGGTCTTACGCGACCCGGCTGACACCGCGGACATCGGCGGCATGCGGCGCGACGAGGCGCAGGCGCTGCACCGGCTCAGCGGCTTACTTCTGGAGCGGGCCGAGGAACGGCCCCTGGTCATCGCCGTCGACGACATCCAGTTCGCGGACAGCACCTCCCTGAACTTCCTGCTCTGGCTGCAGCGCCGCATGGAGAGCGCCCGGGTGCTGGTCATCCTCACCGAGTGGGAACGGCCACAGTGCGTACCGGCCAAGTTCCACGCCGAGTTGAACCGGTTCGGGCACCAGTGGATCCACCTGGTGCCGCTCGGCGTCGACCGGGTGGCCGGTGTCCTGGCCGCGGCGCTGGACGGACCCGTGCCGCACCGGATGGCCCAGGACTACCACCGGGCCAGCGGCGGCAACGCGGTCCTGCTGAAGGCGCTGCTGGAGGACCGCCGCGACGGCTTCGCCGACACGGAGGACACCGCGGAGCAGGAACCGCCGACCGGGCCCGCGTTCGCCCGTGCCGTCCTGTCCTGCCTGCACGCCTGGGACACCGACCTGCTGCGCGTCGCCCAGACGCTCGTCCTGCTCGGCGGCGAAGCCACACCGGCGCGCATGGGGCAGCTGCTCGGCCTGGAGAGCCGCAGCGTGACCCAGGCGCTGGACGTCCTCACCGACGCGGGCCTGCTGCAAGCGGGCCGGCTGCGCAGCCGCGCCGCCGAAAGCGTGGTACTTGGCAGCCTGCTGCCCGCCGAACACACCCGACTGCGGCTGCACGCGGCCGAACTGCTCTACGAGCGCGGTGCCGCCAGCGACCTCGTCGCCGGCCATCTGATCGCTGCCGACCGGATGGCGGGGGCCTGGTCGACGGCGATCCTCAGGGAGGCAGCGGAGAAGGCGCTGGCCGACGACTCGGCCGTACTCGCCGTGCGCTACCTGAAGCTGGCGCTGGGCGCGGAGAGCGACGAGCACGAGCGGGCCTCCACCGTCGAGACACTGGTGCGCGCGCACTGGCGGCTCAACCCCGCTGCCGCCATGGTCCACTTCGGCGAGCTGGAGCAGGCCATGCAGGACGGCCGGCTGGCCGGGCCCGAGCTGGTCACCCTGATCCGGCAGGCGCTGTGGCAGGGCGAGACCGCGGTCGCGGAGAAGGCACTGGCCCTGGTCCGGGCCCCGGAGAACCAGGTCGACCTGAAGACCCGGGCCGCGGTGCGGCTCGCGGCCCTGTGGATCCACGGGCCCTCGACGCAACTGGACCTCGCCGAACCGGAGCCCCGCAGCGAAGACCCCTGGACCCGTGCGGCCGGCGCGCTGGCCGACGTATGGACGCAGGGCAGCAGCGAGGCCGCGACCGCCAGCGCCGAACACATCCTGCAGAGCTGCCAGCTCGGCGACAACACGGTGGAAGCGCTCGCCACTGCGCTGATCGCCCTGGGCCACGGCGCCAAGGCCGACAAGGCCGCGACCGTGTGCGAGGACCTCATCGAGGAGGCCGGCCGCCGCTCCGCCCCCACCTGGGAGGCGCTGTTGCGGTCGGTCCGCGCGGACATAGCGCTGCGGCGCGGCGAGCTGACCACCGCGGTCGCCCACGCGGACGGAGCCCTCGCCACCCTGCCGCCGGAGAGCTGGGGCGTCCTCATCGGCTATCCGCTCGCCGTGCTGGTGCGCAGCAACACCGCCCTGGGACGGTACGAGGCGGCCGCCCGGGCGCTGCGGTACGTGCTGCCCGACGCCCTGTTCGGCACCGTGCTCGGCCTGCGCTATCTACATGCGCGGGGCAGATATCACCTGGCCACCGACCAGGTCCTGGCGTCGCTGAACGACTTCGAGACCTGCGTCGGCATGCAGCGCCATTGGAACCTGGACCTGACGGCCCTGATGCCGGTGCGCATCGACCTCGCCGAGGCCAATCTGCGCCTCGGCCGGCGCCGGACGGCGCACCAGCTCGCCCGCCAGCAGCTCGAGCGCTGCAAGCCGGACGACAAGGGCGCCCGCGGCCGCGCCCTGCGCGTTCTGGCCGGCTGCAGCGAACTCGCCCAACGGCAGCGCCTGCTCGCCGACTCCGCCGACTGCCTGGAGGCCGCCGGCGAACGCTTCGAGCACGCCTGCGCCCTGGCCGAACTCAGCCAGGTGTACCAGGAGCTGGGCGAGTTCGAGCGGGCCCGGGAGACTTCCCGCCGGGCAACCCAGGAGACCAAGGCGTGCCAGTCGGCCCCCATTCCGACGCAGCGCCGGCGCGACCGGACCGCCGAGGACGCGGTGCCTGCCGCCGAGCAGGCCGGGGACGCCGACCGGGCGCCGATGCTGAGCCAGGCGGAGCGCAAGGTCGCCATGCTGGCCGCGCTCGGGCACACCAACCGCGCCATAGGGCGACGGCTTTTCATCACCGTCTCCACCGTCGAACAGCACCTCACCCGGGTGTACCGCAAGCTCGGCGTGAACGGCCGCACCGACCTGCCGGCCGGCCTCGCGATGGTGGGCGTCCCCGAGCCGGTCGCGGACGCGGAGGCCTACCTGTTGTGATGCACCCCCGGGTGGCGCCCGTTTGCGCCCGGTCCTGTCCGCAGGCCCTGTCGTCACATTCCCGCCTGGCCCACGACGCCTGGCACCCACTGGACCCCCGCCGCGTTGCCGAACCGCCCACGTGACTCCGCGACGAGGGCGCTCCGGAGCCTTGCGATCGCACGCTCCCGCACGCGCGAATCCGCTCGCGGGAACCCCCATCGCCGCCGCGGGACCCGTCCTCCGGGCGGACCACGCGGATGTGACGACAGGGCGTAGGGGCTGGGCAGGGGTCGCTCCGGGGCGCGTTGTGTCGTCGGCTCGCACAGGATGAAGCCCTGCCGGTGCCGTCGAGCGCGTAGGAGACACGGTGTTCGACCAGAGCTGCCGTACCGCTGTTCACGCCGGGTCGCCCTGCGGCCCGAGCCGTTCGGGGCGCTCGCCTACCACTACGGGACCCGGCGTCTGTCCTTTGGCTCATCCTGTGCGGGGCCGACCGGGTGTGCCTGATCGATCCCGTGGGTGACGTCTACGCCTGCCCCTTCGCGGTCCACGACGCCTTCCGGGCCGGCAACGTCCTCGACCTCTACGGCTTCACGGCCGTATGGCGTGAGTCGCCCCGGTTCCCGCGGCTGCGCGCGCCGCAGGAGCCCGGGGCCTGCGGCTCCTGCGCGGCGTACGACAGCTGCCGGGGCGGCTGCACGGCGGCCAGGTTCTTCACCGGGCTGCCGATGGACGGGCAGGACCCGGAGTGCGTCCAGTGGCACGGCGAGCGGGCGCTATCCGCGGTGGCGCGGGAGGACGTACCCCGGCCCGACCGCGACCACTCCCGCACCGGGGCGGCCGCCGCGCGCCGCGTCGGACCGCTGCCCGTGCAGCTGAGCCGCCCCCCCCCGCAGCGGGGACCGCGCCTGCGACACCGGCCCGCTCGCGGGCTTCACCCCGGGTGGCTGACCCGCCCGGGGCCGGCCCCGGGGCCCCGGTGACCTGCGGGCACAGGCCAACTGCGCTGGGCCGGCCAGTGGTTGACACGGACCGGGGTGTACCTAAGGACACCCCGTACTCGGGTGGTACGCCCAATGTGACAGGGCGTCGGCGCCCGTAGCGTCAGTGATGTGGCGCAGAGAGTCGTCCTACGGAGGGTATGGAATGTTGCGACGTACGAGCAGGACCGAGCGCACCGGTAGCGCCGAAGCGCTGCGCCTGGTCGGAGTGACCAAGGTCTACGGCAGCGCCGACAACCGTGTGACCGCGCTGGACGATGTGAGCCTGACCCTGCCCGCCGGGAGTTTCACCGCGGTCATGGGCCCCTCCGGCTCCGGCAAGTCGACCCTGTTGCAGTGCGCGGCCGGACTGGACCGGCCCGACAAGGGTGTCGTCATGGTGGACGGCGAGGAGATGACCGGCGGGAAGGAAGCGGCGCTGACGAAGTTCCGCCGGACGCGGATCGGCTTCGTCTTCCAGCACTACAACCTGCTGCCCACGCTCACCGTGCTGCAGAACACCACCCTTCCGCTGAAGCTCGCCGGCCGGCGCGTCGACAACCGGCTGGCCCGCGAGGTCCTGGACCGGGTCGGTCTCGGCGGCCGTGTCGACCACCGTCCGGACCAGCTCTCCGGCGGCCAGCGGCAGCGCGTCGCCATTGCCCGGGCCCTGGTCGCCGAGCCTCGGGTGATCTTCGCGGACGAGCCCACCGGCGCACTGGACACCCGCAGCGCGCGGGAGATCCTCTCCCTCCTCCAGGAGGCCGTGAACGTCCACGGCCGGACCGTGGTCATGGTGACGCACGACCCTGTCGCCGCGTCCTACGCCGACGCCGTGCTGTTCCTCGCGGACGGCCGGCTGGTCGGGCGGATGGCGAGCCCGACCGTGGACGCCGTCGCGGAGCGGCTGGCCCACCTGGGCGACCTGGTTCACCAGTCCCAGCCGACGGAGGTCTGAGCCGTGCTCGCCCTGGCCATGCGCTCCATCCGGCACCGCCCCGGACGCCTCGCCGCCACGCTGCTGGCGACGTTCCTCGGTGCCGCGATCATCATGACGTTCAACTCCATGCACGACACCGCACAGGCGACGGGCGTCGACGACGTCAGCGCGAAGTCGCTGGGCCAGGTCGCCGGCGTGGTCGGCGGCTACGGCACGCTGCTGGTGTTCTTCGCAGTCGCCTCCACGATGACCGTCAACGTGCGGCAGCGCAGCGAGGAGATCTCCCTGCTGCGCAGCACCGGAGCCACCCCGGCCCAGATCCGGCTGATGGTCGTCGGCGAATCGGCGGTGGTCGCCCTGATCGGCGCGCTGCTGGCGATCGGACCGGGGATGCTCGGCGGCCGGATGCTGCTCGACCTGTTCCAGGACAGCGGGCAGGTCGCCCAGAACGTGGACTACACCTTCGGTCCCGTCGCCCTGCTGACCGGTATCGACACCACTCTCCTGGCATCCGTGGGAGCCGCGTTCCTCGCCGTGCGGCGGGCGACGCGGGCCGCGGCCGGCATCCGCAGCTCCGGCAGGTCCCGGATCCGCGTACTGATCGGTGCGGCCGCGGTCGTCGTCGGCACCATCGGGGTGTGCATCACCCTGTCCATCGACCCGGACGATCCCCTGGTGATGGCGCCGGCGGTGTACGGGGCCGTGCTGATCGCGGTCGGCCTCGCGCTCGTCGCGCCCCTGGCCCTGCGGGGCCTGATGGAGCGGTGTGAACCGTTGCTCACCGGGATCGCCGGGAGCAGCGGCTATCTCGCCGCCCAGAACATGCGCCGGCGCGCTGCCGAGCAGTCCGGCGTGCTGCTGCCGCTGATCCTCTTCATCGGCATGGCAACCGCGACGCTCTACATGCAGGCCATCGACAACGACGTACTGGAGGCCTCCGGCCTGACCCAGTCCGTCACCGACAAGAACGTCGAGACCATGAACCTCGTGGTCGTCGGCATCATCGTGGCCTTCGCCTGCGTCATGCTGATCAACAGCCTGTACGCGGCGACCTCCGACCGCAGCAGGGAGTTCGGCCAGCAGCGTCTCGCGGGTGCGACTCCCGGGCAGGTGCTTACGGCGGTGACCGTCGAGGCGCTTGTGCTGACCGTGCTCGGGGCGTTCTTCGGCACTGTGGCCGCCATCGCGGGCATCCTGCCCTTCAACGCGGCGAAGACCGACTCGGTCCTGCCCGACCAGGGGCTGGGCATCTGGCTGGCGATCGTCGCGATCGCTACCGGGGCCACTCTGATCACCGTGCTGGGCACGGCACTTCGTGTCCTGCGGACACCGGCGGTCCAGGCGGTCGCCGTGACCGCCTGACCGGCGGCCACGCTCGATCGAGGGCTGCCGCGCGACCCCGCAGCCGGGTCCGGCCGCGGGGTCGCGTGCTGCATACGCTCGGCTGGGGGCGGGTCCGGGCGGAGCCGTCTGTACCGGATCACACCCCAGGGCAGACGCACGTACGTACGAGACGATTGTTTGAGCAAGTGTCGTGGCGCAGGGGCCACATGAGCCGGGGAGGTGTGCAAGGTGATCGTCGGGCAGGCGAGCACGGGCGCTCGGTGGGGGGACGGCGCGGCGGACCGCGTGGGCGCGGGGACGGACCCGGCAGTGACGGAGGGCGAGCCGTGCGCGTTCGGCCGAAGCGAGGCGTGACCGTGTCGATCGACAGTCAGGGACGCCTGCTCCTGGGCCGGTTGGGGGAGACGATGAGCTACGTCGGAAACGCCAGCGACACCCTCATGTGGATCGCGCTGCGCCAGTGCGACGGGGACCGCGACGCGGCCGCCCGCACCCTGGCCGACGCCTGGGAGGTCGACCAGGCCAACGCCCGCGCCGACCTCGAACTCTGGGTGGGCGAGATGTGCGCGCTGGGGCTCCTCGAAGACGAGGACCACGACTGCGGTATTCCGACGGCGGAATACCCCGGCGACGCCGGGACCGCCTAGGGGGCCGTAGGGGATGACAGGGAATTGGGGATGAGTAGGTTCTCGCCGTACGACCCCGTTTTCTCCGGTTCTCCAGATTTCCCTTACTGCGGCGGTCGTCGCGATCGATTCCGTGTCACCCACCACGAGGCGGAAATCATCCGCCCTTGTCGAAAGGCAATCTCCGAATGACCGAAGTGGCCGAAAGCACGGGCAGCGGCGGCGAGCCGCGGGAATTCCCGATGCACCGGAAGTGCCCGTTCAGCCCGCCCGAGGGGTACGCCGAACTCCGCGCCGAAGAACCCGTGTCGAAGGCGCGGCTGCGCTGGTCGGGCAAGGAGGTCTGGTTGTTGTCCCGGCACGAGGACGTCCGGCAGCTGCTCGGGGATTCCACCACCAGCTCCAACTGGAAGCACCCCGCATACCCCCTGCAGGTGCCCGTCCCCGACGAGGTCCTGCAGCAACTTGAGCTGCCCCTCGTCGGCATGGACCCGCCCGAGCACGGCGAGCGCCGCCGGATGCTGGTGCCCGAGCTGACCGCCCGCCGCGTCCAGGCGCTGCGGCCCCGCATCCAGGAGATCGTCGACCGGCACATCGACGCCATGCTGGAGGCCGGCGGCAGCGGCGGCACCGTCGACCTGATCGCCTCGCTCGCCTTCCCCGTACCGTCGCTGATCTTCTGCGAACTGATGGGGGTGCCCGCCGAGGACAGCGACTTCTTCAGGCGCTGCGCCGAGACGTTGGTCCGCAGCGACGTGGAACCGCAGGAGATGATGACCGCTCAGCAGGAGCTGGAGGAGTATCTCAACCGCCTCGTCGCCGCGCAGGAGGAGCGGCCCGGCGACGATCTGGTCGGCCGGATCGTCGTCAAGAACCGCACCGAGGGCACCCTCGTCGCCCGGGACATCGCGGGGCTGGCCAAGAACCTCCTGTTCGGCGGCTTCGACACCACCTCCAACATGATTGCCCTGGGCACCATGGTGCTGCTGCAGCACCCCGAGCAGCTCGCCGAGCTCCGCGAGAACCCGCAGCTCCTGCCCGGCGCGGTCGAGGAACTCCTGCGCTACCTGGCCATCGCCGACTCCAGCCCCGCCCGTGTCCTCACCCAGGACGTCGAGATCGGCGGCATCGTACTGCGCGAGGGCGAGGGCGTGATCGCGCTCACCGGCTCCGCCAACCGCGACGAGAAGGCCTTCCCCGACCCCGACACCTTCGACATCCACCGCGACGCCCGCGGCCACTCCGCCTTCGGCCACGGCATCCACCAGTGCCCCGGCGCCAACCTGGTCCGGGTCGAACTGGAGGTCGTCTTCGGCGCTCTGATCCAGCGCATGCCCACGCTGAGGCTCGCCGTCCCCGAGGAAGACGTCCGCTTCAAGACCGACACCCTCGTCCAAGGCGTGGCGGGCACCCTGCCCGTCACCTGGTAACTCCCTCCCTGTTTCCCAGCCTTTGACCGCTCGCTGAGGACGGTCTCCATGATTCAGCAGCCCATCGGCCGTCGAAGAGCGCCTGCTCTCGCCACGGCCACCACCTCACTCCTCGTCCCCGCCGCGCATGCCGCGGCCAATCGGCCCGACCAGGGCGCCGCTCCCCACGGCCGCCCACGGACGATCACCGGACACGCGGACTCCCTGCACCAGGAAGGCATTGCCTGGGATCCCACGCCGCAATGCCTTCCTGGTCAGTTCCACCCGCCACGGCAGTGTCGCCATGGTCGGCCTCGACGGAAGGGTCATGCCCCTGGTCGACGACCCCGATCCACACATCGTCTCCGCGTCGGCATGCACGTCGACGTCCGGCGGGGCCGGTTCCGCACCGGCTACCACGACCTGGGCGTGGGCACGCGCTCCATGCCGGAGACCTTTCTGAAGGCCTCCGGCCTCGTCGAGTACGACCTGGCCACCGGTCGGCAGGTCCGGCTGGTCGACCCGGCCCTCGGCCCGTCCCCGATCCACGCCGCCGACCGCATCTGCGTAGACGCGGACGGCAACGCCTATGTCGTCGACCCGGCAGCCGGGTACGTCTACCGCGTCACCGCCGGCGGCGAGGCGTCCATCCTGGTCGCCGGCGAACCCCTTGCCCCCGCAAACGAGGGCGCCGGCATCACCGGCATCGCCCTGCACCCACGAGGGTTCCTCCTGGTCAACCACTACAGCGCGGGCCGCATCGTGCGCATCCCGCTGGACCGGCCCGGCGCGTTGAGCGTCGTCCTGGAGGATCCCGCGCCGGCCGGCGGCGACGGCACCGTGCTGCGCCGTGACAACTCCCTGCTCGTGGTCCCCGACAACCTGGCGGCCGCCGCAGGACACGACGCCGTTGTCGAGGTCGGCGCTGCCTCCTGCTGGACGACCGCCCGCGTGGCTCACACCAGGGCCCCCTGGCCGGTGCCCGTTCCCACGGACGCGGCCGCCACCCCGTACGGCACCTACTTGCTCAGCGGCCGTGCCGACGTTCTCTTCCACGGAGGGCCGGCCGACGACTTCGTCTTGCAGCGGCTGTGAGGACGAAGTCCCCGAAACCCACGGGCCGCGCCGCTCCGGACATCCCCCGACGAAGGGGCACGGCCCGTGCCTCGTGCCGCGTTCCCCCGCGCGGCACAACACGACGGCCGCCGCGGACACCTGCCCGCGGCGGCCGTCGTCCTGTTCACTTTCCGGCGTTGACCAGGGCGCCGCCGTCCACCTTCAGGTGCAGCCCCGTCACAAAACGGGACTCGTCCGAGACCAGGTAGACCACCGCGTGCGAGACATCCACCGGCTCCACGAACGGAATCGGCATCGCCTGCACCGTCGTCAGGCCCGGCACCGCGTCCTCGAACGTCGGCTCCTCCAGATCGGGGCGGAAGATCCGGTACATCGCCTCGTTGCGGATCATCTCCGTGTCCACGTTCGCCGGATGTACGGCGTTCAGCCGCCGTCCGCTCGGCGCGAGGAACGGCGCGAACCAGTTCACGTACTGCACCAGCGCCTGCTTGGCGAACGCGTACCCGGTTCCGCCCGGCCCCATCGGACCCGGCTGCCCGTGGTCGAACAGCAGCCCGGCCGCCGAGCCGATCACGACCACGGACGCACCGTCGCCAAGGTGGGGCATCGAGGCGTGCACCGTGTTGAGAACGCCCGTCAGATTGACGTCCACGGTGTCCCCGAACGCCCGCAGCGGCCGGTTGGCACCGACTGGACTGATCCCCGCGTTGGCCACCACCGCGTCCAGGCGTCCCAACTGCTCGACACCCTCGGCGATCGCCGAGTCCAGAGCGGCCCGGTCGCGCACATCGGCCTGCAGAGCGACCACCCGGCGGCCCGCCTTCTCCACCAGCCGGGCCGTTTCCTGAAGATCCTCCGCGCTCGCCATCGGATACTCGGCGATCTCGTTGTCCTGGCACACGTCCAGGGCGATGATGTCGGCGCCCTCCTCTGCCAGTCGTACGGCGTGACTGCGGCCCTGCCCGCGGCCGGCCCCGGTGATCACCACGACCTTGCCGTCCACTCGTCCCATTCCGACCCTCCGATTGTCGATTAGGGAAACGGCAGATACCGATCCGCCGCGCTGTCCTCACTTCCTATCGCGGCACGGCCGGCAAAAAGCCTCCAGAAGCCCCCTAAGGGCCCGGCATCCCAGTTCCCCGACCCCGGGGGCGGGCGGTAAATACGGCTAAGGGAGGCTAGGGGTTTGCTAGGGGATCCGATGCCACCGCCCCGGATTACTGTGGCCTGCGTCGCGAATGATCCGCAGAGGAAGAGGATCCGTCATGCGTTTTGGTCTGCTCTACCATCACCAAGTACCGCGGCCCTGGACGCAGGACAGCGAAGAACGCGTCATCCGGGAATCGCTGGAACAGATCGAAACCGCCGACCACCTGGGTTACGACTACGTCTGGGCCACCGAGCACCACTTCCTGGAGGAGTACTCCCACGGCAGCGCGCCCGAGGTGTTCCTCGCCGCCGCCGCCGCCCGCACCGAGCGCATACGCCTCGCCCATGGCATCGTGTCGCTGCCGCCGGCCGTGAACCACCCCGCCCGCGTCGCCGAGCGCCTCGCCATGCTGGACCTGGTCTCCGGCGGCCGCGTCGACTTCGGCTCCGGTCAGGGCAGCACCCAGCACGAGCTCGGCGGCTTCGGCGTGGAGCGCGAGACCAAGCGGGAGCAGTGGCGCGAGGCCATCGGCGTGGTCACCCGGATGCTCGCCGACGAGCCGTTCACCGGCCACAAGGGCACCTGGATCGACGTCCCGCCGCGCAACGTCGTGCCCAAGCCCAAGCAAAAGCCGCACCCGCCGCTCTGGCTGGCCTGCAGCAACGCCGAGACCATCAGGACCGCCGCCCGCCTCGGCATGGGCGCGCTGTCCATCGCCTTCATCTCAGTTGAAGAGGCCCGCGAGTGGGCCGAGGAGTACTACCGGATCATCGCCTCCGAGGAGTGCGTGCCGGTGGGCCGGGCGGTCAACCCCAACTTCGCCATCGTCATGCCGTTCATGTGCCACGAGGACGAGCAGACGGCCTTCGACCGCGGCCTCGACGGCGCCCACTTCTTCGCCCACGCCTTCGGCCACTATTACGCCTTCGGCCATCACCGCCCCGGCACCACCGACCTCGGCAGCGCCTTCGAGCAGATCCGCGACGGCTACGCCGACAACCTGCCGCCGGAGATGGCCTCCCGGGTCGAGTCGCTGCGCCGCGCCATCGGCACTCCCGACAAACTCCGGGCCATGGTCCGCGGTTACGAGGAAGCCGGCATCGACCAGATCATCTTCCAGGCCCAGATCGGCAGCACCCGGCACGAGCACATCTGCGAGTCCCTGGAGTTGTTCGCCGCCGAGGTCATGCCCGAGTTCGCCGAGCGGCGCCCCGCTCAGGACGAGGCGAAGGAGCAGCGGCTCGCCGGCCCGATGGAGAAGGCCCTCGGCCGCATCGAGCCGGACACCACCGATGTCTCCGAGTACGTCATCGCCACCGACATGGAGGCCTTCGGGCCCGCCACCGGCCAGACCGCGGGCTGACCGCCCGCCCCGCCCCGGCACCTCGGATCCCAGGGGGGTTCCATGCAACTGAAGTTCAGCGAGTCCGTGACGATCAACGGCAGCATCAGTGACATCTGGACGACCGCGACCGACGCGGGCACCTGGGCCGACTGGGACCCACACCTGGTGGACTGCGGCTTCGACGGCCCCTTCGCCCCGGGCGGCACCGGCTGGACCCGGCTGCACGGCACCCCGGGCAACTCCCGCGGCCCTTTCACCGTCACCGCGGTCGACCCCGAGCGCTCCTACTCCACCGAATCGCCCATGCCCATGGGCAAGATGCTCATCACCACCCGGTTCGACCCGGCCGGCACCGACCGGGTCACCGTCACCCGCGACATCGAACTGCACGGCGGATTCGTGCCGTTCTTCCGGCTGTTCTTCCTGAAGATGATGCGCCGCGACATCCCGCGCACGTTCGCGGCCCTGGAGAAGGAAGCCGCCCGCCGCTCCGTGGAAGCAGGCGAAGCCGTATGACGCACGCCGTGGTTCTCGGCGGCGGCATCGCCGGCCTGCTCGCCGCCTCCACCCTCGCCCGCCACACCGACCGCGTCACCCTCGTCGAGGGCGACCGCTTCCCGGCCGCCCCCCAGCACCGCAAAGGGCTGCCGCAGGCCTACCAGAACCACCTGCTGATGCGTGGCGGCACCCAGGCCGTCGACGCCCTCCTGCCCGGCACCACCGCGCGGCTGCTGGAGGCCGGCGCCCACCGGCGCCTGCTGGGCCAGGAGATCCTGACCCTCACCGCGCAGGGCTGGTTCCGGCGCCACCCCACCGACGCGTACGTCATCGCCTGCAGCCGCGACCTCATCGACCACACCTTGCGCGCCCAGGCCCTGTGGACGAAGCGGATCACCGTCCGGGAGGGCACCCGGGTCACCGGGCTCCTCGGCGACCCGCAGAAGATCACCGGTGTCCGGGTGGCACCGGCCGACGGAGGCCCCGAGGAACAACTCGGGGCGGACCTCGTCGTCGACGCCAGCGGCAGCCGGTCCAAGTCTCCCCAGTGGCTGTCCGCACTCGGCCTGCCCGACGTCACGGAGGAACACCTCGACGCCGGCCTCGCCTACGCCGGCCGCTGGTACACCGCCCCGCTCGAGGCCGCCGCGGACATGCCCGCCGTCCTCATCCAGACCGAGTCCGGCTCCGGCCGGCCCGGCCGGGGAGCGGCACTCTTCCCCAACGAGGACGGCCGCTGGATCGTCGCCCTGATGGGCACCCGGGGCGCCCACCCGCCCAACGACGACGAAGGCTTCCTGGAGTACGCCCGCAGCCTGCGCCACCCCGTCGTCGCCGAACTCCTCGAGCAGGCCACCCCCATCGGCCCCATCCGCCACGCCCGCGCCCTCGCCAACCGGCGCCGCTTCTACGAGAAGCTGCCGGTACCCGACGGATACGTGGCGCTGGGCGACGTCGTCTGCGTGCTCAGCCCCAACTACGCCACCGGCATGTCCCTCGCCGCGCTCGGCGCCCTCGCGCTGCGCACCCAGCTGCGCACCACCGGCCTCGTCCCCGGCTTCTCCCGCAAGGTGCAGTCGGCCGTCGCCAAGGTCGTCGCCCCCGCCTGGCAGATGGCCGTCACCAACGACAGCGGCTTCCCCGGCGTGGAGACCGACGTCACCCTCCGCGGCACCGGCTTCTCCCACGCCATGACCAGGCGTTGGACCCGCACCGCCTTGGAACACCCGGTCCTCGCCGACCTCACCATGCGCATGACCGACCTGACGGCAGCGCCCACCGAGATGATGCGGCCCTCCCTGATGGCGGCCCTGCTGCGCGGCCCCCGCCGGCCGCAGCTGACCGCCGACGAGGCGATCGCCCAGTTCCCGGAATTCGGTTCGCTGCTCAAGCCCGCGGAAGGGCCCGTACCGGCACCCGAGAGGTGACTCGCCGGGCCCCGCCCGCCCCGCCCACGCCCCGCCGCCCGCCGGCTCCGCCCGGGCCACGACATGTTGACCGGCGACGCGAGCCGGCTTCTCACCACCAGACACAGGGAGACGGCCCCGGTGAGCAACGAGGAAAAGCTGACGGCATATCTCAAGCGGACCCTCGCCGAACTGCGGGAAGCACGGCGGTGCCTCACCGAGGCGGCCCGCAAACCGGACGACGAGGCGGTCGTCGTCGTCGGCATGGCGTGCCGCTACCCCGGCGGTGTCACCACACCGGAGGGACTGTGGCGGGTGGTGGCGGACGGGGTGGATGCCGTGTCCGGTTTCCCCACGGATCGAGGCTGGGACATCGAGGGTCTGTACGACCCCGAGCCCGGCACGCCCGGCAGGTCTGTCACCCGGGAAGGCGGATTCCTCTACGACGCCGCCGAGTTCGACCCGGCCTTCTTCGGGATCAGCCCCAAGGAAGCCCTGACAATGGACCCGCAGCAGCGGCTGCTGCTGGAGACCTCGTGGGAGGCCTGCGAACGCGCCGGCATCGACCCGACGACCCTCAAGGGCAGCCGCACCGGGGTCTTCGCCGGCCTCATGTACCACGACTACGCCATGGGCAGCGAACCCGGCAGCACCGACGCCGGCAGCCTGGTCTCCGGCCGGGTGTCCTACACCCTCGGTCTGGAGGGCCCGTCGGTGACGGTGGACACCGCCTGCTCGTCATCGCTGGTAGCGCTGCATCTGGCCGCCCAGGCCCTGCGCCGCGGCGACTGCACCCTGGCGCTCGCGGGCGGGGTGACGGTGATGGCGAACCCGGACATGTTCGTTTACTTCAGCACCCAGCGTGGCATGGCCCCGGACGGGCGCTGCAA
>NZ_JBJDQL010000087.1:0-17843 GCF_044903305.1 Streptomyces sp. NPDC019531 | reverse complement strand
CGCCGGCACCCGCGGCCCGCTTCCGGACTCCACCTCGTGCAGCATGACGACGGCCCTCAAGGTCGGCTTGCCACGGAATCGCCAACTCCTCAACCAGGCGGGCGATATGACGCCGAGAAACCCCCGTGAACAGCCGATGCGCCAGCACCGCCCGATTGACCATGATCGCCACAGTCGGATCATGCCACCGACCAGACGCGACGCCTCACCCGCTATCACGCACCAACTCGTAAGACGACCGGGTCCTCGATCCCGGCCTCCTCCAGGACGAGGTTCCGTCGGGCGGTCGACTGCTGGTCGGTCGAGACCCGAATTCCGCCCGTGGCCGTCCTCGTCCAGCTCGGGACCGCCCGGATCGCGCAGCGGGCGCAGGGCGCCGGCGGCCGGAACTCGGCGGTGAAGCTGTAGCGGCCGAGCAGGTTCAGGTTGCGGTGCTTGAGCGGGGAGAGCCGCGCGATGTCCTCGTCCCGGATCTCGTGGCCCTCGGCCTTCAACTGGGCGACTGCGGCGTCGATGTAACGGGTCGTCCACACCGTATCCGGGGCAACCGAGTGAACGGGTGCCGTTTGTGCAGGTAACCGGCCTTGCGGTCGCGTCCGCAAGGCCGGTCTACTGACCGCCGAAGTGGGCGTCGCCGTGGACGGTGACGTGCGCGATGTTGTTGCCCGGTCTGGTGTGTTACTGGTGAGGCCCCCGCTATGGAGTACCACAATGAGCCTTTCCAACCTGCTTCGGCAGCTTGCCAGTTGACCTGGCAACGTGGCGAAGCCTCTGGTAGGCGGTTTTCGACCAAGAGAACCGTGTCCACCAGAGGCACTGAGTAACGACGCCGCAGGCTTCGCGTGATGCTAACGGACCGCATTGTCGCTCCCCCTTTACAGGGCCTTTACCGCTGGGCTTCGACGCCGGACGTTTACCTCCGACGCCGCCAGCCTGCTACCGGGCCTCCTGGCAGCTACCCGGACCGGACTTCCACCAGCAGGCGACGACGAGCTTCGAACAGCAAGAACACCGCTACGTCACGGTGTCACCTCCTGTTCTGCTGGGCGCACGGAAAAGGCTCAGTCCGGTGGCCCCGGGACGTCATATCGAAATGTCGCTGTCACCGCCCGACTCGCTGTCAAGGTCCATCCTGTCCGAGTCTTCTTCCTCCTCCGCTCCGCCCGCCTGTCCTGGGTCAGGCCATTCAGTGCCGTGGACGTCGCCGGAGACAGCCGGCTGCTGTACAAAGCGGACGTCGTAAAGCCCTGGCAGCCCGACCAACAACTGGGGGTCTACCGGTTCCCCCGTGAGATCCATGAGATTGGTGAAGAATTCCATGTCCACGTAATTCCGCCCCAGGGCGATGTAGTCGACCCCGTCGGGAGTGACAATCTCGGCCCTTGGGTTGACGACGACTCCGTTCGGGCTCAGCACGAGGAGCGGGAAGTTGAAGTCCTTCGCGTACACCGCTTCGGCGTCGATCTGCCAGGGATCGATGACGACGCTCATCAATGGGTCGTCGACGTATCCGACGGCGATGAACACGTGATCGGTGTAGGGGGCGATGGGGGTGTCGGGGTCCTCGCCCTGCCGGAGGTTGAGATCGACGTACCAAATGGCCAGGTCGGCGGGGAGCTGCAACATATTGACCAGGCAGAAGGACATTGCCGCGTGCTCGCCGCAGTTGCCGACGCCGATGGTCTCGGCGGCGGCGGCCGTCTGTCCCAAGAAGGTGCGCGGATCGCTCACCGGCTGCCGGTAGGCGCCGTCGCGCAGGACAGCCAGCATCTCGCTCAGGGCGACGCCGTTCGCGGCCAGTGCCTGGATCTGGTTCGCCGCGCCGTAACGGATCCGGGCCCTGACCTCAGCGATGACCTGATTGCCAAGATCGAGCAGGTCCGCATGACTCAGTCGCGGCGCCGGGACGGTCTCGCGAGGGGGCTGCTGGATGCTGTCGCCTCGGTTGTTGATCGCGATGTTGGTGCCGATGCGCCGGAAATCGTTGATCACACCGAACATGCTCTTGTCCGACGGCAGGAGGCCCAGGAGAGAGGCGTCGTGAGCCAGCTGGGCTCGGAGCATCTCCTTGTAGGCGTTGTAGACCCTCGCCGTGTAGCCGGGCTCGGTCACCGCGTTCATCCGGTGGTCGTTGGTGACCGCGATCGAGGCGAGGTCCATGAGGTAGCAGTCGAACAGGTCCGTGACGTCCTTGGCCTTCGCGTTCACTTCCCCGTTCGCCGCGTCCCGCGCGAGAAGCTGGCCCATCTCCATGACGACCCCGCGGTAGATCCGGTGCCTTGTGCTGCTGGGGAAGGCGGCCATGATGTGGTCATCCTGCCCGGCGCCCTCCGTGCTCATGGTGCGCGGCGTCCTCAGATCGGACAGCCCGGGCACCGCCAGCTGCGCCCCCTGGAACATCAGCTCCTCATCGGAGATGCCCGTGTTCCGAGAGGCCAGCGGACGCAGACCGATCTCATGGGAGAGCATCCCCATCACATAGCCGATGTCGTAATTCTCGAAGTAGTAGCTGGCGAGCTCGATGTCGACGCCGTCCGTGCCCCGGTCCCGCACATTGGCCGGCATCTCCGTCGTCCGCACCAGCAGAGTGATACGGCACGGACGATCGTCGATGTAGCTCCGGATGGTCGCGTGCTTGCGCAGCAACTCGATGACGCGCACGGCCTTGTCGCGGTATCTGTCGTCCGTGTGCTTCAGGTTGGTGAACTCGAAGTTCCCCGACCGGAAGGGGACGAGCGTCGGCTCGTCGGTGGTGGGCCTCGCGGTCGGGTCCGCCGGCATGTGGGGCAGGACCTCTGCGGTCGTGGGGTCGATGTCACCGGCGGGTTGGGGCAGGGAGAGCGGGTCGACCCGGACGGACGCGCGCGGGACCGGCGTGGTGGCCATGCGGGCGTCGTCCGAGGACTGCTCCGGGTGCTGGTCAGCAGGCGGGGTCACATCCCCGATGAGCGCGCCGAGGCCTCGGGCGGGCGCGGGCGGAGACGGGGCGGCTGAAGCGCCCAGGCCGTGGTCCCGGATGACCGGACCGGAGTCGCTGACGGCTTCCAAGATCTTGGCGTAGCGGAACGGGAGCGGTCCGCCGAAGTCGTCGCCGGAGGCCATCAGCCCTTGCTCCCGCACCGCTGAGGAGTTCGGGGCGCGCCGGAAGAGGTAGCCGGAGTCGGTGTACTCGTCCGGCAGTCCGGCGTAGTGCAGCAGCTCGTGGACGAGTGCGCTGTCCGCGTGGTTGACGTTCCAGTTGAGCTGGTCGGCGCGGGGCGGCCGGACGTCGCTGAGGGTGATGTGCTCGTCGTGCTGGGGGTCGTGGTCGAGGCGAACCGTCATGTGGAGCTGGTCGCCGGAGCGCGGCAGCTCATAGCCGATGTTGATATGCCGGTCGAGCACCGCCTGGAGACGGCTTTGCAGCGCGGGCACGTCGTCGGCGGTGAGGCCGTCCGCGGGACGCGTGGGAAGGGCGATGGTGAATTCCCTGACCCATTGCCCGTTGTGGGCCTGGATGCGGCGCATTTCGGCGCGGATGAGGGTGCCTGCTCCGTCGAGCCTCCCCGGGCCGGGCGCCGCTCCGGGACCGATGGGGTCGCGGGCCGGGTCGAAGCGTTCTGTGCGCAGGTAGGCGACAGGCGCCTCGCTCCTGCGAGGGAGCCAGCTCTCCAGCGGAGCGGGATCGGCCACGAGGCGAGCGCTGTCGTCATCAGCGGGCCGAAGGTCTCCGGCGTCGGACGGCCCATTGATTTCGGCTGCGGGCCTGGAAGTCCGGACCGGCGCCGCGGACGAGCGACGGGCAGGAGCGCTGTGCCGGTCCGTCCGCGCTGCGGCTCGGTAGCCGCCCCCCGCCAGGACGAGCAGCACGGGCTGCGCCGTCACGGCGCCGAATTCCCTCACCCTGCCGTCGCCAGGTCCGGCGAGCACGAGACGCACCCCGAGCTCTCGGGCTACCACGGGGGCCAGGACGTCCGCGAGGACCGTCTCGGGCAGTCCGCTCCTCGCCATGAGCAGCCGGTACCGCTGGACCGGACCGGCCTCCGCGCCGGCCTTCGCCGCCTCGAACGTCAGCATGCCTCCCATGAGCTCAGCTTGGGTACGCAGCGCGCGTCCCACCTTGTATCCGGCGGCTGCCAGCTCGTCCAGCGAGAAGCGCTCGTCGCTCTCCGGGGTTGGCAGGTCTGCGGGTATGTCGCCGTCCGTCAGGCGCTGGTCCAGCCAGGTGCGCAGGATGTCGGCGGCCGTGGCGGGAAGCGGTGCCGAGGCGTCGTCAGACAGCTCGTCCTGCACTCCCGGTAGCGCCCGCAGAGTGTGCGGCGCGTCAAGGCTGAGTGCCTGGAGGAGGGCCGAGCCGAAGCCGCGTCGGTCGCTGCTGGGCGGCTGCAGTCGGAAGGCGTGTCCCTCGAACGACACCGTTTCCGGGCCCTCGTGCCGGAAGCGATGGCCCTCGGGGGCCTCCGGGGGCTGTGCTGCGGCCTCTTCCGGTTCACGCGCGCCCTCGGGCTGCGTGGCGCTGTCCGGCCCGGTCGGCCGCGGCTCGCCGCGCCGTACGGCCGCCGGGTACTCCTGCGGTTCCGGATCTCCGGGGCGGAAGATCCGCCAGTGTGCCGGTCCGCCGTCCGGGCTCGGGGACAGTTCGATCCGCGCGGCTCCGTCGTCCGCACCGGACACCCGAAGCGCCCCGACGGGTTCGATGACGGTCAGCCCGGTGGCGGCGGCGATCCGGCGGGCCACGGGGATGGAACGGCCGGCCTCCCTCTCGCCGCTCGTCGACGACGCAGCGTCCTCCACCCGGCCTGGGCCGTCCTTCAGCAGCACGATCACCGAGCCGAGCGGAACGGTCGCCAGGTCGCCGTACGCGCGGAGCAAGGCTGTGGTCTCCCCGTCGTCCACGTCCCGGGTGCCGTCGGTCGTGACGACCGTGACCCGGTTTTCCGAGCCGTACATGGCCAGCCAGTACCGGTTCCGTTCGGCCAGCGGGAGCGGCCGGGTGGTGGGCACGGGCTCGCCCGTCTCACCGGCGCGCTGCTCGACGTACTCGGTCGCCTTGTTCAACCGCTGGTAGACGGCCTCGCGCCGCTCCCAGTCGGCTTGGGTGAACGACGCGGTGCCGATCACCTCCCCGTCGGCGTCGAGGATGGGACGGACCAGAACGGTCGAGTGCCAGGGTGCCTCCGGGACAGGCTCGGGTGCGACTGCGTCCAGGTGACGCCGAGGGTCGGTCACGGCGCCGGCCGCCACCAGCTTCAGCGCGGATTCCAGCGTCATCCGGACAGCCACCCGCCTGGGCAGCCGGAGTTGTGTGTCGTCCGTGCTCTCGGGGTCCCCGAAGCCGGGGGCGCGGACGCTGCGCTTCAGCGTTGCGATGAGCCGGAGGTCCACCTCGAACGACACCAGGACGTACGGGGTCTGCAGGATGACCTGTGAGTCGCCTCCGCTCGACGCCGACGCCGACGTGCTCGTATGCGCGCCGCTGCTCATGCCGCCAGTTACCGCGTAGTCGTGTAAATCGTTGTGGCGGTATCTGAGCCAGCTGCCGCCTCCGGACCAGTTCGCCCCGTTGGAGCCGTCTGAACTGCTGCTGTGGTCCGCGGAGACGAGGCGGGCTGTGCCAGGCGCGAACCCGTCGCTGTACTCCCAGTACAGGCGTTCGCCGGTGGTGAGGATCTCGCCCCCGGTGAGCCTGGCGTGCAGGGAGACCCTGAGCTCCTGCCCGCCGCGCGCGCCGAGCATGTACACATCGGGCAGCCGAGCGCCTGTCTTCGCCAGAACGGGCAGCGACGCCGTCAGCCATTCAGCGGTCAATGACTCGTCCCTGACGTAGGACTGGGCGGTGCCTGTCGTCGTGAAGCCCTGGTATGCACTCATGTTCCGGGCCATGTCGGCCAGTGCAGTTCGAATCAGCGGCACGCCCTCCACGCTGGCGACCTGGGCCCCCGGCGGGAGGCTGGCACCCTGCATCCGCCAGGTCTCCAGTGGCTCCCCCCGCGCCGCAAGCCGCCAGCCCGGAGGGACGAGCGACCGCTCCCGGGCGAGAGCCGCCATGGCCCGGGCGTCCGACTCCAGGACGCGGTAGAGGACATAGCGGTCGTCGGGGTCAAGCGACACGGACAGCAGGGGTTCGGCACCCGCGTCCACATCGGCACCCGGCGCGTACAGGTCGAGCCTGGCGTCGGTCAGCGGGACACGGAACCGGAGGTAATCAGCGCTCCCGGGCGCCACGGTCATCGCGACGATCTGGCGGCTGCGGCTGTCACCGCGCGCTGGCGTGTCCGCTCGGCCGAGCTCGCCGGAGAGCGGCGGAGCCGACATCCCGGCCGTGTCGCCGATAGGGACCACCGGAAGGGCGAGCGCGCTGATACCCGAGCTCTTCGTCGTGGACAGCGAAATAGCCTCGTCGAACGACGCGCTGGTGACGTACGCCATCTCCAGGCGGTCCGCCGGTCGGTCCTCGAACGTGCCCGTCCCCCGGCTGACGACGAACCGGGCGACATAGGCGCCCTGCGAGCCCGTGCGGAACAGCTCGACCGGGGTGCCTCCATCGAGGGCGCTGCTGAGCAGGCCCGCGGCACCAATCGGATCGAGTACGGCCGCGAGGCGCTGGGTGTTCCGCCAGGTGTCCCGCACGACGTGGTTGGGCAGCAGCTCCTGCGCCAGCTTCGTCCCGAGCTTGCGGTCCAGTTCCGCGCGGAGCCGGGGCAGGAGGCCGCCGAAGTCCGGCAGTCTGTCGATACGTCCCGGCCCGAGCGGGCCGGTGCCGGGCAGTTCGAGGCCGGCGGCCGGGTCGGCGGCGGGGCCGGCGGCCGTATCGACAGCCGGGGCGGCGGCAGGGACAGCGGTCGTATCGACAGCCGGGGCGGCGGCAGGGACAGCGGTCGCGTCGGCGGCCGGGACGGCGGTCGCGTCGGCGACTGCTGCGGCCTCCAGTGCCCCGAGGGCGACTTCGGCGGTCGTCTCCACCGAGGCGCCGTTCTCGATGCGGGCCTGCTCCGCCAGGCGCTCGTCGATCTGCGGGCCGAGCCTGAGGGAGAGCGCCTGCTGTTCGGTGAGCCAGGCCATGACGGACCCGTCGAGCGTCGTCCCCTCCGCTTCCACTCGCGGGTTACCGCCGCGGACGGATGCCTCGGCGACCATCAGCACCTCGAGGTCGGCCTGGACCAGCACGACCCGGCTGCCGGACTCACTGATTCCGATCCGTTCGATCGCGCCGGACGTGCCGATCCGCCGCACGGCCGACCAGCGCGCGCCGTACGAGGCGCCAGGCCCGCCGAGCAGCCAGACCTCCGGAGCCTGTGGCGGAACGTCTCCGGCCCCGAAGACACCCATGCCGACGCCCACGGCGACGGCGCGCTCCATGACGCTGGCGGCGGAGTGCTGACCGCTCACGGAGGACTCGACCTCCGGTCCTTCGGCCACGTGGACCACGGACGGGTTGACCACGTTGAACCGGATGCCGACGGCGCCTGCGACTCCGTTCCACCGCCGGTCATGACGCAACCCGTCCACGACCCACACCCCCTTGAGGGCGCGCGGCAACCCGGAGACGATCGACTCGTCGCTCATCCGCTCCTCGAGCGTCAGCGCCGGGTCGAGGCCGGGGGTGGACAGAGCCGTGTCGCCTCCGGCAGCCCGCGCCAGCAACCTGCGGGCGAGGTCCTGGAGTTGCCGCGGATCTGCCGCCGCCTCCATCAACAGCCATTCGGTCAGCCGACGCTGTCCTTCCCCCAGGGGCGCCCACTGCGGGTCGAAGAGCGTGCCGATGCCGGAGATCGGCGGTACGGGCAGCGGACGAGATACCGCGGAGGCCCGCAGTTTTCCCCGCAGCGGCTTGCGCGACGTCATCGACGCAGGGGTGCTCAGGCGCACTGGCACATCCGGTATGTCCAGCTTCCGGACGCCGTCGCGGCTGGCTGGGTCGGTGCTCGCCACCGTGGTCACCTCGGGTGTGTGCTGCCCAGGAAGCCCAGGTGTGGTCCGGCGCCGCCATGTACGCGGCACTTCCACGGAGGTGATGGTCACCTTGAAGCGAAGGCTGCCCTCGAACGCGCTGGCGTCACTCGGGCCGGCGCTGAACCAGCTCCGCGACGCGCTCGGACCCGCCTGAGCGCCGCGCGCGGTGTTCTTGGCGACCGTCAAGGCACCGGAAAAATACAGATGCCCAGGGATTGGCTTGGCGGAGAACGCGAGGCGCGCCGTCGCGCCCTGCTCGACGTCTCCCCCGCTCTGGCCTCCCGTGCTGACCCCCCGTGCGGTCACCACCTTCCAGTCGTCGGTGTCGCCCAGGTACGGGGAGGCGTCGTCAACGAGCGTGCCCTCGACACGGATGAGTACGGATTCGGTGACGTCCCAGCGATTTCGTCGCAGCCTGATGGGGATGCCGGTGGTGAGCAGCATGCCCTTGCGAGTGCGCAGACCTCTTGGGGACAGCGCCTGAGTCAGCGCGCGGTGGTTGGCCCGTTGCCTGGCACGGTCGTCCTCAGTCTCGAAGGAGTCCGGCGACACGGCAGCTTTCCCGAACCGAGGAAGGAAACCGGCCACTCGCTCGAAGAAGCCCGGCGACACGGCAGCTTTCCCGAACCGAGGAAGGAATCCGGCCAGTCGTTCGTCAGTCGCGAAGAGCTCCTCGATCCGCTGGACCAGCGGGCCGGTGTCCACCCTGCCGAGGACGGTGCCTGCCCCCCGCACACCGGCAGGCAGGTGCCGGTCGAAGCCCGGGCTGCGGAACAGCGGGTCCGGCTCCACGCCGGGCGGCATCTTCAAGCCGAGTGTCTTGGCCTCCTCGAGCCGCAGACTCAGCCAGACGGTCAACTCGTGCTCGCCCGGTCGCGCGCCGGCCTTCGTGCGGGCCCGCAGGGGCACTGGAGCCGTGCCTTCCACGGCGATCCTCACCCGGGCCTCGTAGAGCACCTTCGCACCGCTGATCTGCGCACCCTGCACCACCTGCACCGCGGTGGAGTGGGAGACCGCCCGGCTGCGCGCGGCCCTCAGACCGGGTTGGAGGAAGAACCGGGCTCTGGGGCCGCCGCTCATGAGGCCCACGCCGACCAGGGGACCAACGGCGACCTCACCGCCGTAGGCCATGCCGACCTGTGTGGCGTCTTGCTGGCTGAACTTCTGGTAGTTCTTCAGCTTGGTGTCGCCGACCAGGGACACCGGGGCGAGTGCGGTGATCTGCGCACGCATCCGGTATCCGCCCCGGACGCTGTCGCCGCGGCCGGAGAGGTCGGGCGAGTCCGTCCAGCCCTCGAAGGCGGTCGCCAGGGTCCTGAGGACACTGTCCGGCGAGGTCTCTGCCATGACGGTCGAGCGGCCGGACGAGCCGGGTGCGGTGAGCGCGGGGTGCAGCACTGAGCTGACGGCGCGGTGGAGGCCGCTGGTCGGCTCACTCGCGGGCGCGTGATCGTACGCGGCGATCAGCGACAGCGACTCCGCCAGCTCGATCCCGCGGGCCTCCTCGGGGGTGATGGGTTCCGGGTGCTCGGCAGGCCGCTCCCCGACCTTGACCAGAGGCTCGACGGGCACCGGCGGGTCCTCGGCAAGCCGCTCCCCGACCTTGACCAGATGCTCGACGGGCACCCGGGCCACGGCCGAGCCCTCCCCGTGGAACACCCGGCCCCGGGATACGCCGGCCTTTTGAGAGGTGACCACCCATTGCACCCGCCGGGGTACGTCGACAGTGCCCGACTCGTGCTCCGACTTGCGGCTGTCGGCGAAGCCCTGGCTGCTCGCCGTGGAGACCGTCCGCCGGCCGAAGGCGAGGCTCACCGCGGCGATGGCTCCAGCGAGCAGGCCCGGGGTGGGCGTGGGGACCAGGACCATGCCGGCGCCCCTGGCGGAGAAGCCCTGCGAGACCGCGGCGGACCGCGAGCTTGCCAGGGACGTGCTCGCACCGGCCGTCACCGCCGACGCGACATGCGCAGGGTTGGTGACGGAGGTGATGAGCGGCCGCCTCTCCTTGGGATGGCGGACCATCGCGACCGTCACGTCGTACCAGCCGTCACCGCCTCGCACATGGAAGGACTTGCCCGCGCCCACGAAGCGTCCGGGCCACTGCCGCAGTTCGTCGGTGATCAGGTCGGGCGCGGCACGGCCGGTCAACGTGCGGATCGTGTCCTCCACCCAGTCCAGGCCCACCGGGCTGTGGAACTCGGCCGGGCCCGCAGCCCGCATCCGCTCCAGGTAGACGGGCAGCCGCCAACGTCCTCGCGTCACCGAGGAGTTTTTGTCGAGGTCGACGGCGAGCGAAGCGGTTCCCGCCGCGACTGCAGCGTGGTCTTCACCGGTCCGGTCCGCCGGCACGACTTCTTCGACGGGGTTCCCGTCCACGTTGGTGACCGTGATCCGCGAGGGCCGGGAGTCGGTCGCGGTGTGCGGAGAACTCTGCGAAGACCCCCCGATCGCCAAGTGGCGAACGGACTGCCAGTCATCCCGCTGAGCGCTCTTCGAGTCCGCCTCGATGGTGCCGGCGGAACGCTGCGGCATGCCCGTCTCCAGGCCGTCGGCGAGCTTCCCGTCGGCGCCGGGCGGCAGCACTGCGTACAGGCGGCCCGACTCGACGGGGCCGGGCAGCCGCGGGCCGTGCGGCTGAACAGGCTCGACGCCGAGACCTGTCTCGGTGCCCGTCGAGCCGGGCTGCCCGGGGTCGGTGTGCGAACCGTCGGCCGGGGCAAGGCCGCCGGAGGGGCTGCGGTCCGCCGGGGGCTCGGGGGTGGCGTTGTCGGGTCCGGCACCGCCGTCCGGCCGCTGCCGTGGCCCCGGGCCGCCCGTGTCCGGACCGTGGGGGCCGGATGTGTCAGGGCCCTTGGAGCCGGGTCCGTCGCCTGCCAAGCCGTCGCCTGGCAAGCCGTCGTCTCCGGAAGCGTCGGGGCCCGGGCCGCCCTGCTCGCGAACCCAGAGGTATTCGTAGCGCAGTCCGGTCAGCTCGTCCCGCCGCACCTCGCGGCGCCGGACTTCCAGCACCGTGTCGTCCGCGTAGCGCGCCTGGCGCGGACCGGCGAGGTCGGAGAATGGGGAGATGTCCCTGGCCGAGGATTTGTCCACCTCCACGAACACGAAGTGGTGCTCACCTTTTTGGGGCCAGGGGGCGGTCAAGATGTCGCCCGTAGTCGGCTTGTCGAGCGACACCGGCTGGAAGCGGGGAACGCTGATCGCCTTCGGGCCGGGCGCGTCACCGTCCAGCGGGCCGGATGCCCAGGTACCCCACCACACCGGCGCGGCCACGGGCGGAAGCGCGCCCAGCGCCCTTGCCGCCATCGCCTGGACGGTGTCGACGAGCTCAGCGGCGCGCCGCAGCAGGGCCGTGACGGCGGGGTCCGTCTCGGCGAGCGTGCCCTCGGCGGCCAGTGTGGCCCTGATCTGCTCGGCCTGGCTCTGGAAGGCAGAGTCCCCCATCAGCAGAGCGGGGAATCTCCCGTCGGGGGCGATCCCGCTCAGCACGGCGGAGCGTATCGCCCCGGCCAGCCGCTCCCGGCCTTCCGCGCCGCCGGTGAACGACGCGTCGAGCAGCCGGGAGTCCGCACCGGCCAGCAGACGCAAGGCTTCGGCCGTCTCGTGGCGCGGCAGGCCCTGTTGCGGCGAGGTTCGGTTGGCCGGGTCGGACCGGCCCTGGTCCAAGCCGGATTCGTCGGCCCTGCTGCGCAGTTCCGGCGGCATCGACCAGGCCCGCTGCGTTCCCTCGGCAGTGATCAGCTCCGGCTCGCCCCCGTTACCGCGCACTGTCGGGTCCGAGCCGTGGACGCGGCCCGAGGAATCCGCCCACCAACTGCGGGCCACCGTCCCGTCCGGCAGGGTGAGGTCCATCCTGACGGGAATGTCGAGTTCGTGCGCGATCTCGCGGGCCAGGTGCTGGGGCGGCAGTGACGGGAAGGGGTGCTCGTCAGGCGTCGTCGGCAGCGGTGCCGGGTCCGGGTTTCCGGGGCCCGCAGGGATCTCGCCGGTTTCCCGTGCGCTGCCTGCCACGAGTGCGGTGTATCGGAGTACGGCCGCGTCCAGTGGCCCGTCCGTCTGCTTGCGGATCAGCCGGGCGACGCCCTGGTACGCCCGCTCGGGCGTCGCGCCCGGGGCCGCGGCGGTCTCCCGCAACAGGTTCGACACGTCGAAGGACTGTGCGTGCGCGAGCTTCCCCCAGTTCGCGTCGGGCGCCTCCCCGATGCCCTCCGCCGCCTCGATACGCGCCCGCAGTTGCGCGAACTCGCCCTCGAAGAGGTGCATATAGACGTCTCCGGTGAAGACGTCACTCCCGTAGTCGCCGACCCTGGTGGGCTTGTTCGACAGCAGGTGATGGTCGGACAGCTCGCCCAGCAGCCGGTATCGGCCGCGTGCCCGTACCAGCAGGACGGGGCCCTGCTGCTTCACGTGCGCCTCGCGCCGGTAGTTCTCGGTGCCGGCGCCGGCCAGGTTGTTGCTCGTGACGAGCGACTGGCTGGTGTTGCCCGATGACGTGTGCCCGGGATAGGCCAGACCGTCGGTGGTGGTGGCCGGGTCGTGGGCGTGGACCAGGCCCGCGTTGGTCGAGCTGATGTTGGCGTTGGCACGCCAGCGGTCGGTACTGGCGCTGTGGGTCGTCCCGCTCTGATGCTTCGAGTACCGCCCGGTGCCGCTTCCCGCCACCTCGCCCAGCACCTGGAGGTCGAACAGGTCGCCGGTCATCCACAGCTTGGCCCGCCGGCTGGAGTGCCCCGGGATGAACAGGTTGTCGGCCACGAGGTATTTCCGGCCGGCCGACGCCTCCAGCAGGTGGTTGGCCAGCTGACTGCGGCCGAGCAGTTGCCGGACGACCGAGCTGGTACGGACGTTCGCGCCGTCGGCCTGCTTGCCGAACATACTGACCATCAGTTTGAGACCGGCCGGCAGCGCCTCGTCCATCAGCACACCGGCCACATACACGTCGCCGGGCATCGGCGGCAGCGGCCGCAGGTCCCGGACCCCGGGCGTGGGCTCGGGCCTCGGCTTGAACTCGCCGAGGCCGCGCGGGATCTGCAGATCGATGTACCCGGACCGACTGATCGTCTGGGCGGTGGACCGGTCGGTGTCGAGGTTGCGGTACCAGCCGACCAGCAGGTTGTTGAGCGGCCGTCCCGCCATGTCGAGCCGGCGGGCCTCGACGGTCATGGTGTGGCGGAACCTGGCCTGGTAGTGGCCGTCCCAGGCGTAGGTGGTCTGCTCGGTGACGGCGTTCTCGGCGCGGGTGACGCCACGATGACTCCCCTCGCCGAGGCCGATGCCGCTCTGTTCGTGGGAGTTGGGGACGCCGCCGCCGAGCTTGCCGACGGTGACGGACCGGGAGGTGTCGACCGACCTGGTGACGGACCTGCCGACATAGCCGTGACCGTAGTTCTCCAGACCGGTCTCGGGCCTGAAGCCCAGCAATTGGGGAGGTGAGGTGAGGACGTCGGAGAGCTTGAGCTCGACGATGTCGCTGAGCAGCCAGCCCACCGGGTTCACCAGGTAGAAGGTCTGTCCGTGCACGGACAGGAACTCCTCCCAGAAGGCCATGTCGCGGCCCGGGGCGAACAGGGCCTGGAGTGCGTTGACGGAGCCCTGGAGCCGTCCGAGCCGACGGCCGTCGCCGGTCCACAGATCGGGTTTCGAGGCCAGCAGGCCGGGCGCGACCCTGTCGATCTGCTCGCGCACCATGTCGTACGTCGAACCGCCCTCGTCGTACGTCACCTGCGTGACGCCGCTGTGGCCGAGTATCCGGCCGCCGGGATCCTTTCGGGTCAGGTACTCCGGCAGGGCGAAATCCTTGCCGAAGTCCGTGGTGTCGGGGTCCTTCAGGGGTGCCAGGCCGAAGCGGTCCTGGAAGTCGTCCCTGGTCTTTTCGTCGAGAACGGTCAACGCTCCGCGGTCGTGCAGTTGGCCCAGCGTCCTGGCCATTTCGGGCAGCGCGACATCGAGTTGTCTGAGCTGGTCCTGGGTGGCCCGGCCCGCCCAGCGGGTCAGCACACTGGCCACCGTGTCGCCACTGAGCCTGGTCTCACCGGCGTTCCAGCGGTTCAGCACGTCGACGATCTGCTCGTCGGGCACCGGCAGGTTGCCCTTCCCGTACTCCTCCAGCGCCACCGGCTCCGAGAGCAGGAACAGGGCGGTGCGCCCGTCGACGTCGCGGGTGTCGGAGTGGTGGGAGAGCGGAACGAACTTGCCGTCCCTCTCCAGGCGGGTGCGGACCTCGAAATCGACGGTGGTGCGGAAGGCGTAGGCCCGGTTGAAGTCGAGCTGGATCAGCTCCTTGCCGCCAGTACGGCCGTTCCCGGCCGAGGTGTTCCACTGCCGGCTGCCGGCGGCGTCCATCCCGCCCTGGATGTGGCCCACACCCTGCCCGTCGGTGGGGCCGCCGAAGGTGACGTCGGGCGCCACGACCCGGGCGCCCCAGGACGTGGTTCCACTGGTGTTCGTCTGGGCCAGCATCAGGTGGATGACACCGATGACGAACTTGTCCTTCGTCGCGCCCGCGAACTGCGCCGGCCCCATCCTGCCGCTGATGTCCACCGCGCCGATGCCGTCACGGAGCAGGCCGGGGTCGAAGAACTGGTCGGAGGTGTAGCTGTTGTTCGTGATCTCCTTGAGGTGAGCGCGAATCATGATGGTGCTGGTGAACGTGGACAGTTCCGCGTCGGCGTTGCCCTGCGGGCCGGTGAGCGGGCGCAGGGCGGGGGTCACCGCGTCGAGCAGGCCGGTGGCGTCCAGGTAGTAGACCACCGCCTGGTTCAGGACCGAGGCCGGGGTGTGGTCAAGACCATGCGCTCCCGGGTTGCTCGTATCCCCCAGCGGCAGCAGGTACGCCAACGAAGGCTGGTGGACCAGTCTGATCGGCTGGGGATCGCGTGCGCCCTGCCGCAACACGCCCTGCAGACCGCTGTGCTGGAATTCCAGGGTGACGGTGTAGGTGCTGTACAGGCGGTGCTTGTGCAGGACTCCCGGATATTCGAGGAGTTCGGGACGGTTGTGCAGATAGGACACGCCCTGGCTCGCCTGGACCTGACGGAACACCTCGAAACCGACTCCGGACGGGATCAGCTTCTTGAAGCCGACACTGCCTCCGACACTCAGGGAGATCCGCTTGCCGCCGCTGCTCGACTGCCCGGCCGAGCCCATGCCCATGGCCAGGTTGACCGCGTGGTAATTGTCCGTGGTCCCCTCGTAGCGCGGGGACACCGGGGACTGCTCGGCCTTGATGGTGATCCTTACGGCGTCCATGTCGAAGTTCACGCCCGCTGCCCCCCGCGGTTTGAAGAGCGTGAACACCAGCCCGGACTGGTGGATCTGGTCGTAGAAGGACTCGAAGCCCCGCAACGAGAAGTACTTGGCCATCAGTTGATGGTTCGCCACCTGGCCGTCCATCGTGTTGCCGTACGTCCACCAGCGGGAGCCCTCGAGCGGGTGCTCCGGATCCGGAGGCACAAATCCGTGTTCCACGAGGTGTTTGGTGACCTGGTCATGCAGATACCGGACGGTCCCCTCCTCGACCTCGACCAGACCCATACCGATGCCATGCCCCTCCCGCACGTGGCGGGGCAGGCTCCTGTTCTGCGGATCACCGTCCTCGCGGCCGGAGCCCCGCAGCAGATCGTCCTGGTAGGCGACGGTCTTGATCCCCGCCCTCTCCTTGACAGGGGCAGGATCCTTCAACGCCTCCAGGTCCACCTGGAAGCCGTATTTCAACGCGGCGGGCTCCGGTACCCGGATCAGGCCCTGGCTGTCCACGGGCGCTGTACTCACCGGCTTTTCGGCGCCCCGGACGGAAACGACCGCCCGGAGCGTGAACTGCACTTCATGCGCGCTCGTACGGCCGGTGAACCGCGGCACCAGGACCCACAGGCCGGTACGGCCGGCACTGATGCTTTCGGCGCTCGACCAGGTTGCCGAGAGAGAAAGGCCGGCATGTGCGGTGAGAAACGGCTTGGTGAACGGAAGCGGCAGGAGATCGAGGGTGGCGGCCGGGAAGGTGACACTGCTGGACTGTCCGACGGTGTGACTGCCGCCCGTACCGTCGATCGCGGTGCGCACGTTCTCCAGATGGGCGGCGTCGGACGTCGCGCCGACCCGCGTAAAGGACGGCCGGCGTTCGGCGTGCAGTCGGATCGCCGCGATGGGCCGGCCCTCACGCGCGATCACGAACGGATAGCCGAGCCGGTCGCCGACCGCCTCGTCGAGATGGGCGTCGAGATTCCAGATCTTCTGCAGCAGTTCGTCGCGGGCGCTGCTGCCGATCTCCAGCGTGACGCCCTGCTGCTTCAGTACCTCCACCACCTGGTCGAACAGTGCGGGAAGATTGGTGAGGCCGGACGCGTAGAAGGCCGGCGGCAGCCGCCGCTCCAAGCCCCGGGTTCCGGTCGCCGTGATCTGTTCGGGTGCCCGCTCCAGATAGTGCTCGGGCACCCACAGCATGAGGCGCTCGGTCTCGGTGCCCACCCCGACCGGCTCGATGTCGCTCCAGTGCCGGTGGGAGTCAGTACGGATCCGCAGCGACCAGCCTGGCGTGTACGAGAGCAGCTTCGAATCGGCCCGGGTGTCCTCGACGTGGCCGCCCTCGGCGTCACCGATCCGGTTGGTAGAGCGGCTGGAGACGTTGGCCGTACCGGAAACGCCGGCCCCGACACGGAGCACGTTCAGCACGCCGGGGCTCAGACCGATGCCCCCCGACGCCGAGATCGCGGCCCGGGTCGCCTTGGTCGAACCGCTGTGGCTCTGGACGTGCGCACCGGTCATGTACGAGGCGTTGGTGGTCTGGTTGGCGTAGAACCGCTCCCGCCCGGCGGCGCGCGGCTCGACCAGGGGCCCGGGCCGGGGGCCGTCCGGCTCGGGGAAGGTCTCCAGACGGGGCTTCCACCGCGGCGGTTCCAACCGCAGGAGGTCCCCCTCGGGGATGGTCTCCAGGCTGGGCTTCCACCGGGGCGGTCGCGAGGACGAGGCCACCGGCCCAGGGCGTGTGGCCGGCGCACTGTCGGCAGAGGCCGCGGGAGCGTCCTCGCCGGCGGCCTCCAGACCCGCTGGCTCAAGGCGTACGGCCGACGCACTGTCGTACGACGCCTCCGGCGTCAGCACCTCGCGGGGATCACGCGGGTCAAGAGAGATCAGCGCCTCGGCCGGCCCCAGCGGTACGAGCAGACCGCCGCCGACGAACTCACCGTGACCTTGCACCAGGTACCGGTAGTTGCTCAGCAGACGCTGAGGCAGTTGCTCCCAGACGTCCTCGGCGACGCTCACCCCCGCGTCGGCGGTCATCGTCCGCAGTTGCCGCCGCACCTCGTCGACATGCGGGAGTCCCGCCCTGGGCACGCCGATCGACCGGACCGCCGGATGCGCGTCGACCTTGGCTCCGAGGCCGGGGACCGCGTCGGGGACGGGGTCCGGCATCCGAATGACGCTCTCCTCTATCCGCTGGATGCCGTGCCCGCGGTCCGCGTCGCGCGCGTGAATCACCAGCTCCGTCCTGGGCGGCGTCTGCTGATCACGCAGCAGGCGACGGAGGTAGGCGCCCACCGCGCCGGCGCCGGCCTTTCTCAGGCCGGTGGGCGAGGCGGTGGTGAGGTGCGCGGTGAAGCGGTGGACGTTCTCGCCCCACGGCTGCGGCTCGGCTCGATCGGCGTTGTACGTCCAGGTGCTGGGGAGTTGCTGGGGCGGGCGCCCGGCATAGGCCCCTTCCCGCTCGGTGAGGCTGGCCTCGCCGATCCGGCGGCCGTTGCTGTCGATGGGCCGGACGATGATCTCCCGCTTCCACAGGTGCCGGGGCAGCGGGTCGGCGACCTCACGGACCCTCAGGTAGAGGTACGGCTGCCCGTTCGCGTCCAGGCGCTCCTCGCGTGCGACGACCTCGACGGTGACCGGCGCGGCGTAGCGGACTGTGCCCTCGCCGGGAACGC
>NZ_JBJDQL010000086.1:0-19942 GCF_044903305.1 Streptomyces sp. NPDC019531 | reverse complement strand
ATGCGCCAGCACCGCCCGATTGACCATGATCGCCACAGTCGGATCATGCCACCGGCCAGACGCGACGCCTCACCCGCTATCACGCACCAACTCGTAAAAGCTGGCGTGACGTTGAGCGGCCTGGCTGTGGCCAGCTTTACTCGACGCCTTGGACATACGGGCATCTCCGGCATGTGAGCCGTTCGAGGGTCCCTGTCCCACCCCCACACCTCTAATCCCTCAGGGCTCCACTGGCTCGATGCCTCCGCAAGAGGCCTGTCAGGCACCGGTGGGCCTGTCTCACAACGCACGAAAGGCATCTGAGCATGCGACGGTACGTTCTCACTGGCACGCCTGGCGCGGGCAAGACATCGATCCTGCGGTGCCTGGCAAAGCACGGCTATGAGGTTGTCGAGGAAGCCGCGACCGCAGTCATCGCACGAGCGAGGCTCAGGGCGAGGGCGAGCCGTGGACACGGGCATCCTTCATCGATGAGGTCGTCGATCTGCAGAAGCCGTATCCGCCGCCCCGCCCACGACTCACCCGGGGGGACCCGGACACTGGGGTCGACCCTCCCGCGAACCGGAGCCAGCCGGAGTGATCACGCGGCCCCCGGACCCAAGGACACGCAAGAGCCCCGGACGGCTCGGAGGAGGGCCGTCCGGGGCGGGCTGAGGCGGAGTGTGAAGGGCGGTCGCCTCTCGGCGAGTGGCTCCGTGGGGCTTCAGCCGAGCGGTCGCCCGATGGGT
Source organism: Streptomyces sp. NPDC019531 (assembly GCF_044903305.1). Classification (NCBI taxonomy): domain Bacteria; kingdom Bacillati; phylum Actinomycetota; class Actinomycetes; order Kitasatosporales; family Streptomycetaceae; genus Streptomyces; species Streptomyces sp. NPDC019531. Next base: position 19,214 of record NZ_JBJDQL010000086.1, on the reverse strand, counting down.
GAGTGGTCCGCGTACCGGCCGCACGGGAGGTGAGGGCTTGCCCGTGCTTAAGTGGTCGATGGCGCCACCTCCTCGGTCAGGTGCTGCTCCGGCTCGGGGGCGGGACGTGGCGCGAACATCAGGCGCAGTCCCAGGACGGCGCAGAGCGGGCCGAGGGCGCACATCGCGGCGGCGCTGATGAACGCGGCGCCCAGATTCCCCCCGTCGTAGCCGAATCCGCCGAAGTACGTGGCGAAGGCCGACGCGAAGCCGAAGAACATTCCCGGGATGAGAGCGAACGGCTTCAGCCGGCCGGTTGCCAGCAGGGTGCCGTTGACGAAGAAGATCACCACGCCCAGCGCGAGGGTCCGGGCGAACTCCCCGGTGCCGAACATCGTGCCCGTCTCCCGGTTGAGGAGCACGGCCGCCACCGCGAACCCCGCGCCCGTCGTGGTGGCGGTGATCATGGAGATGGCGTTGGCGATGCTCGGGCCGCCCTGCAGGAACGTTCCCGCCCAGGTGATGAAGATCGCCCAGGTCGGCATGTGGAGCGGGCTCAGAAGCAGGAGGACCGTGGCGAAGGCGACGATCGAGGCGCTGACCTCGTGTGGCAGTCTGATGCGTCCGTTGCTCATGGCTACGCCAATCCGCCCGGCTTGGCGAGCAATTCCCTGATGCCCGTGTCGATGAACGCGGTGTCCTCCGGGCTGCTGCCGCCGCCGGCGAAGTGGCCCCAGATGCCGGGGATCACGCGGAGTTCGGCGCCCGGTATGTGGCTGACGGCCCAGGCCTCGTCCTCCGGCGGGAAGTAGAGGTCCTTCTCGGCGGGCATGTCGAGTGTGGTCGCCTTGATGGAGCCCAGTGCTGCCTCCGTGTCCCCGTCGAAGCCGGGGGTGAGTCCGACGTCGCCGTTCTGCCAGGTCCAGAGCATGGTGAGCAGGTTGTTGGGGTCGCGGCCGTCGAGGAAGAAGCCCTCCCAGAAGCCGATCAGGAAGTCCTCGAGGGAGGTGTAGCCGAGCTTCTCGTACTCCTTCTCCCAGTAGAAAGCCTGCGAGAAGCCCCACCCCGCGTACACCCGGGCGAGGGCGCGCAGTCCGGTGGTGGGCCACTTGTCCTTGTCGTACCAGCCGCCGTTGAAGACCGCGTCGGCGGTCAGTGCGGCCTTGACGCCCTCCAGGAAGACCTTGTTGTGGGCACTGGTGCGCGGGGAGCCGCAGAACGGGGCGATCCGCTCGACCATCTCCGGGTGGCTGACGGCCCACTGGAAGGTCTGTCCGGCGCCCATCGACCAGCCGGTCACCAACTGGATCTTTTCGACGCCGAATTCCTCGGTGACCAGCTTGTGCTGGGCCTCGATCTGGTCGTACACGGTGATGTGCGGGAAGCGGGCGCGGTCGTACGGCGGCGGTGTGTTGCTCGGCGAGGTGGACAGGCCGTTGCCCAGCATGTTCGGGACGATGATGAAGTACTCGTCCGGGTCGAGGGCCATGCCGGGGCCGATGAGCCACTCGTTGTCCCAGTGGCGGCCGGAGTACCACGTGGGGTAGACGATCACGTTGGACCTGTCCGCGTTGAGTTCGCCGTAGGTGGTGTAGGCGAGGTGCGCGCCGCGCAGGGTGGCGCCGTGCTGGGTGGTGAAGTCGCCCAGCTGGAAGGTGAGATGGTCACTGCTCATGGGGCTGCCTTTCGAGACGTTCAGGAAGTGACGGCGCACTGGCCGCGGTCGGCCTTTCTCGGGCCCTCGGCCGTCGGCCGGATGTCGAAGTCGAAGATGGCCGTGGGGAGGTAGAGGGTGCTGCACGCGTTCGGGATGTCCACGACGCCGCTGAGGCGGCCCTCGATGGGGGCGGAGCCGAGCAGCAGGTAGGCCTGTTCGCCGCTGTAGCCGAAGGTCTTCAGGTACTCGACGGCGTTGAGGCAGGCGTTGCGATACGCCATGGTCGCGTCGAGGTAGTGGTTGGTGTCGCTGGCGTGGTCGACGGAGATGCCGACGAACGAGATGAACTCGGTGTATTGCGGGGCGACGTTGCCGGGCATGAAGATCGGGTTGGTCGTGACTCCGTACTTCTCCATGCCGCCCTTGATGAGGTCGACGTGCAGGTCGATGAAGCCGCCCATCTCGATGGCGCCGCAGAAGGTGATCTCGCCGTCGCCCTGGCTGAAGTGCAGGTCGCCGCCGGAGAGCAGGGCGCCGGGGACGAGGACGGGGTAGAAGACCCGGGAGCCGCGGGTGAAGTTCTTGATGTCGTGGTTGCCGCCGTTCTCCCGGGCCGGGACAGTACGGGCGCCCTCGGCGGCGATCCGCCTGCCGATGTCGTCGCTCGCCGTTCCGGCCAGGGCGTTGTCGGCGAGGGGTGGCAGCGCGAGGGCCGGCACCCGGTGCGGGTCGGTGTCGATGAGGGCCTGCTCACGGGCGTTCCAGCGGGCCAGCAGTTCGGCTGAGGGTGCGGTGCCGAAGAGGCCGGGGTGGGTGATCCCGGTGTAGCGGACGCCGGGAATGTGGCGTGAGGTGGCCTGCTGGCCGTGGAAGTCCCAGACGGCCTTGTAGGAGTCGGGGAAGTGGTCGGTCAGGAATCCGCCGCCGTTGTCGCGGGCGAAGACGCCGGTGTAACCCCAGCCCTGACCCGAGCCCTCGCCCTCCGCCTGCGGCACGGGGCCCAGGTCGAGGATGTCCACGACGAGCAGGTCACCGGGTTCGGCGCCCTCTACGGCGATGGGGCCGCTGAGCATGTGCGCATGGGTGAGGTCGACGTCGCGGACGTCGTTGGCGGAGTCGTTGTTCCCGATCTGGTTGTCGGTCCAGTCCCGGCACTCGATACGGAACTCCGAGCCGGGCCGCACCGTGACGGCGGGCGGGATGTCGGGGTGCCAGCGGTTGTGGCCGGGCACTTTCTGGTCACGCATGGACAGGGCCTGGTCGACGCTGAAGACGACTTCGGGCATGGACTGCCTCCGTAATCCGGTACTGCGCGGTGCGTGTGGGGATCAGGGCCTGGGGAGCCCGGCCTGACGGGGATCGGCCGACGGGGTCGGCCGGCGGCGGGCCGGGGGGACGTCGGTGACGATCCGCGGCTCATGGGCGCTGGCCTCCTGTGCGTGCAGGGCACGGGCCAGGGGAGCGGAGGTGCGGGCGAGCAGCGGGGCGGTGAAGACCCGGCGGGACGGGCCTGCGCAGTTCTCGCACGGCTCCTCGGCGAGAGCCCGGCCGATCGGCCGGGCCATGTCGAAGGGGCCGCAGCCCGCACAGCGGTACTGATACATGGCCATGGGCTATCAACCTCCAAAAGCTTTGAGGAAAAAGTATTTCCAGCCGAAGCAATTGGGCAAGGGGGTCGCGTGTTGCACACAGGTAAAAAAGAACTCCCCGCGGGTCAGGGAAGCTGCTGCAGCACGTCCCAGCGCAGCCCGTCGGCCGCCGCGAGGAAAACCCGCTGCTCGAGGTGGCGGTCACGGATCTGGACCGTGCCGCGGGGGCTCTCGTACTCCAGCCCCTCGGCGGTCGCCTGGATGCGCCGCACATCCGTGTCGCCCGCCCGGCGCAGCAGTTCGGTGAGCATGCGCACGCCCTCGTAGCACGACTCGCCGAGGCTGTTGAGCACCGGTGCGCCGGGGCCGAACCGGCGGAAGTAGGCGGCGGCGAAGTCGAGCCCGGAAGCGGTCGGCAGGTCCTCGAAGTAGCCGGCCGAGGTCATCAGGCCCCGGGTGTTCTCCGGGCCGGTGGCCAGCAGGACGTTCTCCTCGATCAGGGAACTGAACCGGATGAGGTCGCGGTCCAGCCCGGCCGCGGTGAAGGCGCGGTTGAAGAGGACGGCGTCCTGTCCGATCAGCAGCATCAGCACGGCCTCGCAGCCGCTTGCCGCGACTCGCGCGAGGACGGGCCCGAAGTCCTGGGTGCCCAGCGGCACGTACATCTCGTCACAGACCTCGCCGCCCAGTTCGCGCAGATAGCGGTGGGCGGCACGGGCCGACGAGCGGGGCCAGACGTAGTCGTCGCCGACGATCGTCCAGCGGCGGATGTCCAGTTCGCTCGCGAACCACCGCAGCGCGGGCCGCAGTTGACGGTTCGGGGTCTCACCGGTGAGGAAAACGCCCGGGGAGCGCTCGCCGCCCTCGTACAGTGCCGTGTAGACGTAGGGCACCCGGCCGTCGATGCGTGGGGCGACGACCTCGCGGACGGCGGAGATGTGCCAACCGGCCACCGCGTCGACGACGCCTCCGGAGATCAGGGCGTCGACCTCCGTGGCCACCTGCTCGGGCGGCGCACCGCCGTCGACGAGCACCAGGCGAACCTCCCTGCCCAGTACGCCCGATGCCGCGTTGACCTCCTCGGCCGCGAGCTGGGCGCAGCACTCGCAGGAGGGGCCAAAGATGCCGGCCGGGCCCTGGAGCGGTATCACCAGGGCGACATCCAGTGCGTCACGGGCCCGGTTCACCGGGGCGCCGAGCCGGACAGACGCCTTCTCGATCATAGGCGCTCACCCTAGCCATTGCTTGCTACGGGAATATTTCACAGCGATAAGGAAAGGACTGTATCGTGGAATCACTCCACCCGTAGATCACGACGACTCTGGCAGGGCGATGACCACGACCACCCCGGCGGCCGTAGCCGATCTCGACCTCGCGCGAGCGCTCACACTCGTCGAGCGCAGCGTCGTCCTACGGCTCGGTGAGGCGCTGAAGGCCGAGGGCGGCACGCTCGAGGAGTGGCGAGTGCTGTCGTTCCTGGGCGACGGCGAAGGCCATGCCATGACTGAGATCGCCGAGTTCGCGCTGCTGTCCGCGCCCACCCTGACCAAGGTCGTCGACCGCATGGTCTCCCTGAACCTCGTCCTGCGCCGGGTCGACGACCAGGACCGGCGGCGCGTGCTGGTCTTCGCGTCCGAGCGGGGCAACGAGGCGCTGGCCCGCTGGACGGCGGCGGTCGAACAGGAGCAGGAGGGCATCGTGTCCGCTCTCGGTGCGGAGGAGACGGCCCTGTTGAGGGCGTTGCTCCAGCGGGCCTCCCGACGCCTGATGTGAGCTGTCGCGCGGTGCGGCGCGGGTGCGGTGTCTTCCGGCCGGCTGCTCGACGCCGGATGTGCAGGCCGCGCGTCCTGCGCCCATTCCTCGAAGGCGGGGCCTGATTACGGACCTGCGTTCTGCAAAGTCCGCGGCGCCCCGCTGGAGGGACCGGTCAGGAGGTGACCCTGGGCGGTCGCGGCACGGATTGCCTGGGCGTGCGGACATACCGCGGACCGAGCCGGCCGTGTTGTCCAGTGGCCTGCGATCCCACTGTCCTTTGCCTCATCGAGGCCTCCTGATGGAGCGTCAGGCGTGCTGCGATGCGGCTCTGGAGGCCCGGCCGGACAGGGCGTGCTGTTGTATGCGGGGACGGCGGGCCGTACTGGGAATTGCCGGGCCTGAGCAGCCCTATCCCGACCGTGGCCGGCGGAGGAGGATGTGGTGCGGAGTTTCGAGACGGGCGAGACGGTCGTACGGCGCGACGTGCACCGCTCGGGCCGGGTGTGGAGCGAGCAGGCGCTGCGGGTTCTCGCGGACATCGACGAGGCGCTGGTGACCGCCTGTGCGCCCGGGGCGGAGGCCCGCTGGCCGGCCCTGTACGCGAAGGCCCGCGACGACGGGGACCGCTCGGTGCGCACGGAGGCATTCGAGGCGATGGCGACCGGCCGGTGGGAGCTCGCGGACGCGGTGTGGCAGGAGACCGACCTGCTGCTGTGGAAGCCTCCGGCGGCCTGGTTCAGCATCAACGCCTTCTTCGTCCCTGACGGCGCCGGGCGGCGATTGCGGAACTGGTACGTCAACTTCGAGCACCCCACCCGGCGTACTGAGGCCGGGTTCGACACCTTCGATCTCACCGTGGACCTGCTCATCCACCCCGACCTCACCGGCTGGGAGTGGAAGGACGAAGACGAGTACGCGCACGTGCGCCGCCTCGGTATCGTCTCCGACACCGAGCACCAGGCCGTCGACGGCGCCCGCGCCCAGGTGCTGGCGATGCTCGCCGACCGTGCCGGTGTCTTCGCCCACGCGGAGCGGTGGGCGGCCTGGGCGTGGGAGCCGGCCTGGCCTACGCCGCGCCTACCCCGGCCCACGGTGGCCGCGGAGAGGGTTGCACCGGAGGGCGGCTGAACCCGCTTCTACTACCTGACGACCGTCAGCCCCGCTGGGCGCCGTGGCCTACGGCCGGCCTTCGGTCAGCTGGCCGGCGGTGTTCTCGATCCACAGCAGCGTCCACTCGACTCCGACTTCCCGGCCGCGCACGAACGTCTGCGACGGGCCGCCGCCACGATCGAACCAGGCACCCCTGCTCAGCCGTTCATCGAGGCTCTGACCGAACTGGTCCAGGCGCAGGCCGGCACCAGCGGCTTCGTCGGCCTGCACCAATGGGTGGAGATCCTGGAACAGCACTTCCCACCGGAGCTCCCCGACCCCGACCGCACCACCGAATAGACCGGCCACGGCGCCGACCACGCTGCCGCCGACCCCGTCCATGACTCCGACCACGGCTGGTCAGCAGGTGTTACGACGCCAGCGCGACGGTGACGTCCAGCGGGGGACGTCGGCGGGGGAGAGATCGGGGCGGGCGCGGTGCAGGCGTGCGGGGTGGCGCCATCGGTCAGCAGCGTCGCGGGCGGCATCGACGCCGACTTCCACCACCAGCTCGGGTTCCACCAGCGTTTGTTCAGTGTCTCGCGACTGCCCCACCCAGCGGAGAACGACCAGCCGGTCGACGGATGACCGTGCTGCGCCGAAGCAAGCTGGCCGGCTGACGCTCGGCGGGGGGCTTGTTGGTGTGTTGGGTGGTCGCTGGCCTGGTGTGTTGTTGGTTCTTTGAGAGCTGGGTGGGATGGCTTGGGGTGGGTGGTCGGGGGTGTGGGCTGGGGTTGTTGGTGGTGTGTTGAGAGGGGGTGGGGCTTGTTGTAGGTATTGGTGGGGCGAAAAGGCTCGGCGGGTGTTTGTGCTGGTCAGGGGTGTTTTGTCTGGTCGGGGGGTGGTGTTGTGGTGTGGCGGGTTTCCTGATCGGTTGTGCTTGGTCGGTGGGTGCGCGTACGGATCAGGGGAGGCCGGGGTGCGGTTAGAGCTGCAGGTTGGGCTGGGTGCGGGGGAGTTGCGGTCTTTGCAGGGCTGGTTGCGTGCGGATCCTGTGGTGCGCCGGTCTGTTGTGGTGGGGGTGCGCGGTGGTGTGCCGGGGCCGGGGGATATGGGCACGGTCCTGGATGTGCTTGAGCTGGTGACGGGTAATGGGTGGAGCGCGGCGTCGTTCGTGCTGGCGGTCGCGGCGTGGCGGCAGAGCCGGCCGCAGCGGCCGCGGGTGGAGATCCGGCGCGGGCAGACGGTCATCGTCCTTGTGGAGGGTTCTGAGGAGGAGATCGCGCGGGCGGTGCGGGCACTTGAGGCCGTCGGCGGCGGTGGGGGCGGGGATCGGTGAGTGTGCTGCCCGATCCGGGGGCCTCGAGGGCCGTGCTGGTGGGCACGAGCCGCTTTGAGTATCTGGAGCCGTTGCCGGCGGTGGCGAACAATCTGCGGGCTCTGGCCGATCTGTTGTGCAGCCCGCTGTCGCTGCAGCTGCCCGCCCAGCACGTGACTGTTGTGGAGGATCCGGCTGCCGCGCACACGGTGGTGGGCGCGGTGCGGCAGGCGGCCGCCGAGGCCGGCGACACACTGATCGTCTACTTTGCCGGGCACGGACTGGTCGATGCCCAGGATCAGCTCGTTCTGGCTCTGCCGCATACCGAGTTCGGCCGTGTCGAGACCGGTCTGCCCTATGACTGGGTGCGCCAGGTGCTGCTGCTGGATTCCCGGGCCGAGCGGCATGTGGTGATTCTGGACTGCTGTTACAGCGGTCTGGCTTTGGGGAGGATGAGCGCGGGGACGGGGCTTGCCGACCAGGCGGCGGTGGAGGGCAGTTTCCTGCTGGCGGCCGCCGCCGAGACCCGTACTGCTCTGGCGCCGGTGGGGGAGACCTACACGGCTTTCACCGGGGCTCTGCTGGAGGTCCTGCGGCGGGGGATACCCGGCGGTCCCGCGCTGGTTGACCTCGGGGTGCTGTACCGGCATCTGCGCCTGACGATGGAGGCGCGCGGGCATCCTGTTCCGCAGGCGCGGGACCGCAACAGCGGTGCCCAGGTCGCGCTCGGGCGTAACCACGCGGATCTGCCCGCCGCGCCCGCTGCTGCGGCCGGTGCGGACGCGGCGGAGCGTCTCTGGCCGGATCCGCGCGCGATCCGCACCGTGACCGGGTTCTTCACCGCTCTCGCGGAGGTGCGGGTGGTCAGTGGACTGACTCATCGGGCGGTCAGTGAGCGTTCGGCCGGACGCATGGCGGGCGGCACCGTCGGCGCTTTGCTCAACCGCAGCACTCTTCCGGCGACTTGGGGTACCACGGCCGTCTACCTTTCAGCGTGCGGCGTTCCCGATGAACAGATCACGCAGTGGCAGACCGCCTGGCAGCAGCTGCGCGCGCAGAACCTGTCGGCCAAGACGGCGAGCCCGGAAGTCGCCCGTGATGGCGGCGGGCCTGAGAAGGATAGAGCGTGGCAGCGCCCTTTGTCGGCCTTGCGCCGCAGGCGGGATCACTGACCGGGGACCGCAGAGGCCGAGACACTGGACGGCTGGGGGTGGGGCGTCTTGTCCGAGCTGTCGGAGCCGTCGGAGAACAGGGTGTTCCATGCGGCGATGAGCAGTACAGCGGCGCCCAGGATGAGCCCCAGGGACGGCTTCTTCCATCGGCTGGACGTCGAGGATGGCCTCACGTAGTGCGCTGCCCGGTAATAGCCCTTGCGGGACTGCGCCTTCGTCTTTGCTCTCGCCACAGCTACACGCCCCCGTCCAGTGCGACTGCCTGCCAGGCAGAGTTTCGCAGCGATGGGGCCGTGTCACTTCCTGAACAGCTCAGTGCGGCTGGTTTCGCACTGTTGCGGGAATGGGGGGGGCATCTGGGTTGGGCGGTCAGCGCTTTGGTGTGGGGCGGCTGTGTTGCTCGGCGAGGTGGTCGAGGCGGATGGCGTCGAGTGATTGCTTGGTGATGCGTTCGGTGCCGTCGTGGATGGCGGTGATGGCGGTGATGGCTGCTTGGCGGATGAGTCGGGTGAGGGATCCGATGCGGCCGGCGGTGCGCTGGTGGAGGTAGGTGTGGTGGCGGGGGAGGGTGCCGGGTGTGTGCTGGGTGAGGTCGAGGTTGTTTTCGATGTCGGTGATGACGTCGCGGAAGGGTTGGCGGGTGCCGTGGCGGGCGGGGAGGGGGCCGCAGGTGATGAGGGTGGCGCGTCCGGCGAGTTGGGCGCCCCGTGTCCCGCTGAACAGGGGTGTGTCGGTGACGTTGATGCCGGCGTAGACAAACGTGGCGGGCAGGCGTTCGGTGAGGTCTTTGAGCAGGTCGGCGGTTTGGGCGCCGGTGGTGGTGCGGGGGTTGAGGCGGTGGATTTCGTCGATGAGGACGAGTTGGATGCCGGCGGCCTGGTAGGTGTGACAGACGGCTTCGGTGATCTGGGTCTGGGTCATGCGGCTGGTGGTGGGGATGCCGAGGTTGTTATCTCTCGCAGTCTTGTCCAAGATTTCTCGCATTTGGATGTCTTGCAATGGGACTTGTTGAGCAGGGAAGTTGGCGGCGGTGGCGGGACGTTGCGTGAAAGATGATCGTGACAAGTCATGCAAACACGCAGGACATCGTGGTGAAAGTTCCTATAGAGGTTTGATCTTGTGTGGTGTCTGCAGAGTCCGGCCGTGGATGTCCACGTGTGTGCGGGTGAATGCAGGTACATCTCTGCGCGCGGAAGAGACGCTTGCACCAGTCGGTGCAACTCTGCGTGTGCGGAGCGGGGCGCGTCGGTGAGTGCCAGACCGTGACGGCCGACGGTACAGCTCTGCGTGCGCGGAGCGCACGGCTCGTCGAGCGTCCAGGAAATGCGGTGCGGCGGTGCATCTCTGCGCGTGCAAAGCGGACGACTTCGGCTCCGAGCGGCCGTTCTCCCAGTTCGGTGCATCTCTGCGTGTGCGGTGGTCCAGGTCCGGCCGACCTTGAGCAGAGCGGTGGTTGGTGCAACTCTGCCTGTGCGGAGCGACCTCATATTGATTTGTGGTCGTGTGGCCGATTTACCGCCTGTTGGATCCGTGCTGACCGCTCTGCAGAAACACTGCCCCCTCCGTGAGTTGGGGATGCGTGTGGTATCCGGTTTTCGCTCGAGTCGGTGGCTCTGGGCCTTTTATTCCTCTCTGGGCTCGGCTTCGGGAGAGCGCGGCGCTCGACCGCGGGCGTGCTGACGTTGGGTGCGAGAGCTCTCTTTGGTGACTCATGGTTCGCCCGCGCACGGCAGGCGGCTGCGCGCGGGCCGGCAGTTGTTCCATAGCTGCGTTCTGCGGTTGGTGGCGCAGGTCAGGGGTTGAGGTTGACCCTGATACGGGTGAGTTGTTCCTGGACGGTGGGTTCGTGGCCGGGCTGCAGGCCGGCGGTCTGGCTGTATTCGCGCCACTGGGTGAGATCGGTGGTGCGGGGCCGCCGAACAGGCCTAGGACTAAGGCTGAGTTGAGGGTGCACAGGCGCTGTTCGAGCCAGTCTTTGCGGGCCAGGAGGGTGTCGATGGTTCCGGTGGGCCTCTGACTGGTCAAGGCCCGCACGATGCGGGTGCCCTCGCTGGTGTACCAGTCGCCGTTGGCCGGGTCGCGCCTCAGGTCTGCTCCGTTGAGGAGCTGGTGGGAGGGCAGGGACAGATTGACGGGGGCGTCCAGGGAGCAGTCCTGGCCGCTGGCGCTCCAGTTGTACTCCTGGACGACCGGCACCGCGTGCATCGGCCGTCCGTCGGCGTCGCGGGCGATGTCGCGCGGATTGGTTGCGGGCGGCGGGGGCATGGTGCCCGTGTCCGGTGTCGTGCTCCAGCGTTCGGCCAGCTCGTGCAGTTGCCGCTCGTGTGTGGAGCCGTCGCCGTCGCCGTAGCCGAGCTCGCCCAGGAAGTTGTGCAGGTACTCGCGTGCCTGGGTGACGTCGTCGCCGGTCATGGCCCTGCGCCGGGGGCGGGCGGGCGGCTGCGGCGCGGGGGAGGAGGAGTCCGGCGTTGGGGTGTCGGTGTCGGCGCCGTAGTCGATGAACCACATCTCGTGGTCGCGGTCCTCGCGCTCGAGGGGGCGTTGGGGGAGGTCGGCGAGGTAGATGCCGTGCCGGGAGGGGATCTCGGGCATCCAGCGGCCCATGAGGGTGCGTGAGGCGAGGAAGTCCATGGCGGGCTGGTAGTGGGCGGCATCCAGTAGCCAGCTGTGGATGAGGTGCCACTGTTCGGCCTGTCCCTTCCACTCCCTTTCGGTTCCGCCGACGCTGTCCACCGTGGACTCGTACAGGACGACCCACTGATGGCCCTGGTCGTCCTCGCGTACCGCGAGCTGGCCCAGGTCAGGCAGCCCGGTGTCCTGTTGCAGCCAGTCGGCGAGTTGGCCGGGGGCGGGCAGTAGGGGTGGCGGGGGATTCCACCGACCGTCGAGAGCGGTGGGAGGAAAGGTGGCGTGAGTGGCGTCCACCGTGGCCGCCTCCCCGGGTTCGCTGTTGGTGGTCGCGGACAAGGGGTGCGCGGCAGGGGGCAGGGTGGGATCGATGTCGATCAGCAGCAGCGCTTCGGCACCTGGATACTGTGCGGGATCACCGGCGTCGGCCTGGATCACATGCCGGTGGTTGGCCAGGCGCTCCACGAGTTCGTGCAGTCCCAGCCACTGGTACTTCTTGCCGACGCGTTCGGCCTTGTGTCCCTCGCGTCCGAGGCCGCCGCCGCGATCGTTGTCGAAGGCGGCGAACCGTTCGGGGCTCCATCCGCGGTGTGCGGCGTTCTTGAGAATCCAGCGGCTGGCCCAGTCCTTGTCCACCGGTGTTTCCGCGAGTTGCTCCTGGCTGGTCGGCGGCTGTGCGCACTGCTCAAGCAACTGCCTCTGCTCGTCCGTCAGCACACGCTGCGCCTGCCAGCGTTCGGCGAGCAGCCGGGCGACCGACTCGGGTGTGCCCAGCACCTCGCGGACGGCAGTGGGCAGACTCTGGGCGAAGGCCTCCACCTGGTCGGGCACCAGCACCGGGGGCCGGTGGCGCCGCTGGTAGGCAGGGTCCGGGGCGGGAACGGTCAGGGGAAGCTGACTGAAGGTGCTGACGGCTGGCTTGACCTCATAGGTCGTGAAGTCCGCCAGACTCAGCAAAGAGGTACGCAGACTTCCCCACAGCCGCTCGTCGTCCGCATTCCGTGCCGGGTAGCGGGCGTCGATGACCGCCTCGTCCGGTGCCTGTCCGGGCTCGGGGCAGGCATGGGGGTGAGCGCAGCGGGCGGCGTCGTCCGCCGAGACCAGCCCGGCCTCGAAGGCCTCCCGGATCACGCGGGAGGCGGCGTCGCACAGCAGCGCGTTGACGGACGCGTGGGCGGGCGAGGTGACGTCACCGTAGACGTGGTCGAGCAGCCGCGCGGCGACGTCTGCCAGGACGGCTGGATGTCCGGTGCTCGCCCGGGTACGGGCCACCACGCCGTGCGCCACCACGGCGAGCCGCTCGAAGACGTAGGCGTCGTCGACCTGGCGGGCGTCGGTGTGAAGGAACCGGTCCAGCAGCGCGGTGAGGACGGCCGGGTAGCCAAGCAGCAGCTGGACCAGGGCCTTGGTGGCCCGGTCCCGTAGGAAACGGTTGGAGGAGACAAGCGTCCACACCAGGGCGGTGGCCGCCAGCCGCACCACCTCCGGCTCCGGGGGCTGATGGGCCACCGCCGCCGTCACGGTGCTGCCCGCGCGCCGCGGTGTCCACGATGAGGCCGCGGCGGTGGGGGAGGGGCGCAGCTGCTGCGGGGCGGGCAGCTGCTCGGCCCAGCGCAGCAGCCGGTGCAGCGCCCCGGACCGCTCGAGCACGTCGTAGACCGCCAGGCCCCACGTGACGTCCCGGTCCGCCGGTGCCATCGCACAGAGGGTGCGGTGGAGATGGTCGGCGTTGAGGAGATGGTCCGTCTGAGCGCTCACAGCCAGGCGGGCCTCCAGGACCATCGGGCCCAGGTCGAATTGGTCGGCCGCCTGCTCGAGCAGGGCGGCGGTCCGCTCGCTGACACTGCGGGCGTCGCGCAGCGCCAGGGTGCGCACCAGGCTCACATACAGGGCGAACCTGCTGCGCCCGCCGGGACCGGCGGCGGCGTCGGTGTCCTGTCCAGCGCCGAGGAGATCGATCAGCTCGCGGCCGGTGCGCTCGGCCAGCAGTACGGTGGCCGCCTCCACCAGGTTCGGGGAAGCTTCCTCCAGCCAGGTTCGCAGCTCCGACGTGGGGGTCAGCACGCCGCTTGAGGCGGCGGCCTCTACCTCGATGCCATGCTCGGCGAGCATGGCATCGACGATGCGGTCGTCGCTGAAGGCCTGGTACCCGAATCCGTATCCGGCTTCCGGCTGCCCGCCGACGGTGTGGAAGCGCTCGCTGGCCAGCACCCCGTGCGCCACCATCTGCCCGAGCAGGGTGTCAGGCCACCGGGTCAGGTGCGTGGCGAACGGTGCGATGATCTCCCGCACCTGCTGCTGGGGCAGGACCTCCTGGCCCGCCTTGGCCATCTGCCGGGCGAGTTCCTGCACGGCGCGCTGGGCCACCCGCTCACCCGCGTCCAGGCGCAGCGCCAGATGGATCTGGTGGGCCCTGCGATCGAGGAAGCTGTTGAACACCGCGCTGCGGTGCTGGGTGCGCGCGGCGATGCCCCGCTGATTCTCCGGCAGGGCCTCCAGGCTCTCGCAGTACAGCTTCACGAACAGGGGGTTGGAGAAGGCCGGCGCGAGCAGCGGTGTGCGCGGCAGCGCCGACGGTGCCTTTTGCAGGTAGCTTTCCAGCGCCTCCACCTCGTGCCCGGCAAACCCCGGCTGCTCCGTACACGGCACATGATGGGCCGACACATCGGCCGGCAGCACCACGTCCCTGAGGGAGGAGCGGCACGAGACCACCACCGCCACGTGGTCGTACGGTTCCGTCTGGGCCCACAGCTGCGGCAGCCGGCTGCGCCATCTGCCCGGCTCCTCGGCATCGTTGAGCGCGTCGATCATCAGGAGAAAGCGTGTGTTGGACGCCGCTCCGGCGGCGTCCAACGCCTGCAGCAGCACGGTGTGCGGCACATCCCCCAACCCCAGCTGCCGTGCGACCTCCGTCAGGGGATCATCGGCCGCCATCAGCTCGCCGAACACCGTCACCGCAGGCCGTCCCGCCTCAAGTGCCCGGCGCGTGGCGTCGACCAGCAGATGCGTCTTGCCCTGTCCCGCCTCACCCAGCAGCACCCATGCCTTGGCCTCCGCTGCGCGTGCCCCGTCCGACCGGCACAGGTCAGACAACCGATCGAGCGTCATGAACAGACGACGGCCTGTTGAGCGGAAGGCACGCTCCCACGGCGCGTAGGCGGTCAGCTCAATTAACTCGTGCTGCGCGCTGGCGAAGTAGTACGCCACCTCAGTGACCTCTTCGATTGCTGAGACGATACGATCGGCGGGCAGACCCGCCGCGGCGACCGACGCCACCGCCAGGTGCAGTTCCTCCCCGAGGCGTGACAGCTGGGCCAGCAGTCCTTCGATTTTGGCCACGGCCGACGCGAACCGGCCGGTATCCGTGCCACGCCCCGGCGCCGGTCTTGTCCGCCACTTGGAGGGCTGAGCGTCGCGCACGGTCGTGCGGAACGCCTCCACCAACTGCCCCACGTGCTCGATGAGTGGGCCTGCCAGAGCGCACGCGTCCAGCGTCGAGGCGATCGGCAGCGGGATGTGATGCTGAGGCGTGTAGCGATCGTGGGCGATACGCGCTGCCCGTTCGAACTGCTCCCGCAGCCACCCGGAGCCCAGGGTGCGCTGCTGGAAGAAGAACCACCGTCGGCCCTCGTTTCCCGGAGCCAGCAGCCGCTCCAACAGTTCTCCGCTGCCCAGGAGCTCCACCTCGATGTCAGAAGCTCCCTCCAGCTGCGTCTTCCAGCCGGCGACTGCCTGCTCCCACCTCTGGCGGGCCCCGACCACCGGCTTGCCCTGCCGCAGATGTGCGGGATCCGGCAGATCGATGCACACCATGAACACCATGCGGGTCACGTTCCGGCGGGGCCGGTTCTTCCCCACGGCCTCCAGGCTTTTCCGGGCCAGGGGCAGGAGATCATCGATCTCGTGCACGTACTTCACCTGAAAGCCGTGCGCCCGCCCGTCCGGGGCCCGGTTGTACCACTCCACCCCGCCGTCCGGTGCGGCTGTCTTGATGGTCCGCCAGCCCGGCTGGGCAGGCTCCCGCAGCTGGAAGCACAGCTCTTCGAAGGCACGGTCCTGGCTTCCCGCCCAGGACCGGATGGTGCGCCAGTCGACCGGGTGAGTGGCGTGGCCGTCGGACAATGCAGCTCTCCTGCGCTCGCTTTACACAAAGAGGACGAACAGCCTATGCGACGAGCCGGACGTGGGAGGCCGGCGAAGCCGCGACGGTGACCGCAAGCCATGGCCGTGCACGCCGACCGGACGACGATCTGTGCCCGGTCCTTCCACCCCTGCGCGCCGAGGTGAACCCCCGCCGTGGCACAGCCGGCGGCGCGCCGTGGAACCCTCACGGCTGCGTGAGCGAGCCGTCCGCGAAGTCCAGACCTCCAGCCGTCCGGTCGCTCACGTCGCGAAGGACTTGGGCATCCACAAGGAGGCTCTGCGCGGATGGGTCCGCCAGGCCGAGGCCGACAAGGGTGACCGGACTGATCTGCTGACCACCGCCGAACGGGCCGAGCTGGGCCAACTCCGCAAGGAGATAGCCGAGTTGCGCCGGGCAAATGAGATCCTGAAAGCCGCCTCGGTGTTTTTCGCGAAGGAGCTCGACCAGCCCCGCACGAGGCTGACGCGGTGATCAACCACCTCCGCGGCGACTTCGGGGTCGAGCCCGTATGCCGGGAACTGGACCTTTCGGTCTCGGCATTCAACGCACGCCGCCGACGCCCGAAGTCCGCCCGGCGACAGCGCGACGAACAGCTCATCGAGCACATCCGCCGCATCCATGACGCGTCCGGCGAGACCTACGGAGCCCGGCGCATCCACCGCCAGCTGCGGCGCGAGGGCATCACCACAGCCCGCTGCACTATCGAGCGCCTCATGCGCGAGGACGGCCTGGAAGGCGTGATCCGCGGCCAGCGGCGCCGCACCACGATCCCCGAGCCGTCCGCGCCGAGGCCGCCCGATCTGGTCAACCGGCGCTTCACAGCGAACCGGCCGAACCAGCTGTGGGTCGCCGACCTCACCTATATCCGCACCTGGTCAGGCTGGGTCTACGTTGCCTTCGTCCTGGACGTGTACTCGCGGATGATCGTCGGATGGCAGCTCGCCACCCACATGCGAACCGATCTCCCTCTGGACGCACTGGAGATGGCCCTGTGGCGGCGTGGCATCAAGAAGGACTCGGGTCTGATTCATCACAGCGACCGCGGCTCGCAATACGTATCAATTCGGTACGGTGAGCGGCTCATTGAGGCTGGCGCGACTGCCTCCGTCGGTTCCGTAGCGGACAGCTACGACAACGCGATGGCCGAGGCCCTCAACGGTTCCTTCAAAGCCGAGCTGATCGAGCACCAAGGGCCCTGGCGAGACGCTGTCCAGGTCGAACGTTCCGTCGTTCAATGGGTCGGCTGGTACAACACCCAGCGCCTGCACTCAGCACTCGACTACCTCCCACCCGAGGAATTCGAGACCCAGCACTACCGATCTCAGGCAGCAATGAACGCCGCCTGAAACCACGCAAACCGGCCGCTACGAAACTCGGTGCAGCTCAGGTTCGGGGTGGGCGGTGATCCATGTCTGGAGTTCGTTGTGGCGGAACTGGTAGGCCGGGCCGCTGTGGCGCATAAGCCCGGCCGTGCAGGCCCAGTCGAGGAAGCGCCCCAGCCGGAACGGCAGCCATCGGCTGGAGCAGAGGAGGAATACCGTGTACCGGCGGGCTGTGCTGCCGCGAAGGAGCCCCGCGCCCAGTGCGGTTGCGAGGAAGTACACGATGCCGCTGAGGACTCCGTCGGTGCCGGCGACGCCGACTCCCATCATGGTGCCGAGGCCGACCGCAGCTGTGATCCCGAGGACGGCGTCGTCGTGGATGACCGCGCGGCTTCTGACGGCCCTGGGCGTGTCCACGGTGAGGGTGACGGTGAGGGTGAAGGTCAGCGCGTACGCGAGCGCGCAGACATATCCCAGAGCCAGCCCCAGATGCTGAGCCGAGTGTCCGGTGCCTCCGCCGAGAGCGGCCAAGAACGGGCCGCCAATGAGGATGACCAGGATGATGGGCACCAGTTGCCGGCGCCCGCGAGTCGCCAGCAGGCCGAGGTCGATGCGTGCCGGGGTGGAGGGCTGACCGATCACGGCTGCCATCACGCTGATGATGGCTGCGCCGATGACGAAGCCGGTCGCGGAGGAGGGAGCGCCGGCCGCCCGAGCGGCGCCGAACAGAAGGGCGAACGGCAGGAGGCTGAGGATGGCGTCGACGGCACGGAAGAGAGCGCGGGGGCCGGGTGGCCGCAGCAGGTGCAGGACCAGGTGGTCGCGGGAGGTCTGGGTGCCGTAGTTGCGGGCGACATGCATTGCGAGGTGGTGGAGCCAGCGGTGGATCTGCTCCGGTGGGTAGCCGTATGAGCCGGCTGACTGCGCGGAGGCGGGGATGTAGCGGCTGAGGAGGAACTCATCGAGGCCGGATGCGCTGGTGTGGGTCAGGAGTTCGGCCGGGTTGCCGCTGCGGTGGTACACCGTGGCCGAGAGGCACAGCCGCCATGGGGTGGACAGCATGCGGGCGCAGTGGCTGCTTGGTTGCGTCCGCAGATGGTGCAGGACGGGCTCCCAGCGCTGCGGGTCACGGGCACGGGCGCCCAGATAGGCGGCGGCCGTCGGCGCGTCGACTGGGGCAAGGGAGATCCGGGCAGCGTCGATGAGGGTGTCGGTGTGACGAAGCGCGTCGTAGTGGGCGGTGCGGCAGGTCAGGATGAGAGGGAGCAGACGAAGCCCGTCCCGGTCCTGGTAGGAGTTGAGCTGCTCAAGAGCGGCGCGCATCTGCAGTGCGGCGGGGCCGGGCGTGCCGTCGGGCCGAGTGGCGTCCATCTCGTCCAGGCCGTCGAGCACCGGCAGAACCATCCCGTGCTCGACCAGGTTCGCGGCGGAAGCGGCAGGCCACTTGTAGGCGTCGATCAGGCGATGGATGAGCATGCTGCGCAGCGGCACGCTGGTGTTCCACTCGATGAGCGGGATACGGACGGGGACCGGGTCGTTCTCTCCTCGTCCGGCAATCAGGGCGAGGAGCAGTTCAAGCGACAACGTCGTTTTCCCTGAACCCGCCGCACCGGTGATGACCAGGCGCGAGGGCGTGGTTGCACGGTAGTAGGCGGTGATGTCCGGCAGCGTCGCTTCCTCACCGGCATGGGCTTGACCAGCCAGAAGGGCCGTCGCGCCGCGGCTGGGCGCTCGCTGTAGCAGGAAGCGGATGTTGATGCGTTGGACGTCATTGCCGAGAAGCTGCCTGCGGATCAGGCCTACTTCCTCCACCACGATCCGGGCGAGTGTCCGGGCATGGACGACGGCCAGTTCCGCGTCGTCAGCCTCAACCTGTTTGGGCGCTCGCATGAGCCAGAGCCCAACGGTCGTCAGCAAGCCGAGTATTGCCAAGGCGCGGTCGAGCGACAGCATGCCACGGACGAAGGCCCAAAAGGTCCCTACGAAGCTGGCCGATAATCCTATCGAGATCGCCACTCGTGCGCGTGTTCGTCTGCCCCGGAACTGTCCCCCGACCCGAATCACAATCTCATCATGCTGCACCTCCGCAGTCCGAGACCATGTCTTCGCGGACATTCGCGCCCACCGGCTTTGCTACAGCAGGCCTCCGGTCGGGCCACGTGAATGCGCCCGGCGCTGAAGCACTCCCGAGGGAGAACAGTGATCCATCGCCGCGCCCAGCGCCACATCCTGAGACGCAAATGCGCGGCCGTGTAGGGGTCGTTGGCTGCGGCGTCCTCTTCGCAGGCGGCGACGCGACTGGGCCAGGCTTCATCGAATGGATCTACTTCACGATGGCAGCTTCAGCAGTTGTGGCAGTGGCTTCACGGCGTGGGATGGGCGCGCACCGACGGTGACCGACGCCATCATCTGTGTGCTGGCTGCTACTCGGCGGGCTATGGGGGGTCAGGCATGGACCGCGTACTACTGAGCTTGATCCGTTTTGACGGACACCCTCAGTGTGGTGGTCAGGCCGCGAGGGCGGTCTCATAGTCGGCAGGGCTGCGGTAGCCGAGGCTGCT
>NZ_JBJDQL010000085.1:0-20579 GCF_044903305.1 Streptomyces sp. NPDC019531 | reverse complement strand
CCGCGGCCCCCCGGCCGCTGCCGGACGGCCCGGTCGTCGCCCTCAACAACTCCTTCGGATTCGGCGGCCACAACGTGATCCTCGGCTTTCGCACATACGGCTGAAGCTCCGGCATCCGACGCGAAATGAAAGAAACATGACGGCAGACATGACCGCTTCGCCACAGCTCGCACCGCACCCGGGCACACTCCCGCAGTACACCGTCTCCCTCGCACGGGACGAGGGCGACATACGAGCGGCCCAGCGCCTGCGCCACGACGTCTTCACCGGTGAGCTGGGCGCGCTGCTCACCACCCCCGAACCGGGCCTCGACATCGACGACTTCGACGCGCACTGCGACCATCTGATCGTCCGCGAGGAGACCACCGGCACGGTCGTCGGCACGTACCGGCTGCTGCCACCGGACCGCGCCGCCGGCGCCGGCGGGCTGTACGCGGAGACCGAGTTCGATGTGGTGGCTCTGGCGGGGATCCGCCACGACCTGGTCGAGGCGGGCCGGTCCGTCGTCCACCCCGACCATCGCGACGGGGCCGTCATCTCGCTCATGTGGGCCGGGATAGCCCGCTATCTGAACCAGGCGGGGCACGAGTGGCTGGCCGGCTGCTGCTCGGTTCCGCTGGCGGACGGTGGGGGGCTCGCCGCCGACGTGTGGGAGACGGTGTCCACCGACCACCTGTCCCCCGCGGAGTACCGCGTCACCCCGCACCTGCCGTGGCGCCCCGCCCGTACCCCGGTCAAGGCCGCCGCACGCCTTGGCCGTGCCTCGCTTCCCCCGCTGTTGCGCGGCTATCTGCGGCTGGGCGCCTGGGTCTGCGGTGAGCCCGCGCACGACGCGGACTTCGGTGTGGCCGACTTCTACGTGCTGCTGTCCCTGCGGCGCACCGACCCGCGCTATCTGCACCGCTTCCTCTCCATGGCTCCCGTCCGGTGAGCAGTCCGATGAGCAGTCCGACGGAGAACCTGCCGAGCGTCTGGCGGCCCAGCGCCCCGTGCACACCCGAGCAGTGCGTCGCCGATCGCGTGCCGTCGGTCGGGACGCTTCGCCGAACGATCCGGCTGGTGGCGGGCATCGGGGTCCTGACCGGCGGAACCACGCTCATCCCGGTGGTCCGGCGACTGCCCTCGACACTGCGCGACCGGCTGATCAGGACGTGGTGCCGGGCCATCGTCGCCGCCTTCGGCCTACGGCGACGGACCACCGACGCCCGTGGCGCACCGGCCGAAGGAGGCGTCCTGGTCGTCGCGAACCATGTCTCGTGGCTGGACATACCCCTGGTCGCCGCCGTACTGCCCGGCCGCATGGTGGCCAAGAGCGAGATCGCGTCCTATCCGGTCCTGGGGCGAGTGGCGTCCGCCGGCGGCGGCACCTTCTTCGTCGAGCGTGACCGGCTGCGGGCACTGCCGGTCAAGGTCGACGAGATGGCCGCCGCGCTGCGCTCCGGCTCCACGGTGGTCGTCTTCCCGGAAGGCTGCACCTGGTGCGGCAAGCAGCACGGCCGCTTTCGGAACGCCGCCTTCCAGGCCGCGATCGACGCCCGCGTGCCGGTGCAGCCGGTCCGTATCGAGTACCGCCTCGACGGCCACGGGCCCACCACGGTGCCGGCCTTCGTCGGCCAGGACACCCTGGCGGCCTCGCTGCTCCGGGTGGTCGCGGCACGTGGACTGACAGCCGAGGTCACGCTGCTCGACCCGATCCCGGCGAGCACCCACGACGACCGGAGCGCGCTGGCACGGGCGGCCAGGGCAGCCGTCGTACCGCCCATGCCACCCGGGCGGCACGACCTTCCGGCGGGGGCCGGCCACACCTGTCAGGAGTCCGTCAGGCCCATTCCGTCATGAGCTCCGCCTTCCGGGACACCGTGTCGAACCGGCGCGTGTCACAGTCCGCCCCATTCGGCCGCTGCCTCGATGAGCCGGTCGCGTACCACGGTCAGTGCGGGGTTGGCCGGTGTGCCGCGCCGGGTGGCGAGGTAGAGCGTGTTGAGCGGCGGGACCTCGGGATGGTGGAGCTCCACGATGCGGCCCGCCGCCAGTGCCGGTTCGGCGATGTAGCGCGGCAGAACGGAGACACCGGCCCCGGCCTCGACCGCGGCGAGGACCGCGCGGAGATCCGCGACGACGAGGGCGACGGGGTTGGCGGGGCGGTGGCCGAACTCGCTGCGCCAGTAACGGCGCACGATGGGCAGCTCCTCCGCGTAGGCGACGAGCGGCAGTGCGGCGAGCGCGTCCGCCGGGGCGGTGCGGAGCCGTTCGGCGTCCACGGTGTGAAGGCTGGCCGGCGGGCCGACGAGGACGAACTCCTCGTCCACGAGGGGGGCGGCGAGAAGTGCCCGGTGGGTGGGCCGGACCGCGGAGACGACCAGGTCGAGACGGCCTTCGGCCAGCTCGGCGAGCAGGTCCTGGGCCAGGCCCAGCGTCGCGTGAAGGTAAAGGCCACGGCCGGTCAGCGGGGCGAGCGCGGGCAGGACCCGCAGGGTCATGGCCTCGGCCGCGCCGCCGATCCGTACCGTGCCGCGCAGTGCCGGCTCGGTGTCCGTCGAGCCGAGGACGTCGCGGAGTCCGTCCAGGTGCAGGCTCACCCGTGCCGCGAGGGCGGCGGCGCGTGGTGTGGGCGCGACTCCCCGGCGGGAGCGGACGAACAACTGCTCGCCGATCTGCTCCTCAAGCCTGACCAGCTGACCGGTGACGGCGGGCTGTGTCACGCCCAGCCGCTGAGCGGCGGCGGAGAGGGACCCGGCGCGGTAGATCTCCAGGAACGTCGCCAGCAGGTCAAGACTCGGCACGCGCTCTTCCTACCATCAGTCGCAAGGAACGGGGGCGGGCGGGTTCCGCCCACCCCCGGGTCACCACCGGCGAGAATGCCCGACTCAGTTGGCGAGCGCCTTCAGGACGGCCTCGGCCGTGCCCGTGCTCGACTGCGGGTTCTGGCCGGTGATCAGGTTGCCGTCCACGACGACGGTGTTGCTCCAGGCCGCACCGGTCTGCACGACCGCGCCCTTGTCCCGCAGGCGGTCCTCGACGAAGAAGGGCGAGTTCTGGCCGAGTCCGCCCTGGTTCTCCTCCTCGTCCGTGAACGACGTGAGGTTGCGGCCGGCGAAGGTGAACCCGCCGTCCTCCTTGGTGGCGCTGAGCAGACCGGAGACACCGTGGCAGAGGGCGGCCACCGTCGTCCCCCGCGCGTCGGCCTCGTTCAGCAGGCGGCCGAGGTCGGCGTCGTGGACGAGGTCGGCCATCGGGGCGTGGCCGCCCGGGATGTAGATCGCGTCGTAGTCACCGACGTTGACGTCCGACAGGGCGAGCGGCGCCGCGAGTTCGTCCGCGATGCCGGCCAGGTAGGCCTGGAACTCCGCGGCATCGGCCTCGGAGACCCCGCCCTGCTCACTGAGGCTGAGGGCGTCGACCGTGGGGCGGACACCGGCCGGGGTGGCGACGACCACGTCCGCGCCGGCGGCCTTGAGCACCTTGTGCGAGGCGGCGACTTCCTCGGCCCAGTAGCCGGTGGGGTGGGTGGAACCGTCGGCCAGCTTCAGGCTGGTGGCGGCGGAAATGACCATGAGGATCTTCGACATCGGTATGCCTGGCCTTGTCGCTAGGGGGACTGTCGCGTGCTGTGCCACCCGCCTTCGTGGGGCGGCTGTGGGAGCAACACCAGAATCCATTACCAATCATCCATCGACATTCCGCAATCCATAAGAATTCTTATGGAGCCCGCCTTGCGTGCCCTGCCCGGACGTGCTCGTCCCGGTCGTGCGGGACGGTCCCGGTGCCGAGTCGGGCCGCCCCGGGCTACGGTCCGTCTCCGGCGACTCGGCGTACGGCCCGAGGACCGCCGCCGTACGGTGCTGCCGGACGGCGCGGCACAGTTCGCGCAGGTTCGGCCCCGGTTCGAGACCCAGTTCGGCCAGCAGTACGCGGCGGACCTCCTCGTACTGCCGTACCGCTTCGGCGGGCCGGCCGGCCAGGTACAGGGCGCGCATGAGCAGCTCCCAGCCGGTCTCCCGCAGCGGCTCCTGGGATGTGAGCTCGCGTGCCGCGGCCACCGCCGGTCCGTGTTCGCCGTCGGCCAGCAGGACCATGACGCGCAGTTCCTGGGCCGTCAGGCGGATCTCGTCCAGCCGGGCGATCTCGCGGACCGCGAAGGGGTGCTCCGCGGCATCGACCAGGGCGGGGCCGCGCCAGATGCGCAGTGTCCGTTCCAGTTCCGCGCGGGCGACGGCCCGACGGCCCTCGTTCAGCAGGTCACGCGTTCGTTCCAGGCCCCGTTCGAACCGGACGCTGTCCAGGGCGTGTTCCGGTACCCGCAGCGCGTATCCGGTGGGCCCGGCGGTGAGCACCCGGTCCGGTGCGGGCCCGGCGGACCGGGGTTCCAGTTCCCGGCGCAGTCTGCTGATGTGGGCGTGGACCGCGGAGACCGCTCCGGCGGGCGGGCGGCCCATCCACAGGTCCTCGCACAGCAGGTCCATGCTGACGGGCCGACCGTGCGCGACGAGCAGCCGGAGCAGCAGGGCGCGTC
This sequence comes from Streptomyces sp. NPDC019531, assembly GCF_044903305.1. Lineage (NCBI taxonomy): Bacteria > Bacillati > Actinomycetota > Actinomycetes > Kitasatosporales > Streptomycetaceae > Streptomyces > Streptomyces sp. NPDC019531. The sequence continues at coordinate 16,066 of NZ_JBJDQL010000085.1, read as the reverse complement.
GCTGTGGTGGCCCCAGGTTGAGCGGCGTGCCGCCACGGTCGGCCGTCACCGGGCCCAGCAGGCCGAAGCGCAGCGCACCGCGTTCGCTTTTCCCGGCAGGTCGCGTCCTCTCGCCGGCCCGACCGGGGACCGGGAGGAGCGGAGTGAGGTGAGTGGTCATCAGCGTGGGCCACCGTCCGTGTACCGGTCCTGCCGGGGCCGAGGGTCTCCCCCGGCCGGTGGAGTCCCCACGCCCGACAGACCGTGATCCGCCGACGCGGTCCGGGGCGGCTCGGACGCCGGTGGCGGCGGGGCGGCCGGCAGGGTGCCGACGGCCGGTCGGCGTCGGGCCACCAGCCACAGCACGACCGCGACGTACACCGCGATCGAGGCGACGTCGACGGCCACCAGCTGCCAGGGCGCGTCGGCGGCCGTCTCGTCGCTCCGCAGACCGTCGACTACGGCGGCGCCCACCGCGAAGGAGAGGAGGTTGTTGATGGTGTGCAGGCCGATGGCCGCCTCCAGGCCGCCGGTCCGTATCGTCAGCCATCCGGCCGCGACACCGAAGAAGAGCAGGTCGGCGAAGCCCCACGCGGTGCCCCAGCCGTGGACGGCCGCGAACAGGACGGCCTGGGGCAGCACCGCGCACCACGGGGAGCGGAGGAAGCCGCCCACCGACTGCATCAGCCAGCCCCGGAAGACGTACTCCTCGGCGGCCGCCTGCAGTGGCACCAGCACGACCAGCACCGCCATCGCGGTCCCGAACGCCTCCCAGCCCACCCACTCGGCCGACCGGGCGCCCGATCCCGACGCGTCGTCGACGGCCGTCAGTTGCATGACCCCGGCCGCCGCCGCGAGGACGGGTACCGCGACCAGGAGGCAGATCCCCAGCAGGCGCCACCGCATCCGTCCCGCGACCGAGGTCACGGTGCCGGCCGGGCGTCGGCCGATCCAGCGCACCGCCAGCAGCACCGCCGGGATGGCGGCGGCGAGCCCCATCAGGTCCACGGCGGTACTCGCGACGGGGCCGAACCGGATCGAACCGTCGGGGTTCTCGGGGTAGCCCCGCAGGAGGCCCCACGTGTAGTTGGCGGCGTACAGGGCGAGGAGCGCGAGCGCCCACCCCCCGGCCGCGACAAGGGTGCCCAGGAGCGGCCGCCACCAACGGTGACGGCCGTATGCCCGGGCCAGGCGGTGATAAGCGAGGCGCTCGGCCGGCAGCGGATTGGTCATGTCGCACAGCCTGCCGCCGTCCGCGGGCCACGACGTCGGCTCCGAGCAGGATCACGGCCTATGTCGCAGGGTAGAGATGACCCTCGTGCTCCGGGGAGATCCGCCGTCCGCACACCCTCCCCTACGCTCGTGGCCGACATGGAGACGATACGTAACTGGACGCTGCCGCTGCTGCTGGCCACCGGGCAGGCCGCGTGGCTGTGGTCCCAGAAGGCCGGACAGGGCGGACCGCTGCCCCAACAGGTGGCCCTCGCCTGTTACGGCGCTGCCGTGGCGGTGGCGACCGCCGGCCTGATCCTGCGGCGGAGGGCGCCGGTCAAGGCGCTGGCGTGGGTGCTGGGTGCGTCCGTGCTGGGCCATGTGGCCGCGCCCGACGACTACGCCGACATCGGCCTGCTGTGCGCGGTCTACTCCGTCGCGGTCCGGTGCCCCCCACGGGTCACCCTGCGCGCCGTCGCCGCCGTCGTCGGCTGTTCCTGGCTGGTGAGCGCGCCGCACATCGGGTTCGGTCCCGCACTCGCGACGGAGCTGGTGATCACGGCCGTCGTGTACGTGGTCTGCGCCGGCCTCGGTGAGGCGCGGCGTCACTGGCTCACCGGACGGCTCACGGCGGCCCGGCGGCTGGCCGGGGCCGAGGAGGGCAGGCGGGGGGCCGCGGACGCCGAACGCCACCGGCTGGCCCGCGAGTTGCACGACGTCGGCGCCCACCATCTGACGTCTGTGGTGGTCACCGTGGACGCGGCCCGCAGGCTGGGCGGCAACAGGCCGGAACTGGCCGCCGAGGCACTGGAGTTCGCCGAGAAGACCGGCCTGGAGACCCTCACGGCGATCCAGCGGCTGGTGGCGGTGATGCAGGACGTGGAGAACACGGGCCGCCCGGATCCCCGTCCGATGACGGGGCCGATCCAGGAACTGGTCGCAGGCTTCGGCCGGTTGGGCCGGCCGATCGCCACCGAGATACCCGACGACCTCGTCGGGCCGGCCGCCGAGGCGGTCTTCGGCATCGTGCGGGAGGCCCTCACCAACGCCCTGCGGTACGCGCCCGGCGCGGCCGTCGGGGTCGGGGTACGGCGTGCGGGCGACACGCTGGAACTGACCGTGGACAACGAAGCACCGCGCGCCTCGTCGCAGCACGAGGTGGCGGGCCTGGGCTCGGGGCGCGGCGTCGCGGGGATGCGGGAGCGCGCGGCGGCGGTCGGCGGGACACTGACCGCGGGTCCCCGGCCCGGCGGGGGCTGGCGGGTCCGGGCCATGCTGCCCGACACCACGGGTCCGCTACGGCCCGGCGTACGCGCGCGGCGGCGGGACTTCCTGCGGGAGCAGCGCCTGGCGGACAGCGCACTCGCCTTCACCGCGACGGTGGTTCCGGTCTTCGTGCTGTTCGTGGCCGCGGAGGACTGGAAAGGCGGAGGCGGACCCGGAGTCCGGGCCATCGGCTTGCTGTCCGTGCTGATGGCCGTGCACGCGCTGCCGCTGCTGTGGCGGCGACGCGCGCCCTGGGCGGCGCTGGCCGGGGTGATGGCCACGGCGTGGCTGTGGCCGGTGGTGCGCGCGCTCGGCGAACTGCCGTCTCCGGTTTCGCAGTTCCTGGCCTGCGGCGCCCTGACCGAGGCCCTGGGTGTGTACGCCGTGGCGGCCTACGGTCGCGGTGCGCTGCGGACCTGGCCCGCCGTGTTCGCGGCCACCGTCGGGGCCGCGGGCGCCCTGACGGTGGCCGCGGGCGCCGACGGACGGCTCATGGGCGAGGCCCTGTCGGCGGACAACGCGGTGTTCTCCCTTCTGGAACTCGGGTTCCTGATCGGTCCGTTGCTCGCCCTGGCATGGGGCGCGGGTCTGGCCGTGCGGGCTCGCCGGCTGCGAATCCTGGCGCGTGAGGACTCCGCTCTCGCCGACTCCGTACGGCAGGCGGAGGCCGCGGCGGACGGCGAACGTCGCCTGTTGGCCGCCCGACTGCACGACCGGGTACTGCACCGGACCACGGCGCTGGTCGAACTGGCCCGCGCAGGGCGCCTGGACGAAGTGGCCAGCGAGGCCCGGTCGGCGCTGGCCGCCATGCGGGAACTGCTGCACAGTCTGCGTGAAGGCGGCGATCAGGACGGCCGGCGCTGTCCGCAGCCGACGGCGGCCGACCTGGAGGAACTGTGCCACCAGCTGCGGGCGTCGGGCCGGGAGGTGACACTGCGCGGGATGCCGGAGGCAGCGGCCGGGCTGTCGGCGCCGGTGGCCCTCTCGGTGTACCGGGTGGTGGAGGCGGCGCTCGGCGCGGGCGACCGGGGACCGGCCCGGGTGACGTTGCGGCGGCGCCGTGACGAGCTGCGCATCACGGTCAGCGGGGTGCGCCTGGCCGTCACGGGCCCCGTCGCGGAACGGCTGCGGGTGCAGGCCTGCGGAGCCGACGGGCAGATCACCCTCGACACGACCGGTACGGTACGGGTGTTCCTTCCCCTGCCGGCCGGGCCGGACCCGGTCGCCGTCCAGGAGGTGTCCCCGTAGCCACACGTGTGCTGGTCGTCGACGACCAGGCGGTGGTCCGTGCCGGATTCGCCGCCATCGTCGACGCCGAACCCGATCTGACCGTGGTCGGCGAGGCGGGAGACGGGGCGGAGGCGGTCTCGCTCGCCACCCGCGAGGCCCCCGACCTGGTGCTGATGGACATCCGCATGCCCGGCATGGACGGACTGACCGCCACCCGGCTCATCACCGCCCTGGAGCCCCGGCCGCGGGTCCTGGTGCTCACCACCTTCGACCTCGACGTCTACGTGTACGAGGCGCTGCGGGCCGGTTCGTCGGGGTTCCTGCTCAAGGACGCCCAACCCGAGGACCTGCTGTCGGCGATCCGCGTGGTCGCCGCGGGGGACGGCATCCTGGCTCCCGCCGTCACCCGCCGGCTCATCGACACCTTCGCCCAGGGCGCTCCACCGCCGCCCGGCGTCACCGGGGCTCTCGGACAACTCACCCCACGCGAGCGGGAGGTGTTGTTGCGGATCGCCTCCGGTCTGACCAACGCGGAGATCGCGGCGGACCTGGGCGTGGCGACCGGCACGGTCAAGACGCACGTCAACGCCCTGCTCAACAAGCTGGGGCTGCGCGACCGGGTACAGGCGACCATCCTGGCGTACGAGAGCGGACTGATCCGGCCGCGCGGTGCGCCCGCCGGGTGACGCAGGGCGGGTCAGCTCGGCGGTGGGAGGGACGGCTGACCGGCCCGGAACTCGATCCGGACCGTGAGACCGCCTCCGGGGCGCGGTGACGCGGCCAGTCGGCCCTTGTGGACCTCGGTGACCGCTTTGACCACGGCGAGCCCGAGCCCCGAGCCCTTGACCCGCGTGGTGCCGCGCCGGAACGGGTGGAACAGATCGGGAAGCTGGGCGGCGTCGACCGGCGGCCCGGTGTTCTCGACCTCGACGCATGACCATCCGGAGCTGTCTTCCAGGGTCCTGACCGTGACCGTGCCGCCGCGGTGGTTGTGGCGCACACCGTTGGCGAGGAGGTTCGAGACGAGCTGGGCCAGCAGGGCCGGGTCGCCGAGAACCCGCGCCGGGCGCAGCACGGACCGAACGGTCACGTCGGCCGTGTCCGCCTCCGTGCGCAGTTCCGCGACGGCGGTGCGCACCGGCTCGGCGAGGTCGCAGGGACGCCGGTGCAGGGATCCGCTCTCCCCCCGTGCCAGTACCAGCAGCGAGCCGAGCAGACGCTCACAGCGGTCCGTGGCCGCCAGCGCGCGCCGGATGTCGGGCTCCAGCTCGGCGGGCACCCGCCCATGGGCCAACGGGATCTCCAGGGCCGTCCGCTGGATGGTCAGGGGGGTGCGCAGTTCGTGGGAGGCATGAGCGGTGAACAACTGCTGGTCCATGAAGCTGCGTTCCAGTCGTTCCAGCATGGTGTCGAAGGTGTCGGCCAGTTCCTTGACCTCGTCGTCCGGGCCGACCAGACGGAGCCGGGCGTGCAGGTTGTTCTCGCTGATGTCCCGCGCGGTGCCGGTGACCTGGCCGATACGGGACAGGGACCGCCCCGCGATCCAGAATGCCGCCGCGATCGTCAGCACCGCGAGCGGCACGAGGATCAGAAGTGAGCGTGCCATCAGGTCGGTCAGGACCGCGTTGCGGAACTCCTCGAACCGCGCCGCGGACAGCCCCGGCGCGGACGGCGCCGGCGTGCCGCTGCCCGTGCCGTTGGGCGCCGTGGCCGGGGTCGCCGCGACGGTGGAGCTGTTCGCCTCGATGATCTGGCGCGCGCTGAACCACCAGGCCGCCAGCAGCAGACCGCCGCCCACCACGAATACAGCGGTGTTCAGCAGGGTCAGCCGGGTACGGATGCGCAACGCAGCGAGCCGGCGGCTCACAGCTGGTAGCCGAAGCCGGGCACGGTCTCGATCAGAGCGGGATCACCGAGCTTGCGCCGCAGCTGATGCACCGTCACCTTGACGACGCCGCTGGCGGGGTCCAGCTCGCCGTCCCACACGAGATCGAGCAGCTCGGACGGGGAGACGATTCCGCCGTCCGCGCCCATCAGCGCTTCCAGCACGCCGAACTCCCGCGGGGTCAGGCGCAGCAGCCTGCCGTCCCGCTCGGCCAGCCGGCGCACCGTGTCCACCCGCAGGCCGCGCCGTTCGAGCACGGTCGGCGTGTTCCCCGGCCCGCGGCGGCCGAGCGCGCGGAGCCGGGCGACGAGTTCCAGGTAGGAGAAGGGTTTCGCGAGGTAGTCGTCCGCGCCCTGGCCCAGCCCTTCCACGATGTCGTTCAGCCCGCAGGCGGCGGTGAGCATGAGGATGCGTGCCGGATACCGTGCGATGTTGAGCGCACGGCACACCGCGTCGCCGTGCACCATCGGCAGGTCCCGGTCGAGTACGAGGACGTCGTAGTCGACGGTGGCGGCCATCTCCAACGCCTTGGCCCCGTCACCGGCGAGGTCCGCGGTCATGCCCTCGGCGCGCAGACCGTCGGCGATCATCTGCCCGAGTTCTTCCTCGTCCTCGACCACGAGTACCCGCATCGTGACTCCTCTCGGCGGCGTGCGGTTCCAGCATGAATGGGCGGAGGTTAGGTACGGGTTAGCCGATCGTCACCGGCACCGAACCGGGATGCGGTTTACCTGGGCTGGCCACGGCGGCACTCCGCTGCCGGAACAGCCTCCAGGAGGTATCCCGTGAATGCGACCACCACCGTACGGGCCGCGGCAACCACTCTTGTGGCAGGCCTCGCTCTGCTGACCTCGACCGGGTGTTCGCTGGTCGCGCAGGACCCGGTACGCGCTCCGGCCCCCTCCGGCACGGGCGACGTGAGCACCGCCGCGCCCAGCAGCGCCGGTGCGATCCGCAAGGCGTGGCTGAGCTGCATGCACGACGCCGGACACACCGAGCTCCGGTTGACCGACGCAGCGATCGTCATGCCGGCCGCCGGGGCCGGAACGGCGGACGACGCGGCGGCGGCGCGCAAAGCCAAGGCGCGCAAGGACGACGCGCTGAAGTGCGACGCCAAGGTCCCCGGCATGCGGCAGCTCCGGCAGAAGTCCGTCACGGGTGACATGAAGGCTGCACGGGGCCTCGCCGCGTGTCTGCGGGAGAACGGGCTGCCGCGCGTCGCCGACCCGAAGCCGGGGACCGGTGCGGTCCTCACCGTGCCGAAGGACGTCGAAGCGGCCGTATGGGACAAGGCAGTCGCGATCTGCGGCAAGAAGTACCCGCAGGTTCCCTTCGCCGCCATTCCGGCGCGGTGACACAAGGCGGGGCCGCAGGAAAAGCCCCCTTCGTTGAACCGGTTCCGTGGATCGCTCGTAATCCGGTACGCATCCGTCGGCTCAGCGTGTCGTGCCGCGAGGCGCGGACTTCGCCAACGCCCCGACCAACTGGGGGTGTTGAGCAGCCGTTCACTCACCCCGAGGCCCTTTGTGCCCGGGAAGACCAAGGCATCAGGGAGGCTGTGCGTGAGCACCAGGACAGGGCCCCAGCGCTACCCCGGCTCCAGCCGTGCGAGTTGGTACCAGGACGACCACCCCGGGGACGCCATGGAGGTCAACGTCGTCGTCCTGCACACCACCGAGGGCCGGACACTGCCGGGCTACGACGGTGGGTCCTCGGCGCCGAACCTGACCGCGGTTCCCGACCTCGCGGCCAGAAAGCTGAAGTGGTACCAGCACTTCGACATCGAGACCTCCTCCCGGGCCCTGGTCAACAAGCGCGGCGGTGTCGAGACGAACACGCTGAACGTGTGCCAGGTGGAGCTGGTGGGCACCTGCGATCCCAAGACGCACGCGAAGTGGCAGACGTCCGGCCAGTCGCACATCTACTGGCCGGACGCGCCGGACTGGGCGCTGCAGGGCGTGGCGCGCTTCCTGGCGTGGATGCACGAGGAACACGGCGTGGCGCTCAGCGGGCCGAAGCAGTGGCCGGCGTATCCGACGTCGTACGGCAGCGGCGGCCAGCGGATGACGGGGGCGCAGTGGACGGGGTTCAAGGGTGTGTGCGGCCATATGCATGTGCCGGAGAACGTGCACGGCGACCCGGGCGCGATCGACTTCGCCCGGATCCTGAAGTACGCCAAGGCCGATCTGGACGTGGACGACGACACCCCTGACAAGCCCGACAAGCCCACGCCCGCCAAGCCTGCCGTGCCCGCGTATCCGGGCCGCAAGTTCTTCCGGGACGGGGCCGTCGGCGAGCCTGTCCTGCAGCTCGGCAAGCAGTTGGTGAAGCGTGGCTTCGGCGACCACTACAAGGTCGGTCCGAGCCGGTCCTGGGGCGAGGCCGACCGCCTCAACGTGCGTGACTTCCAGAAGTCCCGCAGGGAACTCCGCGGCGACGCCGACGGCATGCCGGGCCCGCTGACCTGGCGCCTGTTGTTCTCCTGACCCGGTGACGGCCGCCGGCCCGTACCGGGGTGGAGCGGCGCACGACGGCCCGCGGAGCGTTCGGCTGATCGCCACGCTCCGCGGGCCGTCGCTTCGTTCACGAAGCCTGCCGCTCGGGGCCGCCGCCGCCCGCTCGTGCCTTCCTGCCGGAGAAGAGACCCAGCACGGCCGTGGCCGTACTGATGACGGCCAGCCGCACGGCCCACTCGCCCGCGAATCCACGACCGGCGTCCGCGAACGCGGGCGTCTGCAGCAGCTGTGTGCTGAGCGGATACGTGACCAGACAGACGATGAACACCATCCAGAAGGGCAGCTGGCTGCGGAGGGAAAACGCCGTGGTCGCAAGGATCACAACGACACTGACGGCGATGACGATCGCGGAGGAAATCATGAACACCATGATTCCGGCGGACTCGTCCACCGCCGTCGGCCGTGGGCAGGAACAACGCCTCTACCGGAAGATAGAGAGGACCGCGCTCATCCCGGGTGCCCGAGAGCGGGAAGCATGACTTCCCCGGCGAAGGCCTCGACCGGCTCCGCGTCGAGCGAACTGCCTGCGAGCAGGGACCGTTGCAGCAGCAGGGCGAGCACCAGATGGGCGAGGAGGGACCGGCTGGGCGAGCGTGGCAGTTCACAGCGGACGTGGGCACGGACGACGATCGTTTCCAGGCCCAGCACGGCCGGCCATATCAAGGTGTCCCGCATGACGGACGAAAGCCGCTCGTCCCGCAGGCTCACATGTCCGAGCGCGGCAAGGAGCCGTGCGTTCGTCCGGGCCTCCGCGGCCAGGACCTCGGCGAAGGCACGGACGTCCGACTCGATGGAGCCGGTGTCACATGTCGTGGCGGCCCCGGCGGCGAAGGTGAACGGCCCGCAGCGTTCGAGCGCCGCGATCACGAGAGCCTGCTTGTCCCGCCACAGGCGATAGAGCGTCGCCTTGCCGCAGCGAGCGCCTGCGGCGACCTTGTCGAGGGACAACGCTTCGTAGCCGGCCTCGCGCAACTCCGCCACTACGACGGTGAGTATCTCCTTCTGCCGCTCTGCCGACAGCCGCGAATCGACGGGCTCCGACGCGGTGTTCGGAGCCTCGGGTGAAAGGTCATGCAATCGTCTGTCTCCGTCCGGTGCGCAACCGGGCATCTGAATCCAGGTCGTTGGCGGGGTGGGTTTCTGGTCGTGGCGTATGCAGCTACGAGACGATCAGCCCACTGGTTCACCCTCACGACCTTCTCCGGACCGCCCGCTCCCGCGCCTGACGGATTCCTCGGCACCACACTGAACCGGATCGACAGAACCATCGTTGGAACTACGCCGGGACCCGCCCCCTATTCGGGGCCCGGTCATCAGGAACCGGGCTCCGGCGTCATCCCCTCGACGCTGGAGCCCGGTACTCACATGTCGGCACCGTGCTCGGTGCGACCGCGCCGGTCAGCCCGTGATGGTCACGGGACCGTAGTCGGAGAGGTTGGTGATGTTCATCGCTCCGAGGGAGGTGGCCGGCGTCGAACTGCCCGGCATGTACACCCGGTCAAGGGTGACACCGGTGATCGGAGCGCCCGGCTGGCCGTTGATCCGGGCCGGGGTCGTACCGGCGTCACGGACCCGCACGTTGCTCACGGTGACTCCGGTGACCGGTCCGACGCCGACGGTGTTGCCGGTCCACAGGGCGAGCCAGGTGCGGTTGCCGTCGTTGCTGTAGGTCAGATGTTCCACGTCGATGTCCTCGAAACGTATACGGGACGCCGTGGCCGAGCCGTACTTGTGGTGGACGCCGATGGCGACGGCGGCGTCGTAGACGACCGCGCGGCGGAAGGTGACGTTGTCCTGGTTCTGGATGACGCCCTGGCCGACCTTGAGGCCGTAGCAGAACGTCCACGACACGACGTCCTCGAAGGTCACTCCGGACAGCGGCCTTGGGTCACCGGGCACGTCGCGGAACAGATCGATGGTGCTGTCCCAGGTCTTGGTGCTGAACGGATCGTCATGAGCGATGCCGATCGCGTTGCTGACCAGAACGTTCGTCGACTCCATGACGTCGATGCCGTCGTTCTCGCCCATGCCGAAGCGGTTGAAGATCTTCATGTTCCGGAAGGTCATGTTCGACGAGCGGGTCGGCATGATGGCCCAGCTGCTCGACTCACGGAAGGTGATCCCGTCCACGGTGAACCCGTCGGTGTAGATCGGGGTCAGCAGGTTGACGCCGAGATTGCTCGGCTGGAGGGACGCGGCCCCGTTGCCGTCGATGATTCCGCGTCCGTAGATCGAGATGTTCTTCGACGAGTAGCGGGTCGAGATGAACCAGGTGATGTCGCGGTTCTGGGAGACCTTGTGCCAGTGCACCGTGTAGTTGGCCCGCTCGCCGGTGTAACGCAGGACGGCTCCCTGCTCCAGGTAGAGCGCGACATTGCTGCGCAGGTAGAGGTTGCCGAGGTTGTAGACGCCGGGTGGGACGTAGACGGTGCCCTGTCTGCCGTTGGCCGAGCCCCAGGCGGCGGCGTCGTCCAGCGCCTTCTGGAAAGCGGTGGTGGCGTAACCGGCGTTCGGATCAACGGAGTAGGGAGCGTTGCGGACGTTGAAGATCCCCGTGCCGCTGGAGGCGGGCCGGTTGGTCTCGCCCGGGTCGATCGCGATGACGAGGTTGGGGCGCCCGTCGAGCTTGACGGTCAGGTAGGCGTTGTCGTGCACGGTGAAGGTCAGGGTGGGGCCGCTGACGGAGCCGGTGATCCCGAGCTTCTGCGGACTGATGCTGTACGCGCCGATGTTGGTGTTGTTGACCTTCGTGACGGTCAGGGTCGCGTCACCGTCGCCCATCGCGAACTGCGCGGTGTCGTAGCTCTGGTAGCCGTTTCGGCCTTGGTTCTGCAGCACCGGCACGTTGCGGCCGTTGACGGTCACCCGGTAGTCGGTCGACAAGGGGTAGATCGACTGCGCCGGATAGATGGACGTGTTGGCGACCGCGGCCTCGGCGGCCTGCGGTGCGAGGAGGACTGCGGCGACCATGGCGACCACGAGGGAGCCGACCGCGAGGAGGCGGTGGACGAGGGTCGGGCGGGGGTGACGGGGGGATCTCAGCTTCACGTTGAGCCTCATGTTCACGTAGAGCCTCATTCCTGGGGACGCGTTGCAGGACAACCGGAAGCAATATGCCGCGGCGGATCCGCGCGGCACGCGTGAGATGGAAGGCCAACGGGGCGGCGGCCGGATGCGTCCAGCCAGGCCCATCACTAAGGCCTCCACCGTGCCGTGAATCGATTCACGGCACGGTGGAGGCTACTGACGACGTTCTGGCCATGTCAACAGCTTGTTACGCGCCGTCTCCCTTGCCAGGAACGGAAGACGCCCGCACCACCAACTCCGGCTCGAACCGCCCCGCCGCGCTCCGCTCGCTCTCCATACCGAGCAGGATCCGCACGGCACTGGCCCCCAGCGCGGCGGACGGGTGGCGGATGGTCGTGAGCGGCACGATCGCGAAGTCGGCGAACTCGATGTCGTCGTAGCCGACCAGCGAGAGATCGTCCGGCACCCGGACGCCGCCCACGATCAGCCCGTGCAGGAGGCCCAGCGCGAGCAGGTCGTTGCCCGCGACGATGCCGTCGGGGATTCCGGCCGACGGCCGCTGGAGCAGAGTGCGCGCGACCTCCTCACCGACCTGCGCCGTCTGCACCCGGGTGCGGACGACCTCCAGGGCCGCCGGCTCCGGCGACTCCTCGACCGCCCGCCTGACCCCGGCGAGCCGGAGGTCGACGTGCGGATGCGCACCGCCGACGAAGATCAGGCGCCGCCGACCCTGGGCGAGCAGGTGCGAGGCAGCGAGATGGCCGCCCCGCTCGTTGTCGCCCGAGATCGCCGGGTAACTGTGGCGTCCGGGAGCGGAGCCGACGAGGACGAACGGCGTGCCGCGGTCCCGCAGTTCGAGCAGCTCCGGGGGCACGTCGCCGACGGGGGCGGCGACGATGCCGCTCACCTGCTGGGACTCGAAGAAGTTGACGTAGGCCCGCTCGCGTGCGGGGTTCTCGTCGCTGTTGGCGACGAGGATGAAGCGGCCGTGCGCGGCGGCCTCGGCCTCCGCACCGGCCGCGATCTCCGCGTAGACCGGGTTGCCCATGCTGGAGACCAGCAGTCCGAGCGCGAGGCTGTGGCCGACCCGCAGGCGCCGGGCCGCGTCGTTGCCGACATAGCCGAGTTCGTCGGCCGCGGCGAGGACGCGTCGGCGCAGGTCCTGGGAGACCCGGTTCGGCTGGGTGAAGGTGTAGGACACGGTGGCCCGGGAGACGCCGGCGCGCGCGGCGACGTCGCCGACGGTGACGGCGGAGGCGCCGGTCTTCTTCCGTGCGGGCCCGTTCGGTGCGGGTCCAGAGGCCATCGGGCTCCTCCCGGTACGACTGCGCCCATCAGGCTAGCGCGCTCGTGAATGGATTCATCACACCGCAGTCGATCACTTTCGAGGCCGGTAACACCCTTGACACCCCCTCGGTCGCGCCGTAACTTCCCCGACACGCCGTGAATCGATTCACGACTGTTCATTGGCTCAATACACCGCCCGAGAGGAGTCATCCGTGGCAGTGCGCTACTCCACGACGGCACCGCCTGACGTGCATGAACCAGCCACCCGAACGCCTCGCGGCAAGACAGTCAGGACGGCGCACTCCCGCCGTACGGTCGGCGTCCGCGCTCCGTGGTGGTTCGTCGTACCGGCGATCGCGGTCTACCTGTTCGTCGTCGTGGTCCCCAGCGCCCGCGGCGCGGTGTTCTCCTTCACCGACTGGAACGGCCTGCGCGCCGACTGGTCGTTCGTCGGCCTGGACAACTACAGCTCGGTGTTCTCCGACCGCACCGCACAGGACGCGCTGTTCAACACACTGGTCCTGGCGCTGGCGACCATGGTGGCGCAGAACGTCCTCGGCCTGCTGCTGGCCCTCGGCGTGAACAGCATGGTCAAGAGCCGCTATGTGCTCCGGGTGATCTTCTTCGCGCCGGTGGTGCTGACCCCGCTGGTCGCCGGATACGTGTGGAGCTTCCTGCTCTCGCCCACCGGCGCGATCAACGAGGCACTTCGATCCACGGGACTGGGCGGGCTGGCACACGACTGGCTCGGCGATCCGGACACCGCGCTGTACGCGATCGCCCTGGAGATCGTCTGGCAGTTCGCCGGCTACTCCATGGTGATCTACCTCGCCGGGCTCCAGGCGATCCCCGCCGAGCTCCTCGAAGCGGCCACCATCGACGGCGCCGGTCCGTGGAGCAAGTTCCGCCACGTGGTGCTGCCGCTGCTCAACGGCGCCCTCGTGATCAACGTGATGCTCACCCTGATCGGCGGACTCAAGCAGTTCGACCAGGTCATGGCGATGACCGGCGGCGGCCCCGGCACCGCGACCGAGACCATCTCGACGGCGATCTACAAGAGCGCCTTCGCCACCGGTGACTTCCCGTTCTCGATCGCGCTGGCCGTCGTCATGACCGTGGTCATCGCGATCCTGGCCGCCGTCCAGTTCCGCCTGACGCAGAGGAAGGCCTCCTGATGCACGCGCGCTACACCTCGCGGACGCTGCTGCGCGAAGCGGGCCTGATCCTGCTGGCGCTGGTGTTCCTGATGCCGCTCGTCGGCCTGCTCAACGTGTCCCTGAAGCCGCAGAACAGCCAGACCGACGCGCTGGCCTTCGCGTTCCCGCCCACCCTCGACAACTACACGGCCGCCTGGAAACAGGCCGCCCTCGGCGCGGCCCTGGCCAACAGCTTCCTCATCACGGCCCTCAGCGTCGTCCTGATCGTCGCCTGCGCGGCGATGGCCGCCTACCCGCTGGCCCGCGTGACCCGCGGCTGGTCGCGGTACATGTTCTTCTTCGTCATCGGCGGCCTGCTCCTCCCCGGCCAGCTCGCGCTGCTCCCTCTTTACGCCACCCTGCGCGACCTCGGCCTGCTCGGCTCCCTCTGGTCGGTGATCCTGATCAACGTCGGGCAGCAGATGCCGTTCTCCGTCTTCCTCTACACGATGTTCCTGCGCGAGCTGCCGCTCGACTACGAGGAGGCCGCGCTGCTCGACGGGTGCGGTCCGACGCGGTCCTTCGTGACCGTGGTGTTCCCCCTGCTGCGCCCGGTCACCGGCACGGTGGTGATCCTCAACGCGGTCGGCATCTGGAACGAGTTCTTCACTCCGCTGCTGTATCTGGGCGGCAGCGGCAACACCACCGCACCGGTGGCCATCTACGGCTTCGTCAGCCAGTACGTGTCCCAGTGGCCGCTCATCTTCGCCGGTCTGGTGATCAGCGTGATCCCCATCCTCATCCTCTACTTCGCGCTCCAGAAGCACGTCATCAAGGGCTTCGCCGGCGGCCTCAAGGGCTGACCGTCCCTCGACTCGTCACGCGACTCGCAACTCGACTCACAACTCGACTCACAACTCGACAACCCGATCGGAGACTCGCATGAGATCAGCCAGAATATTCACCTCCGTATGCTTCTTCGCCCTCGTGGCCACCGCATGCTCGACCTCGCAGGACGCCGGCAGTCCCACCGGGGAGGTGCTCACGCTGGCCGCCGCCGGCCAGGGTCCGGCCGAGGCCGCGGTGAAGGCGTTCGAGAAGGCCAATCCCGGCGTCAAGGTCAAGACGACGTACGCCCAGGACGACGCCACCTACCAGCAGCAGTTGCGCACCCAGCTGTCCTCCGGCACGGCACCCGACGTGTTCCGCATGTGGCCGGGCGGCGGCAGCACCATGGCCGTGAAGGACCTCGCCAAGGACGGCATGCTGATGGACCTGTCCGGCGAGAGCTGGGCGCCCGGGATGAGCGCCGACCTCAAGGCCGTCACCAGCGACTCGGCGGGCAAGGTCATGGCCGTACCCGTGACGATCGGTGCCATCGGCGCGATCTGGAACGACCAGGCGCTGGCCAAGAGCGGCCTCTCCAAGCCCACCACGTGGCCCGAGGTGCTGACCTTCTGCAAGGCCGCCAAGGCCAAGAACGTCGTACCGTTCGCGCTCGGCCTGAAGTCCGCGTGGGTGACCCAGCTGGTGCCGTACGCCCTGACGGCCTCGCTCATCTACGGCCCCGACCCCGACTTCGCCAAGCGGCAGCAGGACGGTCAGGTCACCTTCGCGAAGTCGCCGTGGAAGGAGGCCGAGAACAAGTACCTGCAGATGAAGGACTCGGGCTGCTTCAACGACAGCCCCAACGGCGTCGGTTACGACGAGCAGATGCAGATGGTCGGCCAGGGCAAGGCGCTGGGCGCCGTACACGTGCTGTCCGCGGTGGAGTCGGCGGCCACGTTCGCGCCCAAGGGCACCACGTTCTCCATGAGCCTGTTCCCCGCCACCGACAAGGCCGACCAGACCTACATGCCGGTGTCGGTCGGCATCGTCTACGGCATCAACGCCAAGGCCAAGCACCCCGAACTGGCCAAGAAGTTCATGGAGTTCCTCGCCTCGCCCGAGGGACAGAACCTGTACGCGACCAAGTCCGGCAGCAGCCCCGCGCTCTCCAGCCCCGCCTTCAAGCCCGACGCGCTCCAGAAGCCCGTACTGCAGGCGATCAAGGACGGCAAGGCCACGCTCTACCCGGACCAGGACTGGCCCAACGCGAAGGTCCAGCTGGAGCACACGACCTCGATCCAGGAGCTGTTCAACGGATCGATCGACGTGGCGACCCTGCTCGGCCGCATGGACAAGGCGTACGGCGAGGCCAAGTGAGCGACGCACGCGCTACGGGGGACCCGGCCATGACCGCACAGGAGGCATGCCTGTGGATCACGCCCAAGATCTTCGACGACCTGCTCGACCCCGCGCCCGGCGTGGAGGCGTTCTTCGACCACCACGCCGACTGGCTGACCGACCGCCCCGTGACTCTGGTCTTCTGCGCGGGCAACGGTGACCACGTACTGAACTACGCGGGCCGACAGTCGTGGGCCGACCGGTTCGACTGGGCCCGCTACAACTGCTTCGCCCTCGCCCCCGGCGGCCCTTCCGCCAGTGCCCGGGCGCACAACCGGGACTGGCTGGCCCGGGTGCGGGAC
>NZ_JBJDQL010000084.1:0-21010 GCF_044903305.1 Streptomyces sp. NPDC019531 | reverse complement strand
CGACCCCCGGCACCGCGGCGATCGCGAGCACGGACGGCTTGTGCCACAGGACCTCGGGGGTCGGCACCGGCGCCAGGGCCATCGACGCGACCTCGACGTCGATACGCGCCTGGTCGGCGTCCACCTTCAGGAACACATCACCCACGCGCAGGGTCGCGCGCTCGGCATGGGCGACGACGACCTTGACCTCATCCATGAGCGACCAGTATCCCCGGGATGATCGCCGACGTCGCCGGGTTTGTCACCTGCGATGACGCGCCTGACCTTGGCCCCACCGCCCGGCGGCCTCGGGCACGGCCTTGAAGCATTCCTTTCCGCCGCCGACCGCAGGGCGAAAACAGGCCTGCACGGACGTTCCGGGGCTGACCACGCTCATGAGGGCGGCGTCCGCGGCGCCGGCCCCGGTCAGGCTGACGTCCGCGTCCTGCGCCAACGAGATCGTGCAGGGCCAGACGAGCGGTTGTGTCACGGAGTTGCAGAACCTGCTCAACGCGCACGGCGCCGGGTTGGTGGTGGACGGTCAGTTCGGGCCGGCCACGCTTTACGCGGTCCGTGAGTACCAGGCCGCCACGGCGATCGCGGTGGACGGCCGGGTGGGCCCCACGACCAAGAGCAAGCTGTACGCGACCGGAGGCTCGGCGCCTGCCCCCATCAACCTCAGCTCCTCCTCGTGCCCCGCGAACATCGTGCAGGGCGCCAAGGGCGGATGCGTCACCGAGCTCCAGCGGCTGCTCATCCACCACGGCTACGTGATCGACGTGGACGGCGACTTCGGCGCCGGGACCGCGAGCGCCGTCCGCAGCTTCCAGTCCGCCCACGGTCTCACGGTCGACGGCCAGGTCGGTACGAACACCAAGCGCGCGCTGTACGACACCGACGAGTCACCGTCGACCAGTCTGGACCTGAGGTCGGCGTCCTGCCCGGAGAACATCGTGGAGGGGCAGAGCGGCGGATGCGTCGCGACGCTTCAGTCCCTGCTCAACGGCAAGGGGCAGAGCCTCGACGTCGACAGCAGCTTCGGCCCTCAGACCCTGGCGGCCGTCAAGGCGTTCCAGTCCGCGAGCGGGCTGTCCGTCGACGGTCAGGTCGGCCCGAACACCAAGGCAGCCCTGTACTCGAACATCGGTGGTGGCGGCGGCAACGGCGCGCCCGCGCCGATCAACCTGAACTCCGCCTCCTGCCCGAACGAGATCGTGCAGGGCCAACGCAGCAGCTGTGTCACCGAGTTGCAGAGCCTGCTCAACCACCACGGTGCCGATCTCGCCGTCGACGGCGACTTCGGTCCGCTGACCGACAGCGCCGTCCGGGACTTTCAGGCCGAGAAGGGCCTCTCGGTCGACGGCCATGTGGGACCGAACACCAAGGCCTCGCTCTACGGCGCGGTCACCCCGCCGTCGTCGCCCCCGCCCTGCGGCGGTTACGCCAAGATCCTCGACGTGGCGGCGGCCGAGGTCGGCACGGTGGAGGGCAGCGCCCGCGCGAACAGCTACGGCTCGTCTGTGGGCCTTTCGCTGTCCACCAGCAACTACGCCTGGTGCGCGGCCTTCGTGAGCTGGGTCGCCAGGCAGACCGGGGCCACCTCCTACCGCAACTCCTATGTCTCGGGCTGGGTCAAGCAGGCGCGGGCCGGCAGTTACCACCTGTCGGTGACCACCAGCCCCCAGCCGGGTGACATCGTGGCCTTCGACTGGGACGGCGGTAGCGACTTCACCGGCGGCAACGAGCACATCGGCATCGTGCGGACGGTGTCCGGGTCCTCCTTCACCACCGTCGAGGGCAACACGAGCAACCCCAACGGCGGCAGCGACGGCGTCTACGTCAAGTCCCGCACGACCGCCAGCAGTTACGACGTGGTGTTCATCAGGTCCGCTGAGTGGAGCTGCCGGAGTCCTCGGCAGGCCGGGCCGCCCGCGGTGGCCTTCCCAGGACTCCGGCGGCAGCGATGACGCGGAGGGCTCGCGCCGTCGGCGCAGAACCGTCCTCACTGCTTGCACGGGCGATCACGGAGATCGTGATGCCGGAGAACGTCTACGACCGGCCGGCCCCCGCGCAGGCGGCGAGGTCGGCGCTCTGGCCGTAGCCGTCGTCTTCATGCCAGGTGTCCCGGACGGGATGCCGGGGGGACCGGTGACATCGAGGCCGGCGACGACCGCACTCGGGCAGGCCACGGCGGGGACATGAGCGAGATGCCGCCGTGGCCTCCGCCGCCGCCACTACCGTCACCGCAAGCGAGGGCCACGAATGCCCGCTACCTCACAGGGCATCGGGCCCCACGGCAGTGGAAGGGTCCGTCGCGGGAGCGGACTGAGCCCCGCCCGCCGCCCGGTTCCAGCCGTGCGGCGGGCACGCATCGCCGGTCGGCCTCACCGTGTCGCGGTCGACCACGGCTCGGACGATCGCCCCCCACGTCGGCGCACTCCGGAGAACCCCTCGACGAGAACGGGCCGTGAGGGGGGCGAAGTGTCTTCCTCGATCCGCGCCGCCGTCGGCAGGGCGTCTGGGGGCGGGACTCGGCCTCTCTGCGGCCCTGAGCAGGACGGCCCCATACCGGTCACTCGCCGCGCCGAGTAGGGTCCATCATCGTGAGACTCGCGATCTTCGATCTGGACGGCACCTTGGTCGACCGCACCGGCGCCTTGGCCGATGCCATCACCTCACTGAGCGATGACCACGGCTACGGCCCGGAGATCGAGAAGTGGCTGCTGACCGAGCTGGCCGACCACGCCGAGCGCGGTGATTTCGACCGGCTGCGTGCCGCCTTCCCCGTCGGCGAGAGCGCCGACCATCTGTGGCGCGTGTACATCGACCGTATGGCGGCCTCCGTACACTGCCGCCCTGCCGTCCTCGACAGCCTGGAGCGTCTCAAGGACGCAGGCTGGAGCATCGGTGTCGCCACGAACGGTGCCAGCGACATCCAGCGGGCCAAGATCCATGCGACCGGGCTCGCCGACCTGATCGACGGGATCGCGGCGTCCGGCGACATCGACATCCGCAAACCCGACCCGCGACTCTTCGAACTCGCTGCCGCACGATGCGGGACACAGCTCGCTCCCGACGACTGGATGACCGGCGACAATCCCGAGACCGACATCGTCGGCGGCCATGACGCGGGGCTGCGCACCATCTGGGTCACCGGCCGCCCCTGGCCCGACGGGCTGGTGACCCCGCACCACACGGTCGATGACGTCGTCGAAGCCGTCGGTTGTCTGCTCGACGAGGACGGGGCATAGCGCTGGAGGCCGTCCGACGAGACCGCCGCGCCCCCGGCCCGGTTTCGTACCCTGGCACTCATGCGGACGCGTCCCACACTTCACTGGACCCCTCCCCCGGGCCTGCCACCAGGCACTACCGACCTTCAGCCGGTGATCGACGCGCTGAGCACGGGCGGTGTCCTGGTGCTCACCGGGGCGGGCATCTCCACGGAGTCGGGCATCCCCGCCTACCGGGGCGAGGGCGGCAGTCTGAGCCGGCACACGCCGATGACGTACCAGGACTTCACCGCCACCCCGCAGGCGCGGCGAAGATACTGGGCACGCAGCCATCTCGGGTGGCGTACCTTCGGGCGCGCCCGTCCCAATGCCGGCCACCGGACCGTCGCCGCGTTCGCCCGGCACGGTCTGCTCTCGGGTGTGATCACCCAGAACGTCGACGGTCTGCATCAGGCCGCCGGGAGCGAGGGGGTCGTGGAACTGCACGGGAGCCTGGCACGAGTGCGGTGCCTGGACTGCGACGCCCGCACCGCACGCCACGAACTCGCCGTACGGCTCGAAACAGCCAATGCCGCATTCGAACCGGTGGCCGCGGGGATCAACCCCGACGGTGACGCCGACCTGTCCGACGAACAGGTCGCCGACTTCCGCGTCCTGCCCTGCACGGACTGCGGCGGCATCCTCAAGCCCGACGTGGTGTTCTTCGGCGAGACCGTGCCCGCGCAACGGATCGAGCACTGCCGCCAGTTGGTCCGTGAGGCGAGAACAGTGCTGGTTCTGGGTTCCTCGCTGACGGTGATGTCCGGGCTCAGGTTCGTCCGGCAGGCAGCTCAGGAGGACAAGCGTGTCCTCATCATCAACCGGGACCCCACCCGCGGTGACCCGCTCGCCCACACTCGCGTCAGCCTCCCGCTGGGAACCGCGCTGCCGGCTGTCGCGGCTGCGATGAGTCTTCCCATCGGCGGGTGAGCGACGCTCTGAGCGGGGGCGCGACGAAGGCCGTACACCGGTCGGACGCTTCGGCGGAAGGCGTCTGAAGCCGTGTGGTGCACCCCCTGTGCACCCCCTCCTCTCTCCGCCTCGTCATGAGCATGTGGCGATCAGTGTCATGGCTGGGCCAGGCTCCCCCTTCCTTTCCCAGTTTCGCCGGTGAGTACGACGCGGTGGCGGCCGTCGCCGAGGGGTTCGGTGCGCGGGGTCAGGTCGGCGTCCGGGTACCACCACAGGTTGCGGGCCGTGTCGTGGACGAGGACGCCATGGGCGTGGCCGAGGGGGTGCGGGGCCTCCCAGCCTTCGGCGCCCTCGATGCCGGACAGCAGGTCGGGGTCGAGGAGCATACGGCCGTAGCGTTCGTCGAGGATGAGGGTTCACCGTCGGCGTTGCGGGGTTTGCCGGGCCAGCCGGAGTTCTCCTGGTGCATCACGCGCACGTGCGGGTGCTGGTCCGCCAACTCGTCGGGTCGCTGGGCCGAGTTGTCGGTAGAGCCGTCGTCGACGTAGATGATTTTGTACGCGTCCGCCCCCGTTTCATGCCTCTTGTTGTTCTCTTGACGTTCAGACTCCGGCAAAGGTTGATCTCGATGTGACCCACGCCACGTCATCAGGGTGCATAGCGGGGCGCGGCCCAGTGCCTTAGAGAGGGGTGTACGGGTTCCGCGGTAGAGGCCGGCGTGTCCGGCAGGGGGGCAAGGGGCAACGCAGATGGGGCAGTTGCGGGCCGATGAGTTCGACCGCTTCGTCACGGCCCGGTGGTCGGCGTTGCTGCACCTCGCTCGGCTGCTGACCGGCGGGGACCGGCACCGAGCCGAGGACCTGCTCCAGGAGGCGCTGGTCAAGCTGTGGTTCGCCTGGCCGAAGGTGGCCGGGCAGGCGCCCGAGGCGTATGTGCGCAAGGTTTTGTCGCGTGCCGCGGCCCGCTCGGCACGGCGTCGCTGGTGGGGTGAGCGCCCCGTGGACCAGTTGCCGGATCCGCCCGAGACGGGCGACGAAACCGCCGTCGTGGACGAACGGACGCGGTTGGAGGCCATGTTGGCGTTGCTGCCCGCGCGGCAGCGCACCGCGGTCGTGCTGCGTTACTACCAGGATCTGCCCGAGCAGCAGGTCGCCGAGGTGCTGGGGTGTCCGGTGGGCACCGTCCGCTCTCTCACGGCACGCGGCGTCGCGCGGTTGCGGCGGCTCCTGTCCGACGCGGTCGAACCGGTGGAATGAAGAAGGAGCCATGGAACACTTCGAGCAGGACCTGGCGCGGATGATGCGTGACAGCCGGCAGGACACGCCGTACGAGGACCGGCACCGACAGCGGCTGCGCGCCGCCGTACGCGCCCGGCAGCGGTCCCGGGCGGCATGGATGGCCACCTGCTCCGCGATGGTGGTCGCCGGCCTCGGGGTCGGGTTGATGGCGCTATGGGGCTCCTTCGCTCCCGGCGGCACCGCGCCCCGGCCCCGCCCCGCCACCTCCGCCGAGTCGGTCCCGGCGCCGTCGCTGGTGCGTCCTGCGTCGACCGCCCAGGAGGGTGCGAGGTCCACGTCGGATCCCCGGCCGCTGCCGATGCCGTACCGCCTCGCGACGAGCGGGAAACCCACCACGTGATCCAGCAGAACGGGCCCGTGTCCGTGACACGGGACGCGATGGATCGCCGACCGCTCTCCTGGCGGCGGCGACTGCGTGCCTTCGGGTACGTCGGGCACGCGCACGCGTCCGTGCGGGACCGCCTGGTCCCGCCGTTTCCCCCACCGTCGCCACGCCTGTGGAGCGTGATCGGGCTGCGCCCGGCGTCGGCGCGCCGGCCGGGGTGGGGAGGGCCGCTGCTGGTGGCGCTGTTCGCCGGGCTGATGCGCTTCTGGCGTCTGGGCAGTCCGCAGGCGGTGGTGTTCGACGAGACGTACTACGCCAAGGACGCCTGGTCCCTGCTTCAGCTCGGTTACGAGGGCAGCTGGCCCAACTGGAAGATCGCCGATCCGCAGATCCTGGCCGATCCTCAGGTGATCCCGCTCTCCGGCACCGGCTCCTTCGCCGCGCACCCGCCCACGGGCAAGTGGGTGATAGCCGTCGGCGAGTGGATGTTCGGCCTCACCCCCTTCGGCTGGCGTTTCATGACGGCGGTACTCGGCACGCTGTCGGTGCTGATGCTGTGCCGGGCAGGGCGGCGTCTGTTCCGCTCGACGCTGCTGGGCTGCCTCGCCGGGGCGCTGATGGCGGTGGACGGGCTGCACTACGTGATGAGCCGTACGGCCCTCCTCGACCTCGTCGTCATGTTCTTCGTGCTGGCGGCGTTCGCGAGTCTGCTCATCGACCGCGACCAGGCGCGGGCCCGGCTCGCGGCGGCCCTTCCGGTGGGCGAGGACGGCTGGGTACGCCCGGACGCGCGCACCGGTGACCATGCCGGAACGGGAGTCCGGCCCTGGCGGGCGGCGGCCGGCCTCTTTCTGGGGCTGGCGGCCTCGACCAAATGGAACGGGCTGTACTTCCTCGCCTTCTTCGTGGTCCTCACCTTGCTGTGGGATGCCGGCGCGCGCCGCGTGGCGGGGGCACGTCACCCCTACCGCGCGATGCTGCGCAAGGACTTCGGCCGGTCGGTGCTGTCCGTCGTACCGGTCGCCGCCCTGACGTACCTGGTGACATGGACCGGCTGGTTCCTGTCGGACGACGGCTACGGACGCCACTGGGCGGACGGCCGCGGCGGCGCCTGGTCGTGGATTCCGGCACCGTTGCGCAGCCTGTGGCACTACGAGTCGCAGGTGTACCGGTTCAACATCGGACTGCACTTTCCGCACAAGTACGAGTCGAACCCGTGGAGTTGGCCGGTCCTGGGCCGTCCTGTGCTGTTCCACTACCAGTCACCCCGACCCGGCACCGACGGCTGCCACACGGCCACCGACTGCTCACAGACAGTCCTCGCCCTGGGCACACCGCTGCTGTGGTGGGCGGCGTGCTGTGCGCTCGGGTACCTGCTCTACCGGTGGGCGCTGCGTCGCGACTGGCGCGCCGGCGCCGTCCTGTGCGCGGTGGGCGCCGGCTATCTGCCGTGGTTCCTGTACCAGGACCGCACGATCTTCTCCTTCTACGCGATCGTCTTCGTGCCGTACCTGTGCCTGGCCGTCACCATGATGCTCGGAGCCCTGCTCGGCCCGCCAGGGGCAGCCGACGGGCGCAGAGTACGCGGCGCCGTGGCCGCGGGAGCACTCGTCCTGCTCATCACCTGGAACTTCATCTACTTCTTCCCGATCTACTCCGGGCAGACCATCCCCTACGCCGACTGGCACACCAGGATGTGGCTCGACACCTGGATCTGAGCAACTGCCTTGGCCGCCTCCCTCACGGAAGGGCGGGACCACGTTCACGTTTATCACCGAAGGGCTCGACGGCGCCCTGCACGGCGACCGTACGTCAGCTCCTCGCGGCGGGGCTGTGCTGCATCTGATGCCCGCCGTCCTCGGCGCAGGAGAGCACCTCTTCGAGGGGCTCGCCCCACCGGCCCTGACATCGACCGAAGTGATCACCTCACCGATCCTCACGCACCGGCGGTATCTCGGATCGGGACTGCCGCACGCGACTCCGTCACGCCGCAGCCGACGGCTATCAGGACATCAGTTCCGAGATCACCTTGCCGATGCGCCGTTGGCGTGTCGCGTCCGTCTTCGCCTCGCTGATCGACGTGACGTGCGCCTTCTGACGGCTGGGAGCGAGCGTCCGGAATGCCTCCTCGGCCCCCGGCACCGCGGCCAGTGCGGCGGCGAGGTCCGCGGGCGGCTCGACCGTGCGAGGGGCCGTGTCCAGGGCGAGTTCGACTTCGATGCTGTCGCCGCCGGAGATACCCGACTCCCGCCGTTTGTCGGCGCTGAACGGAATCAGGAACTGCCCGCCCATCGAGGCGATCGTGGAACGGTAGGCGTAGCCGTTGACCGTGACGTTGACGGCCGCGCGCTTGCCGCCGCCCAGCGCCTCGACCACCTCCGCCGGAACCGGAACGCCGGTGTTGTTGCCGGTCTGGAACATCCTCGTACTGAACTTCATGCCCATGCCCTCTCCATGCCCTACGGACAGCCTGTGGGAAGAGACCGGAGCCGGGCGGAAAACTCATCGCCGTGGATCGGGCGAGAGTCAGCTGTCGAAAACGGCCTCCGCGCCTCACTCCAACCGCGATGGCGGTCCCGAGGCCATGGCCCAACGGATCGTGCGCGTCATCAGGAGACCCGTGGGCCGTACCGCGAGATCCTCCACGACGGGGAGGCGGGGCAGTCCGAGGACACCCCGGGCCCACGGCGGGAGCAGGGCGACCGCGCTTGCGGCCAGGGCGCCGTAGAGCGGTCGTACGGGCAGGGGGAGCGGGGGCTGCAGGAGGAGGAAGCGGGCGGCGGCTCTCGCTTCCGGGGTGGCGCGCAGTTCCGGCTGGTAGGTGACCAGCCGCTGGGTGAGGGCCCGGCGATCGCGTGGCGGGTCGACCACGCCCAGGGCCTCGGCCACCCGCGCGGTGTCGGCCACGTAATCGTCGTAGCCCAACGCGTCGAGCGGCCTGGCGCCGTAACGTTCGTGCGCGCGCAGGAAGCTGTCGGTCTCGGCCGCGTGCACCCAGCCCAGCAGATGCGGGTCCGCGGCGTGGTACGCCAGTCCCTCGGCCGTCGTTCCACGGACCCGCAGGTGGATGTCGCGCACCCGGGCGACGGCCTCCTCGGCGTCGGCAGCGGTGCCGTAGGTGGTGACGGCGAGGAAGGTGCTGGTGCGCTGCAGCCGTCCCCAAGGGTCTCCGCGGAACCCGGAGTGCGCGGACACGGCAGCCATGGCGAGCGGGTGCAGGGACTGCAGGAGGAGTGCGCTGAGTCCGCCGATGAACATCGACGCGTCTCCGTGGACGACGCGGATGGGCCGCTCCGGGCCGAACCACCGGGGTCCGGGCGTGTCGTGGATGCGGGCACGGTTGGCGGGCCCGTCGGGGCCGGCCACGCGCCGGAACAGGGCCTCGCCCAAGCGATCACGAAGGTCGGTCATCGCTGCCGCGCCTCCTTCCCGCCCCCCAGGGTGAACACACCTGACCATGTGTCTTCCGTGACACCTGTGCGTATGGATGCGGGGCGGGCGCCTCGCTTTCGTGTCCCAAGAACATCGACGGACGACGAAGGGACGTGCGAGCGGGCCGCTCGGAAGCCGCGGCCCGCTCATCGGCTCAGCGGCTCCGGCCCCGGAGCCTGCCGAGCAGTTGCCGGGCCTGGGCCCGGCGACGCGGATCGGCCGACGCACGGCGGACCTGCCCCACGGCACGCCGTCCCTGCGGGCTCCTGCTGAACTGCTTGATCTTCTCCAACATGCCAGGCACGGCTGTCCTCCTGAGAAGGTCGACGACAACGTCTGTACGACAAGGCCCTCGTACAGTCGCGGCTACCCCGAACCCGCCGTCCCACCCCTGCCGTCGGCCCGTCGCCCGTCCGGCCGGATCCGCCGTGACGGGCTCAGTCACCGGGTCCGGGGTCCGGGTGGACGGGCGATCGGATGCCGGCACGGGCCGCTTCCAGCTGGGCGGCGAAGGCGATGCCGAGGAAGAGCGCGACGGCGGTCAGGTTGGCCCACAGCAGCAGGGCGATGAACGCGGTGAGCGGCCCGTACACCGCGCCGAAGGCACCGCTTTTCTCGACGTACAGGGCGAGCAGCCAGGTGGCCGCCACCCACAGCAGCAGGTGGACGGCGGAGCCGAACGCCAGCCAGGTGTAGCCGGGTTGGACCCGGCGCGGCGACCAGCGGAAGATCACCGCGGAGGCCACCCAGGCCAGCAGGAACCCCACCGGGATGTCCAGTACGCCCCACCATCGCGCCCCGGCTCCCTCCCAGCCCGCGGTCTCCGCGAGCGCGTGGCCCACCGCCCGGCCGGCGACCAGGGCGACGAATCCGAGCACCAGGGGCAGACCGGCGACGAACGCGAGAGCGATCGCTCGCGCGTACTTGTGCAGGAAGGGCCGGTCCCGCTCGATGCCGTAGATCCGGTTCGCTCCGCGTTCGATCTGGCCCATCGCCGAGGCCAGGTTCAGCACCGCGAAGCCCGTGCCGAGCCACAGGGCCAGGGTGCTCCAGACGTCGCCGTGCGCGGTGCGCCGTGCCCCGTCGAAGGCGTCCTCGACGATCGCGTCGCTGGCTCCCGGCACGATCCGGCCGAGCGTGAGCTCGATGATCCGGGCCACGCCTTCCGTGTGCACCGACGTGGCCAGCCCGACCAGAGCCACGGTGCACGGGAGCAGTCCGAGCACCACCTGGAAGGCGAGGGCCCGCGCGTTGCTGAAACCGTCGGCGTAGCGGAACCGGGCGACGGAGTCGGTCAGCAGGCGCAGGCCCCCGTAGTGCCGCAGGGCGGTGAAAGCCTCGTCCCCGGAGAGTTCCTCCCCGATCATGTCCCGGGTCTGAGGGACATGCACAGCGGTGCCCATGGCGTGGACTCTCCTTGTCGTACGGCGGCTTCCTGTCCGGTTGCCCCGTAAGTGCCCCGTCCCACCAGTTCCTTCGGCGGAGCGTGGTCCGTCAGGATGCCGGCCGGTGACACCGTGCGTCAGGCGTCCAGCGCCGCCAGCACCACCGACCTGGCCTCCTCCTGGACGCGGCGCAGATGGTCGGGGCCGAGGAAGGACTCTCCGTAGATCTTGTAGACGTCCTCCGTGCCCGAAGGTCGGGCAGCGAACCAGGCGTTGGCGGTGGCCACCTTGATTCCGCCCAGGGCGGCACCGTTGCCGGGGGCCTCGGTGAGGACCGCGGTCACCGGCTCGCCGGCGAGGGTGTCGGCGGTGACCTGGCTCGGGGACAGCTTGGCGAGCAGGGCCTTCTCCTCGCGGGAGGCCGGGGCGTCCACGCGGGCGTAGGCGGGAGCGCCGAAGCGGTCGGCGAGCCCGGCGTAGTGCTCGGAGGGGCTCCTGCCCGTGACCGCCGTGATCTCGGAGGCCAGCAGGGCCAGGATGATGCCGTCCTTGTCGGTGGTCCACACCGAGCCGTCCCGGCGCAGGAACGACGCGCCCGCCGACTCCTCGCCGCCGAAGCCGAGCGTGCCGTCGGACAGGCCGTCCACGAACCACTTGAAGCCGACCGGGACTTCGACCAGCGGGCGGCCGACGTCCGCCGCGACCCGGTCGATCATGCTCGACGAGACAAGGGTCTTACCGATCCCGGCGGCCGCCGGCCACTGCTCCCGGTGGGTGAAGAGGTACGAGATCGCCACGGCCAGATAGTGGTTGGGGTTCATCAGGCCCCCGTCCGGCGTGACGATGCCGTGCCGGTCGGCGTCGGCGTCGTTGCCGGTGGCGATGTCGAACCGGTCGCGCCGCTCGATGAGGGAGGCCATGGCGTACGGCGAGGAGCAGTCCATGCGGATCTTGCCGTCCCAGTCGAGCGTCATGAAGCGCCAGGTGGGATCGGTGAGCGGGTTGACCACCGTGAGGTCGAGCCGGTGCTGTTCGGCGATACGGCCCCAGTAGGCGACCGAGGCGCCGCCCAGCGGATCGGCGCCGATGCGCACGCCGGCGGAGCGGATCGCCTCCAGGTCAAGGACGTTCGGGAGGTCGGCCACATAGGCGCCGAGGAAGTCGTGGCGGCCGGTGCCGGGTGCGGCCAGGGCGCGGGTGTAGGGGATGCGCCGTACGTCCTTCAGGCCGCCGGTGATGATCTCGTTGGCGCGGTCCTGGATCCAGGAGGTCGCCTCGGAACCGGCGGGGCCGCCGCTCGGCGGGTTGTACTTGAACCCGCCGTCGGCGGGCGGGTTGTGCGAGGGGGTGACCACCACGCCGTCCGCGAGGCCGGAGGTGCGGTCGCGGTTGTGGGTGAGGATGGCGAGCGAGACGGCCGGGGTGGGCGTGTAGCCGTCGGCCTGGTCGATGAGGACCGTCACGTCGTTGGCCGCGAACACCTCCAGCGCGGTGATCCGCGCGGGCTCGGACAGGGCGTGGGTGTCGGCGCCCAGGAAGAGGGGGCCGTCGGTGCCCTGGGCGGTGCGGTATTCGCAGATGGCCTGGCTGGTGGCCGCGATGTGGTCCTCGTTGAACGCGGCCGCGAGGGACGAGCCGCGGTGGCCCGAGGTGCCGAACGCCACCCGCTGCCCCGGTTCGGCCGGGTCGGGGTGCAGCGCGTAGTACGCCGTCACCAGACGTGCCACGTCGATGAGGTCCTCGGGCCCGGCGACCTGCCCCGCTCGTGCGTCCTGCATCTGCCCGCTCCTCCGCAAGAGTCAACCGTCGAGTACGGCCCTCATTCTCCCCTGAGCGGCCCAACCGGTCGCGCACCGGGACGTCGTAGCGCTCCAGGAGACCGCAGAGGAGCCCCCCGGAAGCAAGCGTCAATCACAGATTGACGCTCGCCAATCGTCAATCTACGATTGACGCATGAGTCCACTCGACATCAGCCTGGCCGACCTGATCGCCCGTCTCGACGAGGAACTCCCCGGCGCCGACAACCTGGCCCGCATCAGCGAAGCGCATGTACGTGCCCAGACGCTGTCCGCACTCGGTGACCAACTCATCGACCACTACGTCATCAAGGCAAAGCAGGCCGGCTCGTCGTGGACCGAGATCGGCGACGCGATCGGTGTGTCCAAGCAGGCCGCGCAGCAACGCCACACGCCCGCCCCGTTCGAACGGTTCACCGAGCTGAACCGGCACAGCATCGTGCTGGCGCAGGAAGCCGCCCGTACGCACAAGCACGACTCCATCGGCACCGAACACCTCCTGCTGGGCCTGCTCGGCGAACCCCGGGGCCTGGCCTACGAGGTGCTGGTGGCGAAGACGGAGTCGGAGCAGCGCGTCCGCGACGCGATCGAGGAAGCGCTGCCGCCGGCCGGGGAGAAGGCGCTGCGAGGTCACATGGCGTTCCGGGAGGAGAGCAAGCAGGTCATCGAGCAGGCGCACCGCGCGTCCGCCGACCTCGGCCACGACTGGGTCGGCACGGAACACACACTGCTGGGCCTGATCCGCGCCGAGGAGAGTCCGGCGGCCCGGATCCTGCGCGACCTCGGTTTCACGTCGGAGGAACTGCACCAGACGGTCAGGACCGAGATCACCCGACGGTCCACCACGCCCGACAAGCACTGACCGGACTCTCCGTCACAAGCGAGGACAGGCCCGGCACTTCCGCCGCCGTAGTCGGCAACGGCGAAAGTGCCGGGCCTGTTCGTCAGCCCACCGGATCCAGGTGTGTCAGTACGGAGGCGTCCTCCTCGATCAGCGGCGCGAGAGCGGTGTTGAACGGGACGCCGTACGGGGCCTTCAGGTGAGTCCGGAAGGCGGCCTCGTCCCGGTACACCTCGAAGATCCAGAAGGCCTGCGGGGCGTCCGCCTTGGTGTAGACGTCGAAGGCGAGGTTGCCCTCCTCGGCACGCACCTTCAGGGCGTACTCCCCCAGCAGGCGGGCGACTTCGGCCGCCGCTCCCTCGCGGGCGGTGAACTCGGCGTACAGGGTCTTCTTCACGATGCCGCGTCCTCACGGGTGATCTTCTTCGCGCCCGTCATGATGGCCACCGCGTCCTCCATCGAGTACGCGTCGGGGGTGATGACGCCCGCGCAGCCGCCGAGGCGCTGGATGTGGATGCGGTCGGCGACCTCGAAGACGTTCGGCATGTTGTGGCTGATGAGGATGATGCCGAGGCCCTGGTCGCGCAGGTCGCGGACGAGCTTGAGGACCTGGCCGGTCTCGCGGACGCCGAGAGCGGCGGTGGGTTCGTCGAGGATGACCACCCGGCCGCCGAACACCGCGGTCCGGGCGACGGCGACGGACTGGCGCTGGCCGCCGGAGAGTGTCTCCACCGCCTGGTTGATGTTCTGGAGCGTGCCGATGCCGAGCCGTTTGATGTGGTCGGCGGCCTGCTTCCTCATCTCGCCGGTGTCGAGCATGCGGAACACCGAGCCGAGGATGCCCTTGCGGCGGATCTCGCGGGCGAGGAAGAGGTTGCTGGCGATGTCCAGGGCGGGGGCCACGGCGAGGGTCTGGTAGACGGTCTCGATGCCGGCGTCGCGGGCGTCCTGCGGCCGCTTGAAGTGGACCTCCTTGCCCTCCACGAGGATGCTGCCCCGGTCCGGGACGAGTGCCCCGGACAGGCACTTGATCAGGGTGGACTTGCCGGCGCCGTTGTCACCGATGACGGCGAGGACCTCGCCGGGGTGGAGGGTGAGGTCGACGTCGCTGAGACCGATGACCCGGCCGAAGACCTTGACCAGGCCCTTGGCCTCGAGAACGGGGGCGGTGGCGGTCGTCACGACTTCACACTCCGGATCCACTGGTCGACGGAGACAGCCGCGATCACCAGGACGCCGACTGCGAGGACTTGGTAGTTCGGGTCGATACCGGCCAGCGCGAGGCCGTTGACGAACACCTGGACGATGAGCGCGCCGATCAGCGACCCGAACACCACCCCGCGTCCGCCGAACAGGCTGGTCCCGCCGATGACCACGGCGGTGATGGACTGGAGGTTGGCGTTGAGCCCGCTGTTGGGGTCACCGCCGCCGACCCGGCCGACCAGCACCCAGGCCGCCACCGCGATGGTGATGCCGGCCAGCATGTAGGCGCTGAGCAGCACCCGGTTGACGGAGATGCCGGCGAGTCGGGCGGCCTCGATGTCGTCGCCCACGGCGTACAGGTGACGGCCCCAGGCGGTGTAGCGCAGGGCGTAGCCGACCACCGCGTACAGGGCGATCATGAGGAGGACGCCGTACGTCAGGTTCAGCTGACCGATGGCGATCGTCTGGCCGCTCCACATCAGCAGGTTGCCCGGCTGGAGGGAGATGGTCTGGCCCTTGGCGTAGATCAGGGTGATCGCCGTGAAGACGCTGAGGGTGCCGAGGGTGACGATGAACGGCGGCAGCTTGACCTTGGTCACCAGCAGCCCGTTGACGGCCTGCGCGGCGACCGCGACGACCGCCCCGGCCAGCAGGGCGAGTCCGCCGGGCCAGCCGCTGTCGGCGACCAGCTTCGACATCAGCAGCGACGCGAGCACCATGACGGCGCCGATCGACAGGTCGATGCCCGCGGTCAGGATGATCACCGTCTGGCCGACGGCGAGCGTCCCGATGACGGCCACCTGCTGGGCTACCAGTGAGAGGTTCTGCAGCGCGTAGAAGCGGTCGTTCACCAGGGAGAACACGATGGCTGCGAGCACCAGGACGATCGCCGGGCTGAGCGCCGGCTGGCGGTGCAGCACCGAGTGGACGCGCTGGCTGAGGGTGGCGGGCCGGTTGAGGAACTCCTCCGCCGGTGCCGGTGTGGCTTGACTGTCCACGTGAGTGGTCACAGGGGGTCCTTCCGCTGTCTTCCCCGGTACGGCTCATGGGCTCGGGTGATGCGGGTGCGATGCCGGCGCGCCGACGGTTGCCGGCATCGCACCGGGTTCTGGTGTCAGCTGCCCCAGCAGGCGGACGCGGCCTGCGAGGGGGACTGCACGGTCAGGCCGCCCAGGGCCTTGTTCGCCACCAGCGCGGTTCCGGTGTCGTAGAACGACTTGCCGTTGGTCACGCTGGGCTTGCTGCCACCGCGGGCCAGCTTCGCGATCGAACTCACGCCGAGGGCCGCCATCTTGCCGGGGTACTGCACCGCGTCGGCGGCGAACTTGCCGCTGGTGACGTTCTTCAGGCCGGAGCAGCTGCCGTCGATGGCGTAGATCGCGACGTTCTTCTCCTTCCCGGCGGCCTTCAGCGCGTTGTACGCGCCCTCACCGGCGGGCTCGTTGATCGCGTAGACGACGTTGATGTCCGGGTTGGCCGACAGGCAGTTCTCCATCGCGGTGCGTCCGCCGTCGATGGCGCCCTGGGTGGGCTGGTGGCAGGCGATGGTGTACGTGCCGCCCTTGCCGCCGGTGTACTTGCCGGACTTGGCCTCCTTGCCGTTCTCGGTCTTGCTGCCCGGGTCGATGCCCATGCCCTCCAGGAAGCCGTGGTCGCGCTGGATGTCGACGGAGACGACCTGGTTGTTGAACAGGTCGAGCATGGCGATGACCGCGGGCTTGCCGTCCAGGGCCGCCGCCGCGTACTGGCCGTCGAGCTTGCCCGCCTGCTCGTTGTCGGTCGCGTAGGTGATGTCGGCGGTGCTCGCCGGGTTGAGCGCGGTGTCCAGGGCGATCACGAAGAGACCGGCCTGCTTGGCACGGTTCAGGGCGGCGTTCACGGCGTCGCCGTTGGTGGTGATCAGGATGCCCTTGTCACCACGCGATATGGCGTTGTCGACGGCGGTGATCTGGGTCTGGGTGTCGCCGTCGGAGCTACCCGCGGCCACCGTCAGGCTCACGTTGTCCTTGGCGGCCTGGGCCTTGGCGTCCTTCTGCATGCTCACGAAGTAGGGGTTGGTGAGCGTCTTCAGGATCAGCGAGACGCCCACCTTGTCGCCGCTGCCCGACGAGGAGCCGCTGTCGGAGGAACCGCAGGCCGCCAGCGTGACGCCGAGGCACATGGTGACGCCGATCGCTGCCGCACGGACGCGCGGACTGCGGCGACCCGACACCTGGCTGCTGGAGAAGTTCATAGCGTGATCCCTTTCGGAGCCCGTCCCTTGGCCGACGCTGAGACAACGTTGACTGACGGGGATGCTGGACCCATATGGACGAGGGCGTCAAGGGGCTGGTAGACATGCGTCGGCAACGACTCAGTAACGCGCGAACCGGCGGGAGACAACGATGACTCAAGGCGAACCGCCGCCGCGGTCCCCCCGCAGCCGCCCCACCATGCGTGAGGTGGCGGCGCTGGCCGGCGTGGCCATCAAGACGGTCTCGCGTGTGGTCAACGGCGTCCCCACCGTCGACCCGGCGATCGTCGCCCGGGTCCGCGAGGCCGCCGACCAGCTGGGCTACCGGCCCAACCTGACCGCGAGCAGCCTGCGGCGCGGGGACGGTCGTACGGCCACCATCGGCATGCTCGTCGAGGACGCGGCGAACCCCTTCTCCGCCGCCCTGACCCGCACCGTCGAGAACGTGGCGCGGGAACGTGGTGTCCTCGTGCTGGTCGGCAGCCTCGACGAGGACCCGGCGCGGGAACGGGAGTTGGCCCGCGCGCTGGTCGACCGCAGGGTCGACGGGTTGGTGATCGTCCCTGCGGGGCGCGACCAGAGCTATCTGATCAGCGAGCAGCGGTCCGGCACCTGCATGGTCTTCGTGGACCGGGAGGCCGGTCTGCTCGACGCGGACGCCGTCGTGTCCGACAACCGCCAGGGTGCCGTCACCGCCGTCGACCATCTGCTGCGGGCCGGTCACCGCCGTATCGGCTACCTCGGCGACCGGGCGTCCATCCCCACCGCCGCGCTGCGTTTCGAGGGGTACCGGCACGCCCTGGAGGTCGCGCACCTCAAGTGCGACGACGAGATCGTCCGCCATGTGGAGGCCAGTGAGGCGGCCGCCATGGCCGCGACCGAGGAGTTCCTGTCGCTGCCGAATCCACCGACTGCGCTCTTCACCAGTCAGAACCTGGTGACCATCGGGGCCGTTCGCGCCCTGCGCGCACTCGGTCTGCAGGACTCCGTCGCCCATGTGGGCTTCGACGACTTCCCGCTCGCCGACATCCTCAGCCCGGGCGTCTCCGTCATCGCCCAGGACGTCGAGCAACTGGGCAAGCAGGCCGCCGAGATGCTCTTCGGGAGGCTGGACGGCGACGAGGCGCCCACCAGGACCGTCACCGTGCCGACCCGGCTGATCGCGCGGGGCTCCGGCGAGATCCCGGCGGGGGTTCTTCAGCGCTGAGGCGGGGGTCCTTCAGCGCTGAGGCGTGGGTTCTTCAGGCCTGAGGCGTGGGTTCTTCAGGGCTGAACCGGGCGGAGTCGCGGGCGGCCGGAGGAAGGCCGGTCAGCCGTCCTTGCTCACCGCCGAGTCGAGGAGGGGGCCCAGTTCGCGGGCCACGGTCGTCAGGGGCCGTACGTCCTGCTCGGCACGGGCCAGGAGGATCGCTCCCTCCAAGGCGCTGACCATGAGGGTGGCCAGCGCGTCGGCCCGTTCCTCGGGCACCCCCATGTCGGCCAGTGCCCCGGCCACCGGCCCGGTCCAGCCGGCGAACGCCGCTGCCACGGCCTGACGCGTGGACGGGCTGGATTCCGCCCGGTCCACCGTGGCGGCGGCGACGGGGCAGCCGCCCGCGAAGCCGACGGTCTCGTACTCGTCGGTCCACTGGCGCACCATCTGGGCGAACAGCCCGCTCGGTGTCGGTTCGGGCAGGGCGGCGAGGAAACGGGCCACCCGCTTGCCCGCGTAGCGGCCCGCCCACTCCACCGCCTCGTTGACCAGCTGTTCCTTGCCGCCGGGGAAGTAGTGCTGGAGCGAACCGCGCGGCGCGTCGGCGTGGGCGGCGACCTCGCGCATGCCGGTGGTGGCGACCCCGTCGCGCCGGATGAGCTGAGCCGCGCTGAAGACCATCCGCTCGCGCGCTCCCCGTTCGGGCGCCGCCATCCCCGACCTCCTGTCCACTGGTGCGGGGTCCACTCTATGACAGCTGTCATAGACGCGGGTACTATGACAGCCGTCATAGAGTGCGGAAACGGCTCGGCTACGGCCTGAGCCGGAAACGGCGGTGCCTCGTGAACGTGAGTTTCATCGGCCTCGGCACCATGGGGCAGCCCATGGCCCTCAACCTCGCGCGCGCCGGGACGCCTCTCGCCGTGTGGAACCGCACCCCCGGCCGGTGCGAGGCCCTGCGCGCCGCCGGAGCCGAGGTCGCCGCGAGCCCCGCCGATGTCTTCGACCGGGCCGGGACCGTGATCCTCATGCTGGCCGACGAGGCTGCCGTGGACGCCGTGCTGGGGCGCGGCACACCGGACTTCGCCACCCGCGTCGCCGGACGGACCCTCGTCCACATGGGCACGACCTCGGCCGAGTACTCGGCCGGCCTGCAGGATGCCGTCCGGGCGGCGGGCGGAAGATATGTCGAGGCCCCCGTCTCCGGGTCCCGCATTCCCGCCGAGCGGGGCGAGCTGGTGGGAATGACCGCGGGTGACGCCGACGCCGTCGCGGACGTACGTCCCCTGCTCGCCGCCATGTGCCGGGAGACGTTCGACTGCGGTGCGGTTCCGGGCGCGCTGCTGATGAAGTTCTCGGTGAACCTGTTCCTGATCACCCTGGTCACCGGGCTGACCGAGGCGTTCCACTTCGCCGAGAGGCACGGACTCGACCAGGGCCTGCTGCGGGACGTCCTGGACGCGGGCCCCATGGCCAGTGCCGTCTCGCGGGTGAAGGGGTCCAAGCTGCTGGCCCGCGACTTCACCGTGCAGGCCGCCGCCGGCAACGTGCTGGAGAACAACCGTCTGATCGCCGAGGCCGCCCGCAAAGCCGGCCTGGCCTCCCCCCTCCTCGACGCCTGCCACGCCCTGTACGGCGAGACCGTCGAGCAGGGACACGGCAGCGCGGACATGGTGGCCGTCCTGCACGCCCTGGAGACACGCACCGCCGCACCGCCCTCGTGACACGCCGGCACGCGCTGATGAGTCCCGTACGACCCACTGGAGCTCCGGTGTGTCCCCACCCGAGCCCGGAGCCGTGACCGTTCCGCCCGTCCGCCTCTTGCGGTGGCGTCCCGTGCTGCTCGCGGCCGGCTTCCTCGTGGTCGCGGGAGTGGTGACGGCGGGCGTGCTGACCGCCGAGGACACCGGTGCGGGCAAGGACACCCGGTCCGTCTCGCTGCCGGCCTCGTCACCGCCGCCGCCACGACCACGGTGTTCACCCTGCGCCGCCGCAGGACACGCACGGCGGCTCGCTGAGCGGCCGTCGGCCCCTGACCTGACACGGGGCTGCGCCCCTCACCCGGTTCCAGCGACCGGGTGAGGGCGTTGGGGTGGCGTGGTGGGTCGATGACGCCCAGCGCCTCGGCCTGCCTGGGGACGTAGACACTGATCGCTGGGGCCAGACGTTCGGCGAAGAAGGCGTGGAAGGCCTGCTCCGACTCCCAGACGTCGATCACATGGAGCCCCTGCGCGTCGAACCACGCCACATGGAATTGGCCGCCGGACGGGGCGACGTCCTCCCAGCCGACCGCCTCCCGCACCGTGTCGTACTGCTCGGGGGTCATTTCGCGCCCCTTGCCTTTTCATCGTGTCGGGTGCCACCGGCTCACGGCGCATCGTCCCTGCCGGACCTACGCCTTCGTAGAGCGCGCAGAGGCACGGTCGGGCGGCACTCCGCTCTTCACGCCCGGCGTATGGTCGCGCGAGTCTCCTCGGCAGCCGGCACGTGCGCCTTCTCGTCCACGGATGGCGGAAGGTGGAGGAGTTCAGTCCGTCACAGCGGTGACCGCATCCGGGTGATCGGCGAGATAGCCCTGGACCACCGACAGGAAGTCGGCGTCGGGCCCCAGGCCGAGGGCGGCTGCGCGCCGGTGATCCAAAACGGCCGGCCACGAGCCGACGATGGCCTCGATCGAGGGGTCGGGTGCGATCGTGACCCGGTCGGCGGCCGCGCTCCCGGCCACCTGTCGCAGCGTGCTGAGCATCTCTCCCACGGAGGTGGTGAGGGCCGGAAGGTTGACGGGCAGCGGGCCGTCCAGGCGACCGGGCCCGGTGCCACGCTCGGCTTCGGCGACGCGGAGGATTCCCTCGACGGTGCGGCGCGGCGAGGCGAGGGCCACCCGCAGGTCGGGGTTCACCGGGCAGACGGCCGGGAGACCCGCCAGCGGCTCGCGGATGATGCCGGAGAGGAAGCCTGAGGCGGCCGCGTTCGGCCTGCCGGGCCGGATCGCGACGGTCATCAGGCGGGCCACGCGTCCGTCCACGAAGCCGCGACGGGTGCAGTCCGCGATCAACTGCTCGCACATCAGCTTCTGCGTGCCGTAACTCGACCGTGGCACCGGCAAGGTCGTCTCGCTGATCACAGGGGGCAGGGGCAGTTCCGG
>NZ_JBJDQL010000083.1:0-21071 GCF_044903305.1 Streptomyces sp. NPDC019531 | reverse complement strand
GTGAAGTCCGTCGGATCCTTGGCGCGGCCCAGGGTCAGGGCTCCGAGGACCGCGCGCGTGCTGCGGATGGGCGCGATCGCGGCGGAGCGGATGCCGGTGCCGTCGAACAGGCGGCGCTGTTCGAGCGCGATGCCGGAATCCGGCTCGCGCAGGTAGGTCTGCGGGCCGGCCAGGGCGGAAGCGACTCCGCGCAGGGCCCTGGACAGCGGCATCGGAGAATCCTCCGGGACCGGCGGCATCGGTCCCTGAAGGTCCTCATGGTGTACCAGGGTGTCGCCCTCCGCGTGGACGACGGCGGTACGCCACACCTCGTCCCGCTCGGTGATCAGGTCCACGACGGCCCAGTCGGCCAGCCGGGGCACCACCAGGTCCACCAGTCGGCGCAGAGCCTCCTCTACATCGAGCGTGGATGTCAGCCGGGTGGTGGTCTCGGCCAGCAGCGCGAGCCGTTCGAGTTCCGGCAGGGGCTTGGCCGCCGTGTACGTCCCTGATCGCCTGCCGGTCCCCGGCGGGTGCTGGGCGTGGACGAGGACGAGCGTGCCGGCTTCATGGCCATTGACGTCGTACGGGGTGATCAGCCACGAGACCGGCAGCAGGGAGCCGTCCCCGCGTTCGAACCAGTCCCCCTCGGCCTGGGCGGTGCGCCCGGCGTGGAACGGCTGCCGCATGCTGCATCGGCTCCTCGGCAGGGGGTGGCCGTGGGCGTCCCGGTGCAGTACGTCGTGCGCGTCGCGGCCGAGGAGGGTCTCGGCGGGGCGGAGCAGCAACTGTTCGGCGTGGGCGTTGACGGCGATGACACGGCCCTCCTCGTCCACGACGTACGCCGCCGTCCCGATGGCCTCCAGCGCCTTGGTGAGCGCTGGGGCGGGCGCTGCGGGAGATCGCTTCCCGAGGCTTCCCGTGTCCTCCGGCCCTGCCATGTCGTCCGCTCCTCTCTGCTAGGCCGCCTTCCGCTGTGGACCGACGGCATGGTCGTGCGGTGGTACTGCCCTTCCCGGGTTCCCCGGCGCCACTCAATCCAGCCTCCCCCTCGAAGGCGTCGGCGGCACGCCCGGACGCGTGGCCGACGCCGGGTGAGGTCGTGGCGGGCGAGGCGCACAGGGAGCCATGCCGACGTGCGACGCGCCCCCGGACGCTTCCGTGCGCCGGGTAAGCATGGCCGAATTCCCTCTGCTTTCACGGCACTTGGCCGCGCAGTGGGTATCCGTGAGGTGAGGGGTGAAGGCGGACGGGATGGGGAGGACTGGGGCTGTGGCACGCCTGTCGGGGACGTCCGGCCACTTCCCGTCGCCTCGTTCGCGGAAGCGGCACATCGTGCGCCGGTTGCGGGCCGAGGGGCTCTACGGACCCAGGTTCCGCGATGTGCTGCCCGCTTTCGCCGGCCTGGTGGTGTTCGTGTGCGCGGTGTCGCCGTGCTCATGGTGGGATACCGCGCCGCCGGGATCGTCGTCCCTGTCGCCGGTGTCGTGTTCCTGGTCGTGCTCGTCATGGTCGGTATCCGGCAAGGACGCCCCGGCGCGCGCCGCCGGCTCGGCTACTACACCGCCGACGAGCTGCTCGAACTCGACACTCAGGAACTCGCCCTGGCGGTGGCGCGGATGCTGCGCCGGGACGGGTGGCGGGTGCGGCTCCTCCCGGCGCCGGACCGGCCCCGCCTGTGCGCCCGGGACGCGGCCGGGCATCGGCTCGACGTGGCCTTCCGGCCGGTGGCGGAACCCCTGCCCGACGAGGACCCGCCACATCCCCACCCCCACCGCGGGAGGCAGGAATCACCGCTGCGCCTCGTCGTGCATCGCGGCGACTTCACCGCCCGCGACCTCCGGTGGGCGCGGAGGGAGCAGACGATCCGCCTGCTCGACGGCTCCGCTCTCCGACGCTGGGCGGCGGGCACGAGGCTCAACGACCTGTTGTCGCAGGAGCGGTGACACTCGGTCAGTACGTCCGCCCCCCGCCCTCCGCGACCCGGTACCTCCGGGCCCGCCTCCCCCGTCAGATCCGCCCTCCGGTCCAGCGGGTGATCGGACCGTGCGTGTGACGCCCCGCGCGGCGACCCGCCGCGTACGAGGTCGCGCTCAACACCGTCAGGCCCGCGCCCACGCCCGCGGCGATGAGCTTTCGCTGGGCGATCACCGTCCAGGCCGTCTTGGCGACGGCCGCGGCCTGCCCCGAGGCGGCGATGACGGTCTGCCGGCCGGCCTCGACGCTCTTGGCCGCGGTGTGCGCGGCTCCGGACACCGTCCCGGCCGTACGCTCCGCCGCTTCCTTGCCCGCTGACGCGACGTCGTCCGTCTTCGCCGCGGCCGTGTCCGCCGCCTTGGTCGCGGGGGCCGTGGCCTTGGCCGTGGTGCGCCGGGCCTTTGCCGCGGTGGACCGCCCGGATGCGGAATCTTGGTTCGTCTGCTCGTTCGATTCACTCATGGACATCGCGTTACCGCTCGCTTCGACGGCAAACACGCTGCGTCGAGGTGGGGATGTACAGGAGACGTCGAACGGCACGGCGAGAGAGGGTTCTCCCGCCGTGCCGTTGCGTCGTCAGCCGATGTGGTAACTGTCCCCGTAGACCTTCCAGTCCAGGGGCGGATTCAGGTCGAGGTTGCCCTGGCGCAGGAAGACGCGTTGGGCGGTGTCGACCCGGCTGGTGTCGCTGTGCGCCTCCTCCTGCTTCATCGCCCACACGCGGGCGTCGAGGAAGGCGTCCAGATACGTCGTCTCGTCGCCGCCCTGGGCCGGGGGCCTGGCCTGGCTCAGGGCACGTCGGCGGATGCTGCTGAAGCTGGTCGCGTCGCCGCCGTCGCCGTGCATGACGATGGCGTCGTAGTAGGCGAACTGGCCGAGCGCGCGCACGCCGTCGGTCTTGCCCTGCTGGACGGCGGGGTTGAAGTAGACACGGTCGCGCTCGTCGTTCTGTGCCTGCTGGAACGCCGCGTCCTGGGCCGCCTCGCGCCAGTCGTCCGCGAAGTGCGGATCGAGGCCGTCGTGCGAGTCGGTGCCGTTGACGCCACGAAGTGCGGGCAGGTATGCGGCGAGGACGTTGCCGGGCCTGCGGTCGGCGTACAACTCGACGAGGTCCAGCATGTCGCCGGTGCCGGAGCAGAAGCCGATGATGCCGGCGGTGTAGCCGCGACCGTCACCGATGTCCTCGATGTAGGAGTACTGCGCCTTCCAGTCGAGCGTGGAGTTCTCCGCGCTCGACACCAGCTTCATGGCGATCTCCTTCTTGGCGGGGTCGTCGAGGCCCGGCGCGGCCGCGGGCACCGCAGCGGCGCGCGGAAGGCCGAACATGCCGATGCCGGTCACCGCTCCCAGCAGTGCGAGGACGGTGCGGCGGGAGGCGTGGGCGGTCGGGTGCGCTGTGTCAGGTT
Source organism: Streptomyces sp. NPDC019531 (assembly GCF_044903305.1). Taxonomy (NCBI): domain Bacteria; kingdom Bacillati; phylum Actinomycetota; class Actinomycetes; order Kitasatosporales; family Streptomycetaceae; genus Streptomyces; species Streptomyces sp. NPDC019531. The sequence goes on along the minus strand of NZ_JBJDQL010000083.1, from coordinate 17,709 downwards.
GCACGGAGACTCCAAATGGAGGTGGGGGGTGGAGAGTTGGTCCAGACCTGATTGTTAGGAATGTTTCCTACCAGTGCGCGACGCGATCAGTAACCCACCACGCGGGAAGTTCGTAGATTCGAACGAATGGCGCTCAGTGAGGCGCGGGCCGGGAGCGGCCTCATGATGCCGCCGCCTCGACGGCGTGGGCGGGGGATGTTCACCCACCTCACGGCATGCGGGGGCCCTGTGCGTGTTCCTCGCGTTGATGCCGGGTCATGGCCACCGGACGGCGACGTCGATCACGACCTTCGCGCCGAGCTGGAGGTGTGCCTCCGCGAGCGCGAGTGACAGGGCGCCGGGGCCGGGCCGATCTCCCCGGAACCCGGCTCAGGCGGCTTCAGAAGTGGCGCGGCAGGCGGACGACCTGGACGAAGAAGTCGTCGATCTGGCGGACCGCGGCGATGAACTGGTCCAGGTCGACCGGCTTGGTGACATAGGCGTTGGCGTGCAGCTTGTAGCTGCGCAGGATGTCCTCCTCGGCCGCGGAGGTAGTGAGGACGACGACAGGGATGTGGGACAGCTCCGGGTCGGACTTGATCTTCTCCAGCACCTGACGGCCGTCGTACTTGGGCAGGTTCAGGTCGAGCAGGATGAGGTCGGGCTGCGGTGCCTCGGTGTGCTCGCCCCGCCGGTAGAGGAAGTCCAGTGCTTCCTCGCCGTCCCTGACCACATGGAGCGTGTTGCCGATCTTGTTGTCCTCGAACGCCTCGCGGGTCATCAGCTCGTCGCCGGGATCGTCCTCGACGAGGAGTACGTCGATGGGGCTGGCGTCTGGGGTGGTCATGTCAGAGCCTTTTCCTCGGTGTTGATCCCGGACGGCTCCGGGGTTTCGGTGATGGACGGGAGGGTGAAGCGGAAGCGCGTGCCGTCCGTGTGAGCGGTGTCGATCCAGATCCTGCCGCCGTGCTGTTCCACGATCTTCTTGCACAGTGCCAGACCGATGCCGGTGCCACCGTAGGCGTCCCGGCCGTGCAGCCGCTGGAAGATGATGAAGACCTTCTCCGTGAACGGCTCGGGAATGCCGATGCCGTTGTCCTCGACGGACACGAGCAGACCGTCGGGGTCGTCCGGATCCGTGCCGCAGGTGATGGACACGTGCGGAGCGCGGTCGGGATGGCGGAACTTGAGGGCGTTGCCGACCAGGTTCTGCCAGAGCATGGTCAGCAGCGTGGGGTCCCCGACGACCTCGGGCAGCCGCTCGGGGCGTTCGACGCGGGCGCCTGACTCCTCCATGGCCGTCCCGAGGTTGGCCAGTGCCTTGTCCAGCGCCTGGTCGAGACCGACGGGGACCCGGGCGTCGTTGACGCGTCCGACCCGGGAGAAGGTCAGCAGGTCGTTGATGAGGACCTGCATACGCCGGGCGCCGTCGACGGCGAAGTCGACGTACTGCCGGCCCCGGTCGTCGAGTGTGTCGCCGTAGCGCTTCTCCAGCAGCTGGCAGAAGGAGGCGACCTTGCGCAGCGGTTCCTGGAGGTCGTGGGAGGCCACGTAGGCGAACTGCTCCAACTCGGCGTTGGAGCGGCGCAGTTCGACGGCCTGGGCGTCCAGGTCGGCGGCCTGCCGGGTCAGTTCCTGCTGCTGCGCGCGGGAGGCCTCGAGTTCGGCCATGATGTGCCAGCGCATGCCCTCGACGGCGTTGGCCACCGCGGTCAGATCGGCGGGACCGCCGCAGGTGATGACGTAAGCGAAGTCGCCTCCCGACACCCGCCTGGACGCCGCGCGCAGCGCCTCAAGGGGGCGTGTCACCAGGACCCGGACCAGCACGGCGCAGGCGATGCCGGCCAGCAGGAAGGCGGCCACCATGCCGCCCAGGACCGCGTCACGGACCGTCCGTTCATGGACGAGGCGGGCGCGACCGTCCTGTACGGCCTTCGTCAGATCGCTGTCCTGCTCGGCCCACAGGGTGCGCAGCCGGTCGAACTCCTTCTTGCCCTGATCGGCCTTCCCCTGGTCCAGCGGTTTCGGGCTGGCCGGGGTGACCGAGGCCGCGAGCGGGGCGGCGTAGGTGCGGCGCCAGTCCGCCGCCTGGCTCTCGATCGCCGTGAGGTCGGCGAGCAGTTCGGGTCGGTCGCCGATGAGCGCGCGCAGCCGGGCGGCCGAGTTCGCCTCGTCCTGTCTCCCCTGGGTGTACGGATCGAGGAACTGCCGGTCGGCGGTGGCCGCGTAGCCGCGGATGCCCGCCTCCTGGTTGACCAGCGCCGCCTGGAGCCGGTACGCCTCGGTCTGGGCGGGCTGGACGCGCCGCAGGAGCTGGTCGCTCGCCTCCGCCGTCCGGCTCAGGAGGTTGGCGCCGACCACGCTGCCTGTCACCACCAGCAGCGTCATGGCAGCCAGGGCCAGGTAGAACCAGCCCTGCACCGTCAATCGGCGTCCGATCCGTACCGTGCCCATCACGTGCCTCACCCTGTGCTCCGACACCACGCTCCCGCTCGCTCAGTTCCAGTTCAGATGGACGACGGCCACGTCGTCGGCCAGGCCGCCCCGCGCCTCGGCCAGGCTCTCGGCCTTCTCTATCAGCCGGTCCACGAACGCCTCGGCGTCCAGGCCGGCTTCCTTCCGGGCGAGGGCCAGCAGCCCTTCCTCGCCGAGGCGTTCGGGGCCGCGGCTCACATGCCCCTCGAACAGGCCGTCCGTGAAGAGCACCACGGACGTCCCGGTCGGCACCGGCAGTTCCGCGGTCGGCCAGCACGCACCGCCGGGGACCATGCCCAGCGCGGGTCCGCCGGGCACCTCCACCCACTCCACGTCGGTGCCGGTGCGTCGGAGCAGACCGTGGTGACCGGCTCGTACGATGTGGGCCTGTTGCTCACCCGGGACGGCGGCCAGGCTCACCAACGTGGCGAAGACCTCGTCCCGGGCCCGCTCGGCCATCAGCAGTTCCTCCAGTCGTGCCATCTGGTCCGCGCCGGTGATTCCGCTGAGGACGAGGGTGCGCCAGGCGATCCGCAGGGCGACTCCCAGAGCCGCCTCGTCCGGGCCGTGCCCGGAGACATCGCCTATGAGTGCGTGGAGGGTGCCGTCGGCGCTCTGGACGATGTCGTAGAAGTCACCGCCCAGCAGTGTCTGGGCACGGCCGGGCCGGTAGCGGGCCACGACCCGTACGCCCTCGGCGCGCAGCAGGGGCCGGGGCAGCAGTCCCCGTTCCAGGCGGGCGTTCTCCTGTGCCTGGAGCGCACCGGCCTGGAGGGCCACCGCTGCCTGTTCCGTCTGCTTGCGCTGGATCGCGTAGCGCACCGCCCGCCCGAACAGTTCGGGCTCCACGCGGCCCTTCACCAGGTAGTCCTGCGCGCCGGCCGCCACGGCGGCGAGTCCGGTCTGTTCCTCGGCGAGCCCGGTGAGCACCACGATCGCGACCTGCTCGGCGAGTCCCTGCACCAGGGAGACGGCCTCAAGTCCATGGGCGTCGGGCAGGTGCAGGTCGAGCAGGACGCAGTCGGGTGTCTCGGTGGCGAGCACCTCGGCGGCCTCGGTCATCGACCGCACCCATCTCAGCCGCATCTTCACGGCGCCGTCGGCGACCAGCTCCTCCACGAGCACGGCGTCGCCGGGATCGTCCTCCACCAGGAGCACCGCCGGCTCCCAGTGTTCCCACGCCGCCTCGGTCCCGGCGGCCGCCGTCGGGATCAACTCGGCAGCTCCAGTCCCCGAGATCACTGTGTCTCCGCCCTCCCCACCCAAAACTTGTCATTTGCCATCCGATTTTGCCAAGGGCAATTCCGGAGCACAGCTGGAAACAGCGCCCGTGAAGGGCGGCCCCGTGGCCGGTTTTCACCGCGTGGCCGGTTTCTTCACCGGGTTCGGAGGGTTGCCGGGCGGTCGGTAGGTAACTCGACGCTGTGCTCCTTCAGTACGGCCGACTGGTCCGGGAACATGCGCGTCAGCTCCCTGGCCTCCCGAGCGGGGTACCCCGCTTCCGCATGTGTCGTACCTGTGTCAGCCGTCACTGACGTCGTCATCGTCCGCCCGTCCTGAGATTCCGGTTGTTCTGGCGGCGTTTACCCGCGACCGGCGTCACCATGCCGACACATCTTCTCCGCATCCGGTGCCTTTCCTCGAACCCCCGGTTCCGATCGGGATCGTGGGGAACCGGACAGGACGGCAGAAAGGAGTCCCCTGTGACCACCTACGTCATCACCGTCCCCGGCACGTTCCTCCGAGAAGTCCCCGAGTCCGTCTGCTCGGACATCGGGCGAAGTCTGCGTCCTCAGGACCCCAGGAACACGGAGCTCGGGGAGAACGAGGAGTTGAGTCTGCTGACCGTGGAGGAGGACGGCATGTTCGCCGCCCGGGTCGAGGTCGAGGCCACCGACCGGTCGCATGCCGAGTCCGAAGCGGTACGGCTCGTCGCCCGGGCCCTGCGCGACAGCGGCTTGGCCGAGGACGAGGCGCCGCTCGGCCCCGCGGTCGTGACGGGCATCGACAGCGAGTTCTGAGACAGGCGGCGGAACGGGCCGTATGGTTCGCGGCCGGTACGGGGGATGGCGCACCCGGGCTCCGCGGGCGAGGATGTTCCTTCGCGAAGTGCAGTCCCGCCCACCGCGGTTCACGGCGTTTCCGGTGTCCTGCGTGGCGAGGGCGGACGACGTCGGCCGCCGGTCCTGAAGGAGCCTCGGGATGGGTTCACACGCAGCGCCGCACCACAACAGGCGATTCCTGGTGACGGCCGCCGGTCTCCTGCTCCTGGGCGGCGGCCTCCTGGGACTCCCCCGGGCCGACGGGGCACCCGCTCCGGCCGACGCATGCCACACCGCCTCCACGCGTCTGCCCCGCGGTGACTGCGGACCCTTCTGGCAGGTCCTCGCCGAGGACTTCAACGGCGACCGGGTGCCGCTGGGTTCCTTCAGCGACTGTGAGCACGACGTCGACACCTCCGCGGCGTACTGCGGGGGCCTGAAGGGGACGTACCGCGACAACTGGTGGGCGTACCCCACCGGTTGGCCGGACACGGCCGAGAGCCGGGGGCGGGACGTGGTGGGTGTCTACCATCCGGAGGACACCGTGAGCGTCGGTCCCGCGCCGAACGGTGACGGGCGGATGTCCATCCGGATGTGGCGGCCCGCCGACGGGGGCCCGGTGCACGCGGCGGCTCTGGTGCCGCGTGCGGTGATGCAGATGAAGTACGGCAAGTACAGCGCGCGCATCAAGGTCACGAAACCGGCTCCCGGATACAAGTCCGCGTGGCTGCACTACGGCGGGGGCTGCGAGATGGACCATCCCGAAGGTGAGTGGACCGGCTCCCTCAGCGCCTTTCACCATCCGTGCGGCGGCGGTGAGCAGGGGTACTTCCCGGGCAGCGACGACTGGACTGAGTGGCACACCGTGTCCACGGAGTGGACGCCGGGCCACGTCCGGTTCTTCGTCGACGGCAGGCTGACCGGTCACGACACCCGGGGTGTGCCGGACCTGCCGCTGTCCTGGGTGCTTCAGAACGAGAGCGCGCTGGAGGGGCCCGGTGCGGCGCCGGGCAGCAGCGCGCAGCTCGACGTCACATGGGTGGCGGCCTACGCGTACGACTGGAAGTGACCGCGTGATCCTTTGAATCCGGCGAGGGTGGACGGCACCGGAGATCGCCGATGAGTTCGTCGGCGACCCACTGGGCGACACCGGTGGGGTACGGCGCCGACAGGCCGAGCACGATGTGGCTGAACCCCCCTCCGAGCGCTTCGGTGATCGCGTCGCGGGCGGCGCCGGGGCGGTCGTAGGAGACCGACACGCCGGGGTGCTGCAGTCGGACAACGCCGGGTTCGACACGCTGCACGCCTACATCCTCGACGTCTTGTGCCCGTGTGCACGCGGCTGCTCGACGCCGCGGCGGGTGCGGGTGAGATCCGCGCCGACATCGAGCCCCACGAGCTCATGCGCGGCGTCGGCAATCTCCGCATCGGCGCGGACAGCGACGCCGGCTACGACCCGCGGCGACTGGTCGGGATCCTCATCGCGGGACCGCGCCGACCGCGCTGACCTCCCCGGCGTTCGCGTCGCTCCGAGATCCGGCCTCAGGCACCCGGTCCGCGATCCGGCAGCACGGCCTGCCCCGCCGCCCGGTGTTCGCCCGCCGCCGTCGGGTCCGTCTCGTCGAGGATCGCCGCGATGCCCTCGTGGGCCAGGGCCTCGGCGTGGCGGTATCCCAGTTCCGAGGCCAGGTCGAGGGCCTGGCGGTGGAGGCGCAGGGCCTGGTCGGGCCGGTCCGCCAGGCGGCAGGTCTCGCCGTAGGCACTGAGGAAGTGGATCTTCCAGTGGTCCTCGAACAGCTCGTCCAACAGCGCGAACGCCTGCTCGTGGCTTGCCAGGGCCTCCTCATAGCGGCCCATCCGCCGCAGGGCGACTCCCAGACAGTTCAGGCACCACGCCTCGTTGTGCTTGTGGCCGTCCTCGCGGGCCAGTGCCAGCGCCCGGTGCAGATGCCGTACGGCCTCGTCGGGGTCCTCGTCGGCGATGGCCACGCCCAGGGTGATCAGGGCCGTCAGTGTGGGCGGCCACGTGCCGTCGGCGTGCGGTGTCTCCAGTGCCGTACGGGCCAGTTGGGCCGCCTCCTCGTGGTTTCCCAGCTGCAGCAGTGCCCAGGCCTCGTACGCGGTCGCGTGGGCCGTGCCCAGGGCGAAACCGGCGTCCGCGTACAGCTTGCCCGCCAGCCGGAACAGGCTCAGCGGCTCCTCGACGTATCCCTCGTCCCACCGCAAGTAGCCGCGCCGCATGGTCAGTTCGGCCTCCGTGCGGATGTCTCCGGCCCGGGAGACGAGCGGTGCCGCAGCCTCGTACGCGGTGGCCGCCTCCGCCATGCGTCCCGCGTTGTAGCGGGCGAAGCCCACGTCGCTGTGCGCCTCGGCGAGTTGGAGGGGATCACCCATGCGCTGGGCGGCGACCAGGGACCGTTCGAAGAGGCCGTTGAGCATGGTGGTGCCGCAGCGCCGGGCGAAGTACGCCCGCATGAAGCGCGGCAGTTCGCACAGGTGCCGGTCGGCCCCGGCGGCCTCCGCGGCCTCGAAGGCGGCGAGCAGGTTCAGGTACTCGGTGCCGAACCAGATGAGGGCGGCGATCTTGTCGGTGAAGTGCGGCAGTTCGACGGGCGGTCGGTCCACCGAGGCCTCGCGGCTCAGGGACAGGAACGGCATCGCGGCATCGGCGGCGGCCGCCGCGTGGACGTAGTAGTCGAGCACCCGGGTGAGCGCCCGGTCCCGTTCCGCCTCGGAGTCCTGCTCGACGGAGGTGCGGCGGGCGTGCTGGTGGACCAGGTCATGGAGCCGGTAGCGGCCCGGCGCCGGCTGCTGGACGAGGTGCGCGTCCAGGAGGTCCTCCAGCATCGCGCGGGCGCCGCGCAGCGGTACGTCCGCCAGGGCCGCCACCACGTGCTCGTCGAACGACGACCCCGGCAGGAGGCCCAGCAGACGGAACAGCCGGGCCTTGGCGTGGTCCAACTGCCGTAGGGACATGGCGAACGCGGTGTCGAACTCGCTCGGGCCCTCCGCCATCCGTTCGACGAGGATGCCCACGGTCCAGCCCGGCCGGTGCCGCAGCCGGGCCGCGGCCAGCCGCAGGGCCAGCGGCAGCCGGCCGCACAGGCGCAGCACCTCGGCGGTGGACTCGGGGTCGCGGGCGAGGCGTCCCCCGGTGCCGTCGGTCTCGCCGCTGGCGCGGGCCAGCAGCTCGGCGCTCTCCTGCCCGGTGAGGACGTCCAGCGACACCGGCGGCACCTCGTCGAGGCCGAGCAGCCGGTTGCGGCTGGTGATCAGGGCGACGGAGGGGCCGGCGCCGGGCAGCAGCGGGCGGACCTGGTCGGCATCGGCCGCGTTGTCGAGGACCACCACGGCCCGCCGATGGGCGAGTTCGGACCGCCAGCAGGCGGCCAGTTCCTCGACGCCGCCTTCCTGCGGGACCTTCTCGGAGGGCACGTCGAGGGCGGCGAGCAGCGTCCGCAGCGCACGGTCGGGGTCGAGCGGCCTGCGTCCCTCGGTGAAGCCGTGCAGGTCCAGGTAGAGCTGGGCGTCCGGGTGATCGGCGGTGAGCCGGTGCGCCGCGTGTACCGCCAGGCAGGTCTTGCCGACGCCCGCCATGCCGTCCACGGCGATCACCCGGCTGTCGGCCACCCCGTCGAGGACGGCCGCTAGCTGGGCCTCACGGCCGGTGAAGTCGGGCACGTCGCGCGGGAGGTCGTTGCGGGGCGGGCGCGGGGCCCCGGCGGGCGGCGACGGAGGGTGGACCTGGCGGCTGGTCCTCGGCGGTGCGGGAAGAGGGTTGGAGGCCCGCTCCCACAGAGGGCGCAGCGGACGGGGGTCGCGCTGGACGAGACGGCACAGGGCGATCACCGCGGGCCAGGGCGGGAGCGTCCGGCCGCTGAGGTAGCGGGACAGGGACGAGGAGCTGAGTCCGGCGTCCCGTGCGAGGGCCCGTACTCCTCGCTCGGACAGCTCCTGCAGCAGCCGCAGCCGGGCGGCCAGCTCCTCCTTCGGGTCGCCGCTCGCCGTTCTGTCGTACTCCACCACTGTTCCCCCTGTCCCGCCCCGCAAGGACTTCTCCGGGCCGGATCGTGCCTGTTCAAGGCCGCTTCGGCTGTCCCACGGTGTCCCACCTCCGTCGTCCTGACAAGCCCTCTCGGCTGAGATGGAGACACACCCCGCCGGAACCGCCGGAACGGGGCACAGCCCGCCAGAGGAGAGATACCTGATGCAGTCCCGTATGCAGAACCCCGCCGCCGTCCTGTCCGACGCGATGCAGCCCATCCAGCAGCTCTTCAAGGCCGTGCACTCCGGTGGGGTGGACGGGCAGACGCTGGAGCTGGTGCATCTGCGGGTCAGCCAGATCAACGGCTGCAGCGCCTGTGTCGACGGCGGCGCCAAGACGGCCCGCAAGGCCGGAGTGAGCGACGAGCGGCTGGCCACGGTCGCCGCGTGGCGGGAGGCCCCCTACTTCACCGAGGAGGAGCGGGCGGCGCTGTCGCTGGCCGAGGCCGCGACGCGACTGGCCGACCGTCCCGACGCGGTGAGCGACGAGGTCTGGGACACCGCCGCCACCTACTTCGACGAGAAGCAGCTCGCCGCGATCGTCCTCATGATCGGCCTGACGAACCTGTTCAACCGGCTCAACGCCACGACCCGGCAGATCGCCGGCGCGTGGGGGTGAACGGTTCCGGACTGCCGTACCCCGGCAGCTGAATGAAGATGTACCCAGCCACCCCTGAACCAGGAGGAACTTTCATGAAGGACACGCAGAGGGCCGCCAAGCGTACGACCTCGGCGGCCAAGAGGACCGAGACCTTCACCGACGAGGAGCGCGCCGCGATGAAGGAGCGCGCCCAGGAGGTCAAGGCCTCGGCGCGCCGCAGCTCGCGTGCCGACAAGGCGGCGGAGGACGAGGCCGCAGTGGTCGCGAAGATCGCCGAGATGGAGGACGCGGACCGGCGCATGGCCGAACGGATCCATGCCGTCGTCAAGGCGAGCGCGCCGGACCTGGCGCCGAAGCTCTGGTACGGGATGCCCGCGTACGCCAAGGACGGCAAGGTCGTCTGTTTCTTCCAGAGCGCGCAGAAGTTCAACGCGCGGTACGCGACCTTCGGTTTCAACGACAAGGCGAACCTGGACGAGGGCACCATGTGGCCGACGGCCTTCGCGCTGACGAAGCTGACCGCCGCGGACGAGGAGCGGATCGCGGAGCTCGTGAAGAGGGCCGCGGGCTGAGCCGGGAGGGGTGGCGAAAGATGCACGGGCCGACGAACAGCCCACGTCCGAAAGGGCTGTTCGTCGGCCTGTGCACGTTGGACGTGATCCAGCTGGTGGACCATGTGCCGGGCTCGAACGAGAAACTGACAGCTCGTGAGCAAGTCGTCGCCGCGGGCGGTCCGGCGGCCAACGCGGCCGTGGCCTTCAGCCACCTCGGCGGTACGGCCCGGCTGCTCACCGGGATCGGCTGCCATCCGCTGGGAGTCGCGGTCGCGGCGGATCTGGTCCGGCTGGGCGTCGGCGTCTCGGACCTCGCGGCCGACTCGACCGAGCCACCCGGTGTGTCGTCCGTTCTGGTCACCGCGTCGAGCGGGGACCGCGCCGTCGCGTCGACCAACGCGACCGGGTACCGGCTCGCACCGCCCGACGATCTCGGTGCGCTGGTGGCCGCGTTCGACATCGTGGAGTTCGACGGCCACCACATGGAGCTGGCCACGGCGACCGCCCGCGCCGCGCGTGCCGCCGGTCGGCGGACCTTCCTCGACGGCGGCAGCTGGAAGGCCGGGACGGAGGGGCTGCTGCCGTGGATCGACGTGGCCGTCTGCTCGGACGACTTCCGGCCACCCGGGACCCGTACGCCTGCGGACACCTTGCGGTTCCTCGGGGAGCACGGAGTCACCTGGTCGGCGGTCAGCCGCGGCGAGCGGCCCCTCGTGTGGGCGGGGCCGCACGGCGGAGGCACGGTGAGCGTTCCCGCCGTGCGGGTGGCGGACACGCTGGCCGCGGGCGATGTGCTGCACGGGGCCCTCGCGCATGGACTCGCGTGCCCCGGCCATCTCACAGCGGCGGGATTCGTCGAGGCCTTGCGGGACGCGGCCGAGGTGGCCTCCCGGGCGTGTGCCTCGTTCGGCACTCGGGCCTGGATGCGGGGACAGTGACACCCATCGGACCTGTCCCATCGGGCCTGACCCGGCGCGACCGGTGACCGCCCCCACCTGACCCTCGCGCCTCGCTCGGGGCCGTCGCGTACCTGACGAGGCTTACGACCTGCGGCCGCGCACGTTCCAGCCGCTGCCGATGCCGGCCAGATGCAGCGCGAGCACCATGAGGCCGAGCAGCATGATGTTCGTCGAGGTGAAGGTGTCGTTGGTCGAGATGTCCGCAGCGTTGATCAGGAAGGAAATGAAGAACAGGACCGCGGAGATGATGGCGAGCATGTTGCCCATCCCTTCGGATGACTGAGGTCATGACGTTGCGTACACCCCGATTGCCCCCAACTCGTCGAGGCATGCCAGGAGAAGAGCAACGTTCGACCAGTCGGACATCGTTCGAAACCTCTTGACGCTGTGGCACAGCGCGATTGACACTCTCGCAACACGACGTCACACAGCCGAAACGGCAGGGTGCCCATGGCCGAGGCCCCTCCATGCCTCAGCAGGGAACCCCACATGACGTACTTCGCACGTCCGCGTACCCGCGCGAGACGCCGGGCTGGCCGCCTCGCCGGTCTGACCGCCGCGTCGCTGTTCCTTGGCCTCGCCGCCCCCCTGGTCCCCGCCCAGGCGGCGGGTGCCGCGGGCGTCACCGAGGGACTGGCCCTCTGGTACAAGCTGGACGGCGCCTCCGGCAGCACCGTCACCGACGCCTCCGGCAACGGCCGCGACGGCACGGTGAACGGGACCGCCGACTGGTCGGACCCGGCGCAGGGGCTCGCCTTCAACGGCTCCGACACCTACATCAAGGCGCCGGACGACGTCATGAAGGGCATGGACTCGATCACCGTCTCCACGGACGTGCTGATCGACTCGGCGCAGACCACGCCGTACTTCGTCTACGGCTTCGGCAACTCCAGCGAGGGCAGCGGCAACGGGTACCTGTTCGCCACCGGCAACTCCCTGCGCACCTCGATCGCGAACGGCAACTGGTCGACCGAGCAGACCACCAAGCCCTCCGACTCGCACAACCTCACGCGCGCGGTGTGGAAGCAGCTCACCTACACCCAGACCGGCAACACCAGTGTGCTGTACGAGGACGGTGTCGAGGTCGGCCGCAACACGGCGGTGACGATCACACCCGGCGCCATCGGCTCCGGCTCCACCACCGCCAACTACATCGGCAAGTCGGTCTACTCCGGCGACAAGCTCTTCAAGGGCCGCATCCGTGACTTCCGGGTCTACGACCGGGCGCTGGGCGCCGACGAGGTCGAGCAGCTATCCCTCCCCGTCGCCACGCAGGGCGTCACCGACGACAAGGCCGCGCTGAGCCTCGGCGACACCAGCGGGGTCACGGCCGACCTGGACCTGCCGAAGACCGGCACGGCCGGCGGGTCCACCATCACCTGGGCCAGCGACAACACCGATGTGGTGAGTGCCACGGGCAAGGTGACCCGCCCCGCCTCCGGTCAACCGAACGGCCACGCCACGCTCACGGCGACCCTGAAGAAGGGTTCCGTGACCGACACCAAGAGCTTCGACGTCACGGTGCTGCCGGACTTCGACGACCAGACGGCCACCGACCAGGCCGCCCAGAGCCTCGCCGTCCACAACCTCGACGACGTCCGCGGCAACCTCACCCTCCCGGCGACGGGCGACTACGGCACCAGCGTCTCCTGGTCCTCCGCGGACGAGGCGGTCATAGGGGCCGACGGCGTGGTGCACCGCCCCGCGCACGGCACCGGCGACACCACCGTCGAGCTGACCGCCACCGTCACCAAGGGCACGGCGCGGGCGACCCGCACCTTCACCGCGAAGGTCCCCGAACTCCCCGCGAAGGAAGCCCTCAAGGGCTATATGTTCAGCTACTTCACCGGCGAGGGCACCTCGGACGGCGAGCAGCTGTACGCCGCGCTCAGCAAGGGCGACGACCCCATGAAGTGGCGGGAGCTGAACGACGGCAAGCCGGTCCTGACGTCCACGCTCGGCGAGAAGGGCCTGCGCGACCCGTTCATCATCCGCTCCCCCGAGGGCGACAAGTTCTACCAGATCGCCACCGACCTGAGGATCTACGGCAACGGCGACTGGGACGCCGCCCAGCGCACCGGCAGCAAGTCCATCATGGTCTGGGAGTCCACCGACCTGGTCCACTGGACGAACCAGCGACTGGTGAAGATCTCCCCGGACAGCGCGGGCAACACCTGGGCGCCGGAGGCGTACTACGACGCCAAGCTCGGCGAGTACGTCGTCTTCTGGGCGTCGAAGCTGTACGACAACGAGGCGCACTCCGGCGACACGTACAACCGCATGATGTACGCGACCACCCGTGACTTCTACACGTTCAGCGAGCCCAAGGTCTGGGTCGACCGGGGTTACTCGGTCATCGACTCCACGATGATCCAGAACAACGGCACCTACTACCGTCTGTCGAAGGACGAGCGGAACAACACCTCCTCCACGCCCAACAGCAAGTTCATCTTCGAGGAGAAGAGCGACTCGATCCTGAACCTGGACTGGACCGCGGTCGCGGAGGGCATCGGCAAGGGGGCGATGAACGCCGCCGAGGGGCCGTTGGTCTTCAAGTCGAACACCGAGGACAAGTGGTACGCGTTCCTCGACGAGTTCGGCGGCCGCGGCTACATCCCGTTCGAGACGACGGACCTCGACTCAGGGAACTGGACGCCCGTCGCCGACTACGACCTTCCGGCCAAGCCCCGCCACGGCACCGTCCTGCCTGTCACGCAGGCCGAGTACGACCGCCTCCTGCGCGCCTACCAGCCGGACCAGCTCGTCGAGAGTGTCGAGGGCATCGAGGTGAAGACGCGGATCGGCGAGGCACCGGTCCTGCCCGCCACCGTGATCGCCACCTACGCCGATGGTGTCAAGCGGCCCGTCGCCGTCACCTGGGACGACGTCCCGGCCTCGGAGTACGCGCAGGCCGGTACCTTCTCGGTCACCGGCAGCCTGCCCGACGGCGCCGCGATCCCGGTCCAGGCCGAGGTCACCGTCTCGGAGGAAGGGCCCGACGTCCCGGCCGACCTGCTGCTGCACTACGGCTTCGACGAGACGGGCGGCAACATCGCGGTCGACTCCAGCGGCCACGGCTACCACGGCACCTATGTCGGTACGCCCGCCTTCGGCACCGGCGTGGACGGCGGCTCGTTCAAGATGTCCGGCGCCTCCGGCTCGCCGTATGTGAAGATCCCGAACGGTGTGCTGAAGAACGCCGACAGCGTGACCGTGTCGACGTACGCCAAGTGGCAGGGCGGCAGCAGCTTCCAGTGGCTGTTCGGGCTCGGTCCGGACAGCGACAAGTACCTGTTCGCCACCCCCTCCAACGGCGGCAACAGCCTCTACTCGGCCATCACGAAGGCGAGTTGGTCGGCGGAGTCCAAGCTGACGGCCGGCTCGCAACTCACGCCAGGTGAGTGGCGGCACGTCACCGTCACCCTCGACGGGGCGACCGGCACGATGGTCCTCTACGTCGAAGGCGTCGAGGCGGCCCGTACGACGACCACCATCAAGCCGTCCGAGCTGTACGACGCGAACAAGGACTACAGCGGCTACATCGGCAAGTCCCTGTACTCGGCCGACCCGTACTTCGGCGGCGAGGTCGACGACTTCCGTATCTACGACCGTGCCCTCACGGCCGCGGAGGTCATGGAGCTCAGCGGCAACACCGCGGGCATCGCGAAGGCCACGCTGGCGGACCTCAAGGTCGACGCGATCATCGACAACGCGGACAGCAAGATCACGCTGCCGATGAAGGAAGGCACCGATCTCAGCGCGCTGGCACCGGAGTTCACGCTCGCCCACGGCGCGGCGATCAGCCCCGCCTCCGGCAGTGTGCAGGACTTCAGCAAGCCGGTGACGTACGAGGTGACCGGGTCCGACGGCACCAAGCGCACCTGGACGGTCTCGGCGCTCGTCATGAAGAGCCCGGTCCTGCCGGGCCTCAACGCCGACCCGAACATCGTGCGGTTCGGCGACACCTTCTACATCTACCCGACGACCGACGGCTTCGAGGGCTGGAGCGGCACGCAGTTCAAGGCCTACTCCTCCACCGACCTGGTGCACTGGAAGGACCACGGCGTCATCCTCGACCTCGGTCCCGACATCTCCTGGGCGGACAGCAGGGCCTGGGCGCCGACGATCGCCGAGAAGGACGGGAAGTACTACTTCTACTTCTGCGCCGACGCCAACATCGGTGTCGCGGTGTCCGACTCGCCGACCGGTCCCTTCAAGGACGCACTGGGCCAACCGCTGCTGAAGGCGGGCCAGTTCAGCGGCCAGATGATCGACCCGGCGGTGTTCACGGACGACGACGGGCAGTCGTACCTCTACTGGGGGAACGGGCACGCCTACGTGGCCCCGCTGAACGACGACATGACCTCCCTCGACCTCTCGAAGATGAAGGACATCACGCCCAGCGGCTACAACGAGGGCACCTTCGTCATCAAGCGGGGCGGCACCTACTACTTCATGTGGTCGGAGAACGACACCCGCGACGAGAACTACCGCGTCGCCTACGCCACCGGCCCCTCTCCCACCGGCCCCTGGACCAAGCGGGGCGTGATCCTGGAGAAGGACCTCTCGCTCGGCATCAAGGGCCCCGGCCACCACTCGGTCGTCCATGTGCCGGGCACCGACGACTGGTACATCGCCTATCACCGGTTCGCCATCCCCGGCGGTGACGGCATGCATCGCGAAACGACCGTCGACAAGCTGGAGTTCGACTCCGACGGGCTGATCAGGAAGGTCGTGCCCACCCTGACGAGCATCGACCCGATGACCATCGTGCACGCCGGTGCGGACACCGGCGGCAGGGAAGGCGACGCGATCGCGTTGAACGGCACCATCTCCGGTGCGGGCAGCCCGAAGTGGACCGTCGAGGCTGGCACACCCTGCGCCTTCGCCGACCCCAAGTCGGCGGCCACGACGGTCACTTGCACCGACAACGGCACCTACACGGTCACCCTGACCGGCGGGCGCAGCAGCGACAAGGCGACCGTCGAGGTGGCCAACGCGGCACCGGCCGTCGTCTCCGCCACGGGTCCGCCCCCGGTGCCGGTCGGCCGGCGCACGGTCGTGACGGCCGAGTTCACCGACCCGGGGACGAGCGACACCCACACCTGTTTGGTCGACTGGAAGGACGGGAGCGCGCCTCAGTCCGGCGAGGTCACCGCCTCGGGCTGCCGGGCCGAGCACATGTACACCAAGGCGGGGATCCGCCGTCCGGTGATCACCGTCACCGACGACGACGGCGCCTCGGACAGCAGGACACTTCCCGAGCTGATCGTCTACGACCGCTCCGCCGGTCCCGTGCTCGGCACCGGTGTCCTCACCTCCCCGGTCGGCGCCTACCCCGCCAAGCCGAGCCTGACGGGCAAGGCCGCCTTCTCCTTGGCCGCGGCCTACGCACCAGGAGCCGTCGCGCCGGTGGGCAAGATCTCCTTCGACTTCGGCGCGGCCAAGCTGAAGTTCCGTTCAACCGGCTCCGACTGGCTGGTGGTCACCGGCTCCCAGTCGGTCCACCAGGGATCCGGCACGGTCAACGGCAAGAGCGGGTACGCCTTCCGCGTCACCGCCACCGATGCCCCGGACACCTTCCACCTCAAGATCTGGAAGAAGTCCGGCGGTGAGGTCGTCTACGACAACCTCACCGGCTCGGAGATCACCGGCATCATCACCATCGGCCGGAACAGGCGGTAGAGACCGGGCCCCGCCCGGAGCGCCGGGCCCCGCCGACGGACATCTGTCGGCGGGGCCCGGCGCTGCCGTCGGTACGTATCGGACCGCGTCCACCGCTGCGAGCGCGCGGTGTGAAGGGTCACCCGTTCTTGCGGCCGACTCCCGCGTACACCCAGTACTCCGAGGGGTTCTCCGGGATGTCGTCCTCCGCGTCCGGGCGCCACAGGGGTACATGCACCAGACCCGGTTCCGCGAGGTCGAAGCCGGTGAAGAGGTCCTGGATCTCGTCGCGGGAGCGGGTGGTGACCGGTGAGGTGGCCCGGGAGCGGTACAACTGGGTGACGGCGGCGGCCGTGTCGGGGCGGTCCTCGTTGGTGGCGTGGGACAGGGCCAGCCAGCTGCCGTCGGGCAGGGCGTCCCGGAAGGCGGCGACGATGCCGGCCGGGTTCTCCTCGGGTGCGACGAAGTGCAGGATGGCGACCATGAGTACGGCGACCGGCTGATCGAAGTCGATCAGCTTGCGGACCTGCGGCGAGGACAGGACGTCGGCCGGCCGCCGGATGTCGGCGTCGACGATGTCCGCGTTCGGGTTGTCGGAGAGCAGGGTGGTGCTGTGGGCGACGGCCACCGGGTCCTTGTCGACGTAGACCACGCGGGCCTCCGGGCTCGCCGCTTGGGCCACTTCGTGGACGTTGCCCTGCGTCGGGATCCCCGAGCCGAGGTCGATGAACTGCCGGACACCGGCCTCGGCAAGGAATCGCACCGCGCGTCCGAGGAAAGCACGGTTGGCCCGGGCCAGCGTGCGCACCTGTGGGTCGATGGCGGTGACGGCCGCCACCGCCTCCCGGTCGATGGCGAAGTTGTGCTCCCCGCCCAGCACGGCGTCGTACATCCGGGCTACGCTCGCCTTGTCCGGATCAGCTCCTGGCGGCAGAGCATCCGTGTCGGTCACGAGAACGTCCCTTCCCACCAAGGCACTTGACGCTTCATCATATAGTTTCCTCTCTGCGCTTGGCGATCAGTTGCCTCGCCGGGCGCCCGGACACCCACCCGGAAAGGCCCCACGACCCTGCGGAACGAACCGCACAGACGCTCCGACGACACCCCCACCGCCGTGCCCCCGGCCCGCCGTTCGGCCTTCTCCCCCGCGGCGGACGTCATCGGCTCGGAACTCGACCTGGGGCTGACCGGCAGCCATGTCGTGCACGCGCTGACGCCCGGCTTCTGCGACGCGGCGTCCCTGTATCTGCTGGAGCGGTGGCGTCGCGAGGAGACGACGTACGCCGGCGCGGACCCCGCCCAGATCGAAGCGCGCCGGCTGGCGCTGCGCGTGGGCACGGACGCACCGGAGTCCTGGGAGGGCGTCCTGCCGGTCGGCGAGGTGGTCGTCT
>NZ_JBJDQL010000082.1:0-21767 GCF_044903305.1 Streptomyces sp. NPDC019531 | reverse complement strand
CCGTACACCTCGCGTTCCCAGTCGGGGCCGCGTCCCGGTGTGCCGCGGCCGTCGATGGTGAGCACCGCGAATCCCTGTTCGGCGAACCACTGCGACAGCAGGACCCGCCAGTCCTGCTCGGCGGTGACGCGTTGGTGGCCCGCTCCGCCGTACGAGTCGACGAGCACCGGCAGCGGACCACTGCCCCGGCGGTGCCAGGAGGGGAAGTGGAGCCGGGCGTGCAGCGCCGGGGAGCCGAGGACGAGGCGCTGCGCGTGGACGCCGATCACCGGGCGTTCGACGTACGACAGGACGGGGACGGTCGGTGCTCCCGCGCGCAGTATCTCGGCCCGGCCGCCGGGCCGCTCGGCGTCGCGGGTGACCCGGACCAGAGTGCCGCCACGGAAGGTGCCGGAGTGCACTCCTGGCCCCGAACTCAACTGCCGTAGGCCGGACTTGGGGCCGTAGCTCCACAGGTGGGTCTCGGTGGGGTCGTCGGAGGCCGTGAACAGGACCTCGTCGCCGTCGGTGCCGAGTACGGATCGCAGCTGAAGTCCCTCTGGGGTGAGGGGAGTTCCGTCCAGGGTGAGGTACCGGGTCCCTCCGAGGTCGCGATGGACGAGGAGCGCCCCGGAAGCCGTGCGCGCGGGCAGCCCGGGGACGAGCTGCACCCAGCACGCGTCGCGCTGCTCGTCCAGGACGGCCGTCCGCCCGTCGCCCGGGTCGACGGCCAGGAGCCGGACGGTGCGCTGGTCGCGGGACTGGACGAGGACCCAGGGCCCGTGCGGGTCCCATCCCGCGCCGACGACGTACTCGAAGGCCACGCGGTCCCAACTCACCTGCACCGGCGGGCCGTCGGGCCGGGAGAGCCACAGTGTTACATCGGGATTGGGTGTTCCGGCCAGGGCGGTGCGTGACACCGGCGGGTCGTCCGGCTCGGCCGTCGGCCAGGGCTGCACCCTCGTGGAGTCCGTCCGCGCGAACAGCAGTTGGCCTCCGTCCGGGGACCACCAGTACCCGCGGTTGCCGTCGAGGGAGGTGGCGCCGGTCTGCACGGCGGTTCCGAACTCCACTCCGGAGGCGTCAGGTTCGGCCACCGCGCGATCTCCGGAGCCGTCGGCCTCCGCCATGCGCAGGGCGCCGTGTGACACGTAGGCGATATGACGGCCGGTCGGATCGGGCCGGGGGTCCACAACCGGGCCGACCACGGGCAGACGGCAGGGCCCTCCCTTGCTCACGTCCAGCTTCCAGAGCGCGTCGGCCAGGGCGAAGGCGACGACACCCGTCGCCGCGTCGGTGCCGTACGCCTCGATGCCGGACGTTCGCGGCGAACGCCCGCTCGCGAGCAGCCGGACGGGATCGGCCAGCAGTCGCTCCCTTGCGGAGTCGACGTCCAGTGCCCACAGGCAGGTGGCCGGATCGTCGCCCGTGCGGGCGCGGAGGAACAGGACGGTTCCGCCGTCGGGCGAGACGGTGAACCGATCGGGGACGCCTCGGGTGAAGCGAAGGGTGCGGACGAGTTGTTCGGGGAGGGTGGCGGGAACCATACGGAGTTCCTTCCACCGCACCCATCAATGAAACACGTGTTCGATACGAGAGCTCGCCGGGCCGTCACTTTGTGTTAGCATCTGACATTTGCGCGCTGCGGAAGGCTCTTCA
The DNA here is from genome assembly GCF_044903305.1 of Streptomyces sp. NPDC019531. Taxonomy (NCBI): domain Bacteria; kingdom Bacillati; phylum Actinomycetota; class Actinomycetes; order Kitasatosporales; family Streptomycetaceae; genus Streptomyces; species Streptomyces sp. NPDC019531. The sequence continues at coordinate 20,129 of NZ_JBJDQL010000082.1, read as the reverse complement.
TGAACCACCCCGACCCCGCCCAGCCCTCGGTCGGTTCCTTCACCGACCTGGAGCTGCCCGACGAGCTGCTGCGCACCCTCACCGCACTCGGCGTGCACGAGCCCTTCCCGATCCAGGCGGCCACACTGCCCGACGCGCTCGCGGGACGCGACGTCCTGGGGCGCGGGCGCACCGGGTCGGGCAAGACGCTCGCCTTCGGTCTGCCGCTGCTCGCACGGACGGCCGGGCAGCGCGCGGAGCCGAAGCAGCCCCTCGCCCTGGTCCTGGTGCCCACCCGGGAGCTGGCCCAACAGGTCACCGAGGCGCTCGCGCCGTACGCCGAGGCTCTGCGGTTGCGCTTGGCCACGGTGGTGGGCGGCATGTCCATCGGACGGCAGATCGCTGCGCTGCGCGAGGGGGCCGAGGTCGTCGTCGCCACCCCCGGGCGACTGCACGACCTCGTCGAGCGCAAGGCCTGCCGGCTGGGGCGGGTGCGGATCGCCGTCCTCGACGAGGCCGACCAGATGTGCGACATGGGCTTCCTGCCGCAGGTCACCGAGGCACTCGACCAGGTACGTCCCGACGGCCAGCGGATGCTGTTCTCGGCCACCCTGGACCGTGACGTCGACCATCTGGTCCACCAGTACCTCCACGACCCCGTGGTCCACTCGGTCGACCCGTCCGCGGGCGCGGTCACGACGATGGACCACCATGTCCTGGTCGTCCACGGCCCCGACCGGTACGCCGTCACCACGGAGATCGCCGCCCGCGACGGCCGCGTCCTGCTGTTCCTGGACACCAAGCACTCCGTCGACCAGCTCACCCGGCATCTGCGGGCCAGCGGGGTGCACGCGGCGGCGCTGCACAGCGGCAAGTCCCAGCCGCAACGCACCCGCACGCTCGCGCAGTTCAAGGACGGGCAGGTCACCGTCCTGGTGGCGACCAACGTCGCGGCCCGTGGCCTGCACATCGACGACCTCGATCTCGTCGTCAACGTCGACCCGCCCACCGACCCCAAGGACTATCTGCACCGCGCGGGCCGCACCGCCCGGGCCGGCGAGTCCGGCCGGGTCGTCACCCTGGTGCTGTCGGGTGAGCGCCGTGAGACGAGCCGTGTGATGGCCGAGGCCGGCATCGAGCCGACCGTCACCAAGGTGCGCTCGGGCGAGGCGGAGCTGAGCCGGATCACCGGGGCCAGGGCCCCCTCGGGCACCCCGCTCGACGGCGGGCCCGCCGCGCCCCGGGCCAAGAACACCAACACCCCCTTCCGGGGCCTGGGCACCAGCAAGGACACCTCCCGCGGCAGCGGCGGCAGGTCGTCCCGAAAGGCCGACGAGGCCCGCAAACTCGCCGAGGCCCGCAAGGCGGCCCGCACACGACGCGGCGTCTGAGAGCCGGCCCCCTCTGCCGGACAAGTGGGCTGACTCCAGGGGCCCGCACCAGCTCTCACCTCACCCCTCCCGCCGCGCCGCCCCCACCACCAGTCGCCGGATGTCCGCCAGGTCGGCCTCGAACTCCGCGGTGAGGTCGACCGGGAGGTCCAGCCACGGCCCGAGCCTGCTGTGGCCGGGGAGTTCGCTGCCCGGAAGCTGACCGCGGCGACCGCGGGGGTCCAGGTCGCCGGGGCCGAAACGCCCCCCCCAGCTGGAGCTGCACACTGCTCGGCGTGCTGGTCCGCAGCATGGGCGAGCTCTCGGCGTCGTACGACATCGGCGGCATGCTTCTCAGCAGCGTGGGCGGGGCCCTGGTCCCGCTGAGCGTCCTGCCGGGCTGGGTGGCGGACGTGGCCCCGGTCTCCCCCGGTTACTGGGCCGCGCACGGCCTGCGGGCCGCTCTCGCGGGCGACTCCGGCACCGCGGCGGTGGCCTGCGCAACGCTCTTCGTCGTGGCCGTCGTCTGCGCGACCCTGTCGTCGGTCCGGCTTCAGGGCCGCGGCGGGCGGGTGGTGGCGCTCTAGACAGGCACGTTCGCCGCTCGTCCGGCTCGGGCGCAAGCTGGACTGGAGGCGGGGGCCGCGCCCCGTCCCGGCAGGAGCGGTTGAAAGGATCGACATGTCGACTCATCTGCCCGAGGTGGTCTCGCGCGAGGAGCGGCTCCGCGCTCGCAAGGAGCTGCTGGCCGAGGACAAGGAGGTCACCCGGGGCCGCGACCGGCGGCGGCTACTGATGGTCCGGGTGGAGAAGCCGTACGTCTTCGAGGGCCCGGACGGCGAGGTGAGCCTGCTCGAACTCTTCGAGGGCGGCCCCAGTTGGTCGTGCATCACTTCATGTGGACCTTCGGTGTCGACGACGACGGCACCGAACACCCGCGCCACGGGCTGCCCCAGCAGCTCCTCCGCAGCCGACCAGCGACCAGATCGGCAACCCCCCGCAGTTGCACGTCCGGGGCACCTCAGGGGCCGCGGTGACATCAGCGCCTTCCTGAGGGCCGGGGACGAGGTCTTCCACCCGGCGATGCGGCTCCCGGACGAGTACGGCTGAGCCTGGGCGGCGTCCGCTGAGTGCGCCCACAGCGATGAGTTCGACGCCCGCGCAAGGCCTGCCTCACATACGACTCCCGCAGAACGGACGTGCTGACCGTGCTGCCGCACCGCGGTGCCCTCACCGTGGATCCGGCCTTCTCCGCCGTGCTGCCCGCCCTGGCCGCCGGCCGGCGTGTCGGCTCCTGGGCTACGCGATGCCGCCGTTGCTCTTCAGCAGTTGGCCGTTGACCCACTGTCCTTCCCGGGAGCACAGGAAGTCCACCAGGTGGGCGGTGTCCTGCGGAGTGCCGAGGCGACCGAGCGGGGTCGCTTCGAGACAGTGCGCGCGGATCCCCTCGGACATCCAACCGGTGTCCACGGGGCCGGGGTTGACGGCGTTCGCGGTCACGCCGAGGTGGGCGAGTTCATGGGCGGCGGCCAGGGTGATCCGGTCCATCGCGCCCTTGCTGGCCCCGTACGGCAGGTTGCCCACCGTGTGGTCGCTGGTGAGGCTGATGATGCGACCGGTGCCGTGTTCCGCGGTGAAGCGGCGGCCGAACTCACGGATGAGCAGCCAGGTCGCGCGCGTGTTGACGGCGAAGTGCCGGTCGAAGCTCTCGACGGTGGTGTCGAGCAGACCGGAGTCGACGGACTCGCAGTGGCACATCACCAGCGCAGTGACGGGCCCGAGCCGCCGCTCCGTCTCGTCGTAGACCCGGGCCGGGGTGTCGGGGTCGGCCAGGTCGGCCTCGATCGCGGCGGTGGTCGCGCCCTGCTCGGCCAGGTCCCGGTCGATCGCCCCGGTCGCGCCGGGCTCGGTGCCCCAGGCCATCCGGGCGTCGTACGGGTTCCAGTAGGTGAAGGCGATGTCCCACCCGGAGGCCGCGAGCCGCCGCGCGATACCTGCGCCGATGCCGACGGTGCGACCCACTCCGGTCACCAGGGCGAGTGGGCGGCGGGTGGGAAAAGCTCCTGTGGTCACGGGACGGGATCGTTCACGAGCACCCCGCAGGCGGCAACCGTTTTTCTCGTTCGATGCCGCACCGAGGAGTTGACAATCGTTCAACTCTGCCACATCGGCGGCCCCGGAAGAGCCGCTTGGCCTGAACCCGACCTCTTGTGACTTAAGTTCAACCACGCCATTCGGGAGTTCTCTGCTTACCCACGGTAATGCCTTGCTTTACGCGATCCCCAGCCGTAACCCTTCCACCACAACCAGCCAAGACTCTGGGGGGAGTTGGCTCATGGAAGGCACGGTTGACGGGTTCCGCTACGGCGCGGTGACCCCGGTCGCCGCCTATCTGATGGCGTGCCTGGGAGGGGCTCTGGGGCTGCGCTGCATCGTGCGCACCGTGCTCGGCAACCAGTCGTGGAAGGCGGGCTGGCTCGCGCTCGGCGCCGCCGCGATCGGCTGTGGCATCTGGACGATGCACTTCATCGCCATGATCGGTTTCCAGGTCGTGGAAACCCGGATCCGCTACGACGTCGGGCTCACGGTCCTCAGTCTCGTCGTGGCGATCGTCGTCGTGGGCATCGGCGTGTTCATCGTCGGCTATCGAGGCGCCAGCACCCCGAACCTGGCCTTCGCGGGCGTCGTCACCGGGCTCGGCGTGGCGGCCATGCACTACCTGGGTATGGCGGCGCTGCACCTCAACGGGACGATCCGGTACGACGCCACCGTCGTCGCGCTCTCCGTGGTGATCGCGATCGTCGCGGCGACCGCGGCACTGTGGGCGGCCGTCACGATCCGCGGCTTCATGACGAGTCTCGGGGCCAGCCTGGTCATGGGTGTCGCCGTCTCCGGGATGCACTACACGGGCATGGCTGCGGTCAGCGTCCATGTACACAGCAAGGTCGGCGGATCATGGGCGGGCGACTCGCCCACCTCCCTGCTGCTGCCCATGCTTCTGGGGCCGGTGATCTTCCTTTTGCTGGCCGGGGTGGTCGTGATGTTCGACCCGCTGCTGGTACTCGGGGACGGCGACTGGAACCGCCGGTCCGCCTCGCCCGCGCGCACCGTGCCGCCGCCCGCCTCACCCTTCGAGAACCAGGGCGACCGGGGCGGCCCCGCCGGCAGCCCGCAGGATCCGCAGTGGGCGGCGCCGCGCGGCCCGCGGAGGTGACAGGACGACCCCCGACTCCCCCACGGATCCGGTGATTTCCGGGAGGGATGGTGTCGTACGGCACTCCCCCTCCCGAGCCGGTTCTAGATCGTTGTTACGGTGCACCGGTGTCTGACTCCTCACGCGATACCGCCGAAGGCGCCGGCTGGGGCTCCACCCAACTCGGCGAGTACAAGCAGCTGATGCCGCCCAAGGTCGAGAAGATCTCCTGGCTGAACCCGAAGACGCTGTGGGCCGCCCGCAACGGCGTGGTCGCGTCCTGGTTCGGGGACCCCACGGGCCGTACCCGAAGCCGCTGGGTGGCCCAGCGCGCGGAGGCCGGCGCACCGGCCGACAAGGTGATCCGGCGCGAGGACCCGGAGACGTTCTCGTTCATGGTCATCGGCGACACGGGCGAGGGCGACGACCCACAATACGCCGTGGTGCCAGGGTTTCTGAAGATCAGTCAGGAGACAAGGTTCGCCGTCGTCGCCAGTGACGTCATCTACCCGGTGGGCAGCGCGGACGACTACGGCACGAAGTTCTTCCGGCCCTACCAGGACTATCCGGCGCCGATCTACGCGATACCCGGCAACCACGACTGGTACGAGGACCTCGGCGCCTTCATGCGCGTCTTCTGCGGCGACGCCCCTCCCCTCCCGCCCGAGCCCGTCCCGCGTCCCCTCACCCGAGCCTGGCTGCGCTCCCTGCTGTGGCACCGTCCACGCGCCGACGACGGCCAACATCTCGACGAGGTACGCCGGTTGCGTGCGGCACCGGCCCAACAGGCCGTCCAGCCGGGCCCGTACTGGGCGGTGGACGCGGGCCCGCTGCGGATCATCGGCATAGACACCGGGCTGCTCGGGACCATCGACGCCGAACAGGGCGCCTGGCTGCGCGAGGTCTCCCAGGGCCCCCGCCCGAAGATCCTCATCACCGGCTCGCCCCTCTACGTGGACGGCGAACACCACCCCTGCCCCATCGAGGGTGGGGGAACGGTCGACGACATCGTGCGCGACCCGGAACACCACTTCGTCGCGTCGATAGGCGGCGACATCCACAACTACCAGCGCTATCCGGTCGAGGTGGACGGCCGGACCATCCAGTACGTCGTCTCGGGCGGCGGTGGCGCCTTCATGCACGCCACGCACACCATTCCGCATGTCTCGGTCGCGAACGTCGGCGAGAAGGACTTCCGCTGCTACCCCCTGCGCGGCGACTCCCTGGCCTTCTACAGCAGGCTCTACGGCCGCCGCCTGCACCTGCGTCGCTTCTTCACCCTCACCGAGGCCGAGGCCACCGCGGTGATCGCCGAACGACTCGGCATCCCGCCCACCCGCCTCCCGGGCGAGCCCGCCCGAGTCACCTTCCGCACCCGCCTGGTGGCCGGTCTCCTGGGCGCGGGCGGCCGCCCCGACCGCACCTCACGGTTCCGGCTCCCGGTGCGCAAGATCTACACACAGCTGTTCTCGCCGAGCTCGGCGACGTACAGCCCGCCCTTCTTCAAGTGCTTCCTGCGTCTGGACGTCACCCCGGAGGCGGTGCGGCTGCGCTGCTTCGCGGCCACCGGCAACCTCGCCCAGGAGCTCGACCCGCCGGTCGAGGACGAGGTGACGATTCCGCTGACCTGACCCGGAACAGGGCAGGAGCCGCCCGGGTTGGCACAGCCGTACCACTTGATCCGTCAAGCCCCCCGGAGGAGTACGTGCCGCCCACCCCCCGCCCCCTGCGCAAGCTGGGCTTCCTGACCATCGGCCTGTTCGACGAGGCGGACCCGCGGCGCGGCCACGAGTCGACGCTGGAGATCATCGAGCTGGGCGAGCGGCTCGGCTTCGACAGCGCGTGGCTGCGTCACCGCCATCTCCAGTACGGCATCTCGTCCCCCGTCGCCGTCATGGCGGCGGCCTCGCAGCGCACCAGCCGCATCGAGCTCGGCACCGCGGTGATCCCGCTCGGCTGGGAGAACCCGCTGCGCCTCGCCGAGGACCTGGCGACGGTCGACATCCTGTCCGGCGGCCGGATCAACCCGGGCGTGAGCGTGGGCCCGCCGATGCACTTCGACGAGGTCAAGAGCGCGCTGTACCCGGACACGGCGGACGCCGAGGACTTCTCCTACGAGCGGGTGCGGCGACTGCTGGACCTCGTGCGCGGCAAGCCCGCCAGCGACTTCAGCGGAGTGCGGGGGTTCGAGGTGTTCAGCGACCGGGTGCAGCCGCTCTCCCCCGGCCTCGGCCGACGGCTCTGGTACGGCGGCGGCAGCCTGAGCTCGGCACGCTGGGCCGGTGAGCACGGCATGAACTTCCTGTCCAGCAGCGTCGTGAAGGCGGAGGATCCCGAGGGGCCGTACGACTTCGCGGAGATCCAGCTCTCGCACATCCGTGCTTTCCGTGCCGTGCATCCGGACGGCGAGGCGGCACGGGTGTCCCAGGGGCTCGTCGTGATCCCCACCGACTCGGCGTCGGCGGAGCAGCGGGCACGGTACGAGGACTACGCGGCGAAGCGCACCCCTCGTACCGCCTCACCGCAGGGTCCGGCCCGGCTGATGTTCGCGCCGGACATCGTCGGCACGTCGGAGGAGATCGCCGAACGACTGCACGCGCACGCCGCGTTCCGCGAGGTGGACGAGGTGGCGTTCGCGCTGCCGTTCACCTTCGGGCACGAGGACTATGTGCAGATCCTCACGGACATGGCGACGAAGCTGGGCCCGGCGCTGGGGTGGACGTCAGGAGCCTGAGCTCACCAACGCCCCACCTCGGTACCCGTGATGGCCTCCGATGGCTTGCCGTCGGCCCCCACCGGCACGTCCCCCGCCAGCATCACCCGGTGCATGGTCCGGGGGAAGCCGAGGTGGGCGTTGTCGCCGGGGGCCAGATGGATGGTGGCGCGGTTGTCCCAGAAGGCCACGCTGCCCGGCTCCCAGCGGAAGCGGACCGTGTACTCGGGCCGCACCGCCTGTTCGAGGAGCATGTCGAGGATCGCCCGGCTCTCGGCGCGGGAGAGGTTGGCGATCTGCTCGACGTAGTAGCCGTTGACGTAGAGGATCCGCTCCCCCGTCTCGGGGTGCACGCGCACCAGCGGGTGCAGTGAGGCGACCTGGTGGTCCAGCAGATGCCGGACATAGGCGTCGTCGCCGGGGCGGGGCTGGTAGCCGACGCCGAGCCGGTGTTCCACGCGCAGGCCGTCGATGAACTCCCGTACCGGGCCGGACAGTCCGGCGTAGGCGGCGGCGAGGTTGGACCACTGGGTGTCGCCGCCGTACGGCGGGACGGTCTCGGCGCGCAGGATCGTGGCGGCGGGTGGGTCGATACGGGCGCCGTGGTCGCAGTGCCAGCCGCGCAGCAGGGTGTGCCGTCGGCGTTGCAGCCACTCCTCGTGCTCCATGCCGAACTTCCCGCCCAGCTCCAGGCGGTCGGCGGTGGTCTCGACCTCCGGGAAGTCCGCGGGCGAGGCGCTGCCGCGCTTGCGCAGGACGACGGGCTCACCGAACCTTCGGGCGAAGGCCACATGCCTGGTGTGGTCGAGCCGCTGTCCGCGGAAGAACACCACCTTCCAGCGCAGCACCGCGGCCCGGATCGCGGCGACCACCGTGTCGTCCAGGTCACCCGCCAGATCGACTCCGGTGATCTCGGCTCCGATGTGCCCGGCGACCGGGTTCACCCCGATGCCCGCGTCCCGCTCCGCCGTGCCCTTGTCCGTCGTCATGCGTGCTCCGTTGATCGCCATCATCCACGTATGTCCGAAAGTCCGTGCCCGCGGGGCACAGCACCCTGGTTGACTGCCCAGCGTGACGGCCCCCTCAACTCCCCCGGAACCCAGTGACTTCGTCCGGCGCCTGCCCACGGGCGAACGCCTGCCGCTGCCCGCCGACTCGGTGGCCGACTGGCCCACCTTCCCCTTCGAAGGGGACTTCCGGGTCAAGCCGCTCCAGCCGCCCGCACTCCCCGAGCCCGCCCGCAACGGAGAGGACGGCCCCGAGGAGTGCCACACCTGCAACAAGCCGGTGACGGCGGCCCTTTGGTCCGACGACCACTGGCGGCTGGACGCGGTCGGCACCGAGTCCCGGCTCCCCGCGGTCGTGCTGCTGCAACCACGCGGCCACTACGACCTGTCGGACCTCCCCACCGAGCGCGCGGCCGAACGGCGTCAGCATCGGTAGGGCAGGGATGTTTCGTTCGGACATCCGAACGCGGCGCTGCGCGGCACCCTCCTCCCGCTGTGGGAGGAACTCCTGCCGCCCGTCCCCGAGGAGGAGCGGCAGCGGGCCCTCCGTCTGATCGCCGCCGCCCTGGCCGCGGAGGGCGGCACGGACCACACCCTCAGACCGTGAACTCCCGTATCACCACGTTCTCGAAGACCGCCGTGCCGTCGATCGAGAACAGCGCGACCCCGGTGTCGATCAGATACGGGAACACCTCCGAGGAGTGCGTGTACCGGCCGTCGTCGACGAACATCTCGACCGACGTACGGTCGACGAGAATCCGCAGCTTCACGCGGTTCCCGGAGAACGGGCTGTGGCTCTCCTGCCACCGCCCGGTCGCATCCGGGTTCACGGTGCCACGCCTGTTCAGGAACGCGTAGTCGTCGTAGACCCCGGCGTCGATGTGCCGACCGCCGTCCGGTGAACGGCGCAACTGAACGCCCGCGCCGCGCAGTTGGTCCCAGCTGATCTCACAGCTCAGTTCGTAGGCGACACCCGTGTAGTCGAGGACACGCGTACCGGTGACCTCCAGGTCGCCCAGGTTCACCGTGCGGGAGGCATGGTCGTCCAGCGCGGCGACCGGCTGCGAGGTCAGGTAGTACACCCCGGACGAGTCCCGCTTCAGCGAAAGCTCGCGGACGATCGAGTCGGTGCCGTTGAACCCGTCGCAGTCGATCGTGGGCGTGACACCCGAGTAGTCCCAGTTGTTGAGCCAGCCGATCGCGTACCGCGTCTCCCGGTCCAACGCCCCGTCCGGGGACCGCTTCTCGAAGGTGACGGCCCCGTACCAGTCCCAGCCGTGGTCCAGCCACTGCGGATCGGCGGCGTCGGGCGTGAAGCTCGTACCGTCGAAGGAGCCCGTCCAGTAGGCGTACGTGTTCGGCAGCCCCGATCCCTTGCCGTTCGCACTCGCGCCGAGCACCCACTTCACCGTGCCGTCCGAGGCCGTGAGCCGGAACAGGTCGGGACACTCCAGCACCCCGATCCCGTCCTTGATGAAACCGCCCACGTACGTCCAGGACTTGAGGTCGGCCGAGTGATAGAAGCCGACCTTGTTGTTCTCGGCGAGCGTCACCACCCACCGGCCGCGCTCCTCGTCCCGGATCACCTTGGGGTCCCGGAAGTCGCGCACGCCGGGGTTGGGCAGCACCGGGTCGGTGCCGTGGTTCGTGAAGGTGCGGCCGCCGTCGGTGGACCAGTACAGGTACTGCGCCTGGTCGGCGTCCCCGTCGTGCGGTGACATGGTGGCGAGGACGACGACCGCGCCCGCCCCGAAACCCGCGGTGTTGTCGGTGTCAACCACGGCGGAGCCGGACCAGACGTCCCCGTTCGCCGTCGTGTTCTTCGGTACGGCCACTCCCCGGTCCGTGAAGGAGACCAGGTCGGAGCTGGTGGCCAGGCGCCAGGCGGTGCCGGCGACGCCGGTCGTGTAGTCGGCGTTGTAGAGGTAGTAGTAGTGGTACTCGCCGTCGATCCACACCGGTCGCTGCGGGTCGTTCTTCCACTGGTCGGGGACCGTGAAGTGGTACTCGGCGCGGTAACTCGCGCACCCGGCGGCGGCCTTGGGCTTCGCCGCGGCCGGCCCCGCGGGCAGCACCACGACGGCGGCTCCCGCAGCCGTTCCGGCGAACAGCGCTCTCCTGGAGATCCCGTCCATCACACATCGTTCCTCTCACTGGAAACGGCGGCTCGTGTGGATCAGGACTGTGGGACCTAACTCGTTAAAGGTCAAGTGTGCGCGGGCCTTGACAGGTCTATGGCCCGCTTCCCATCATCTGGGAATCAGATGCTGGCTAACACGAGTTAGGCCCTGTTGGATGACCGACTCGCACGTCACCCGTCGCACCTTGTTGCGGTACGGCGCCTACGGCGCGGGCGCCGCCGCGCTCGCCGGCACCGCCGCGAGCTGGGACCGGCTCACCGGAGCCGACATCCCCGGCCGCGACGACGGCTCCCTCGTCGTCGCCACCCTCGGTCCCGCCTACGGCCCCGAGGCGATCCGCACCCTCACCGAGGGCTTCAAGAAGGTCCACCCCGACATCAAGCTGCGTATCAACGCGGTGCAGGCCACGGACTGGTCGGACTTCTTCGCGAAGATCCTCACCCAGATCGCGGCGGGCACCGCCCCCGACCTCGTCTACGTCGCCACCGAGGGCGTCCAGCTCTTCGCGCAGCGCCTCGGCGTCGCCCTCGACAAGTGGGTCAAGCGGGACGCGGCCGAGCTGCGCGAGTACTTCGCCGACGTCCACCCCTCGCTGGTGGAGTCGATGATGTACGAGGGCAGCCTCTACCAGCTGCCGGTCGAGTTCAACGCGGCCGACATGTACCTCAACAGCCAGGTCCTCAAGCGGGCGGGCGCGGGCTTCCCGGCGGCCGACTGGACCCGCGACGACTTCACCCAACTCCTGCGGGACATGAAGAAGTCGAGCGGCTCGCAGTTCACGCCGTACTTCTGGACCAACCGCCTGTGGGGCGGGGTCGTCCCCTGGCTGTTCGCCAACGGCACCAACCTGCTCGCCGAGTCGAAGGCGCCGGGCGGGGCGTGGCTGTGGGACGGCTTCTACCCGAGCGCCGAGCGCCAGGGCCGCGGAGGCGGCTTCCGGTGGACCACCCCGCAGGCCACGGACGCGCGCGTCGAGGAGTCGTACGACTATCTCGCCTCCCTCATCCAGGAGGACCTGTGCACCCGCCCCGAGGGCGGCAACGGCCAGAACCTCATCGGCGTGTTCTCCACGGGACGGGTCGGTGTCACTCCGGCCGGAGGCTTCTGGGCAGGCGGTCTGCATCTGGCGGGAATGCGGCCGGGCAGCTTCGACGTGCAGTACTTCCCCCGCTGGCGCACCCAGCGCATGCAGTTCGGCGCCGCCGGTTACGCGCTGCTGCGGACCTCGAAGAAGCAGGACGAGGCCTGGGAGTTCATCAAGTTCGCGGCCCGCAGGGACACCCTGATGCGGCTCTTCGAGACCAACCAGACGACACCGGCCCGCCGTTCGATGCTCACCGCGGACCGCTACCGGGAGATCGGCCCCCGGCACTGGCAGGTCTTCTACGACACCCTCGACAAGTTCCCCGACACCGGGCCGATCCCGGCGCCGCCGCAGGTCGCCGAGGTCGAACAGGTGCTGCTGAAGCACACCGGGACCGCGCTGGCCTCCCGGCGTTCGGTGGGTCCCGCGCTGCGCCGGATGCAGAGCGATCTGGAGAAGGCCATGGAGCGTGACGTATGACGAACACCGAGATCGCCGCCGTACGACCGTCTCGGCCCGCGACCGCACCCGCCACCAAAGCCGCGGGGCCCTCGGCCCGCGACCGCGGCACCCGGCTGCTGGCCACGCTGTTCCTGACGCCGACCATCGTCGGCATCGTGGTCTTCACGGTGGTGCCGATCGTCGGCTCGGTCGTGCTGAGCCTCTTCCACTGGAACGTGATCGACTCCCCGAGCTGGGCCGGGGCCGCCAACTACCGTGAGGTCTTCACCGATTCGACCGTCCTGGTCTCCTTCCGCAACACGCTCGTCTTCATGGTCCTCGCGGTCGCGCTCCAGCTGCTCATCGCCCTGACCCTGGCGCTCGCGGTGAACGGGCGGATGCCCGTGTGGCTGCGCTCGGTGTTCCGGTCGGCGTTCTTCTTTCCGCTGGTGCTGTCGGCGGCGTCGATCTCGGTGGTGATGAAGTACCTGTTCAACCAGGACTTCGGGGTGGTGAACTGGGCGCTCGGGCTGATCGGGATCGCGCCGGTGCCGTGGCTGACGTCGGAGAACTCGGCGATGGCGGCGGTCATCCTGGTCTATGTCTGGCAGCAGTTCGGCTTCTCCTTCCTGCTGTTCGTGGGCGGTCTGAACAACATCCCCAAGGAGATCCACGAGGCGGCCTCCCTCGACGGGGCGACCGGGCTGCGCAAGCACCTGCACGTGACGCTGCCGCTGCTGTCGCCGACCCTTCTGGTCGCGACCGTCGTCGGCGTCATCAACGCGCTGCAGGTCTTCGAGCAGCCGTACGTCCTGACCAACGGCGGGCCCGGCGACTCCACCCGCACCGTCGTGATGGTCATCTACGAGTCGGCGTTCGAGCAGCTGCGCTTCGGCGAGGCGTCCGCGGTGGGCGTGCTGCTGTTCGTGCTGATCATGGCGGTCACCGCCCTCCAGTTCCGGCTCAGCCGGCGTTTCGTCCACTACCAGTGAGCCGGGTGAACTTCCTGTGAGCCAAGCGACCTTGACCATGAGCCGGACCCGGCACTCACTCGCGCCGTGGGCGCGGATCGCCGTACTGGCGGTGTGCGCCCTGCTGACCCTGGGGCCGGTCATCTGGACCGTCTCCACATCCCTGCGCACCCCGGCAGAATCCTTCGACCTGCCGCCCAAGATCATTCCCACGCATCCGACAGTCGAGTCCTACAGCGGGGTCTTCGACCAGATCGACGTGTGGCTGCTCGCGCTGAACTCCACGCTGGTGACCGCCCTGATCGCGGTCGGCCAGATGATCACGGCCGGTCTCGCGGGGTACGCCTTCGCGCGCCTCGAATTCCGTTTCAAGAAGCCCCTGTTCGGCCTGGTGCTCGCGACCATGATGGTCCCGTTGCAGGTCACGATCGTGCCGGTGTTCCTCGTCCTGAAGTCGATGAGCCTGACCGACACGCTGCTCGGACTGATCATTCCGGCGTTCCCGACCGCCTTCGGCACCTTCCTGATGCGCCAGTACTTCCTGGGCATGCCGAAGGACCTGGGCGAGGCGGCGATGCTGGACGGCGCCGGGCCCTGGCGTACCTTCCGGTCGGTGTACGCGCCACTGGCCACGCCCGGCCTGGCGATCGTCGGCGTACTGGCCTTCAACTACCACTGGAACGAGTTCTTCCGGCCGCTGATCCTGGAGACGTCCGGCCAGAACTACACGCTGCCGCTGGGCCTGGTCTCCCTCCAGGGCAACCTCGGCACCGGCTCCATCTCGGTGGTCCTCGCCGGTGTGGTGCTCTCGATGATCCCCGCCGTCGCCGTGTTCCTCGTCGGCCAGCGCCCTCTCCGCGAGGGCATCACCTCCGCAGGAGTCAACCGTTGAGCCCTGACACCGACGCCCCGCGTTTCCGGGTCCGTCCGCCCGCCAACTGGGTCAACGACCCGAACGGGCCCTTCCGTTGGCGCGGTCGCCACCACCTGTTCTACCAGTACAACCCGGACGCCCCGGTGCATGCGAACGTCCACTGGGGGCATGCCTCCAGCCCCGACCTCGCCCACTGGGACCACCACCCGATCGCCCTCGCCCCGACGCCCGGCGGCCCGGACGAGGCGGGCTGCTGGTCGGGCTGCGTGGTGGACGACGACGGTGTGCCGACCGCCGTCTACACCGGCGTCGACCGCACCCACGAGGGCCTGGGCTCGATCTGCCTCGCGGTGGCACAGGACGAGGACCTGGTGGCGTGGAAGCCGGTCCCGGTGCCCGTGGTGTCCGGTCCGCCGGCCGACCTGGACGTGACGATGTTCCGCGACCCGTTCGTCTTCCGGTTCGGCGGCCGACGCTGGGCGTTGGTGGGGGCCGGGCACGGGGACGGCACGCCGTCGGTGCTGGTGTACGACTGCGAGGACCTCTACGACTGGCGGTTCGCCGGGGTGTTGCTGGACGGCCGGGATCGGGTGACGGCCGAGGCGTTCGGCCCGGGGGCGACCGGCTGGGAGTGCCCCCAGCTGGCGCGGACGCCCAGCGGTGAGTGGGTGCTCGCGGTGGCCCTGTGGGACGGAGATCCGCTGGGCACCGCTTATGTGACGGGCCGTCCGGCCCAACTCCCCGGCGGCGACCTGACGTTCGTCACTCGGCATGCCGGCCGCCTCGACCTGGGGCGTGACTTCTACGCGCCCTCCGTCCTCCAGGACACCGGACGGGACCGGGCGCTGCTGTGGGGCTGGTCCTGGGAAGCGCGTCCGCAGGAGGACGTCGACCGGGCGGGCTGGGCCGGGGTCCTCACGGCGCCCCGCGTCGTGGACGTGCACGAGGACGGCACGCTGCGGGTCGGTCCGGCACCGGAGCTGGAACTCCTGCGCTCCGGCGAGCCGTTGACCCCGGGGCCGCTCCCCGACGCCTACGACCTGACGGTGACCGGGCGGTCGGCCGGGACCGTGAGCCTGCTGCGGACGTCCGCGGGCGCCGAACTCACGGTACGCCTCGATCCCGAGGCGGGCACGGTGACGCTGGACCGGTCCGGATGGCCCCGGTCCCGGCCCGACGGATCCGGGCCTGTGGTGGTGCGCGTGCCCACGGGACCCCTGACCGTACGAGTCCTCGTCGACGGCTCCCTGCTCGAACTCTTCGCCGGCGAACGGGCGATGGTCACCGAACGGGTGTACCGGCAAGCCGGGGACACCGCCGAGCTGACCGTGTCGGGGGGTGGGATCGAGGTCGAGTGCTGGGCCCTTCAGACAGAAGGATGAGGTCTCCGACGGCCCGGGCGCTCGGATTCGGGGCGCGCGCTCGGGCTGGCTGTTCGGCGTGGTCACGCCGCGGATCTCCCGGCGGCCGGCGGGCCGCCCTCGTCCGAGATCGACACTGCCCGGGCCGACCGCTGGACATGTCGAGGCGCGGCGCCGACCGACGCGATCGACCCGCCAGGCGTCACACCGCGGGTGCCGGGCCCACCGACCCCCGGCTGATCACCGGGCCGGCGATGCGCCGGACGGTGGCGGGCGGGGTCCGGCCCGTGCCGATGGCGTCGAGGAGGAGACGCGCGGCCTCCTCGCCCATCTCCCGGTGCGGCAGCGCGACGGTGGTCAGCGGCGGGGACAGGAACGCGGCCATGTGCTCCTGGTCGTCGTAGCCCACGACGGACAGCTCGTCGGGAACCGTGATCCCGAGGCGCGCGGCGCAGTGCAGGACGCCGGCCGCGACCCGGTCGTTGTAGCAGAAGAGGCCGGTGGGGCGCTGGTCGGCGGGGACATCGTCGAGCAGCCGGATCGCGCCCTGGTAGCCGCTGGAGATCTCGCCGCCGGTGCGCACGACCCGGTCCTTGGGCACGGTGATGCCCTCGGCGCGCAGCGCCTCCCTGAAGCCGCGCAGCCGTTCGACGGAGGCGATGTCCTGCTGGCCCCCGACCAGCGCGATCCTGCGGTGCCCCTGTTCCAGGAGCAGCCGGGCCGCCGTACGGCCGCCCGCTCGCTCGGCGGGGACGACGGAGGGCAGGGAGTCGTCGTCGGGCAGGCAGTTGGCGAGGACGGAGTGGGTGCGGTGCAGGCCCTCGGGGACGCGGACGCGGCGCAGGGACATGGCCGCGTAGATGATGCCGTCGACGCGTCGGTCGAGGAGTTCGGCGACGGCCGCGTCCTCCTTGGCGCGGTCGCCGCCGGAGTCGACGGTGAGGACCAGGTGGTCGCTGTCCCAGGCCGTCTCCATGGCGCCGCGCAGCAGCCGGCCGGCGAAGGGCGAGGAGGCGATCTCGTCGGTGACCAGGCCGATCACGGCCGTACGGCGGCTGCGCAGGCCGCGGGCGACGAGGTCCGGGCGGTAGCCGAGCTCGGTGGCGGCCCGGCGGATGCGCTCCTGGGTGGCGGGCGAGAGGTTGCCCTCGGCGCGGCCGTTGAACACGAAGGAGACGGCGGTGTGCGACACGCCGGCGAGCCGGGCGACGTCCCGTGACGTGGGACGCCCGGATCCCGCCGAACGCTTCTCCTCGGTGCCGTCCATGCCGTCCGCTGTCCTCGTCCCCCGCCCGTCCGGTTGATCGTTGCTCACCCTATCCGTGAGGCTGGGGGGACGACACAGTCAAGGGAAGGTCCGGAAGTGATCAGCATCCCGACGCACACGCTGAACGACGGCACGAAGATCCCCGCCCTGGGTCTCGGCACCTGGCCGATGGACGACGCCGAGGCGGAGCGGGCGGTCGGCACCGCCCTGGAGGGCGGCTACCGGCTCCTCGACACGGCGACGAACTACAAGAACGAGACCGGTGTGGGCCGTGGCGTGGCCGGCAGCGGTGTCCCGCGCGAGGAGATCCTCGTGACGACGAAGCTCCCCGGCCGGCATCACGGCTACGAGGAGACCCTGGCGTCCTTCGAGGAGTCCCGGGCCCGCCTGGGCCTGGAGTACGTGGACCTGTATCTGATCCACTGGCCGCTCCCCCGCGTCGACAAGTACGTCGACTCGTGGAAGGCCATGATCAAGCTCCGTGAGGACGGTCTCGTACGGTCGATCGGGGTCTCCAACTTCACGGCCGCCCACATCAATCGGCTGGAGAAGGAGACCGGTGTACTGCCGTCCGTCAACCAGATCGAGCTGCACCCCTTCTTCCCGCAGGACGAGCTGCGCGCCTACCACGCCGACAAGGGCGTCGTCACCGAGAGCTGGAGCCCGCTGGGCCGGGGCTCGGACCTCCTGGACGACCCGGCCGTGACCCGTGTGGCCGAGGCGCACGGGGTCACTCCCGGCCAGGCGATCCTGCGCTGGCACATCCAGCTCGGTGCCCTGCCGATCCCGAAGTCCGGGGACCCCGAGCGGCAGCGCGCGAACCTCGACGTGTTCGGCTTCGAGCTGACCGGGACCGAGATGGCGGCGATCGGCGACCGTGAGCACCGGCGCCTGGGCGGGGACCCGGAGGTGCACGAGGAGTTCTGAGCCTCGGGAGGGGCACTCGGGGCACATGAGTGAGCGACTGCGGGACTACCACGGCAAGCGGGACTTCCGGCGGACCGGTGAGCCCGAGGGCGGGGAAGGGCGCGCCGCCCCGGAGCCGCGGTTCGTCGTGCAGATCCACGACGCGCGCACGATGCACTTCGACTTCCGCCTCCAGGTCGGCGACGTGCTCAAGTCCTGGTCGGTCCCCAAGGGCCCCTCGGATCTGCCGAAGGACAAACGCCTGGCCGTGCCCACGGAGGACCATCCGCTGGAGTACGAGGAGTTCGAGGGCGTGATCCCCGAGGGGCAGTACGGCGGCGGCACCGTGATCGTCTGGGACCACGGCATGTACGAGCCCCTCAGTCACGACCGCCGCGGGAATCTCGTCGACTTCGCGGGATCCCTGGAGCGGGGGCACGCCACGTTCCGGCTCCACGGGACGAAGCTGCGCGGTGTCTACGCGCTCACCCGGTTCCGTGACGGCGACTGGCTGCTGGTGAAGACCGCCGAGGGGCGGTCGCGAGGTCGTGGAAGCCCGGATCCGCGCCGGGCACGCTCGGCGCGGACCGGCCGGACGCTCGCGCAGGTGGCCGCCCACTCCGGAGACGGCTGAGCTGCCGCCCGACGGTCATCGGTCCGTCGGGCACAGGCAGAACTCGTTGCCTTCGGGATCGGTCAGGAGGGTGTGGTCCGGGTACCGGGCCTGCACCGACGCGCCGAGCGCGGTCAGGCGCCGGATCTCCGCCTCCGGGTCCACCGCGAGCAGGTCGATGTGCACGCGGTTCTTCACGCTCTTGGCTTCGGGCACGAGCTGGAAGAACAGACGAGGTCCGCCGTGCGCCGGCTCCACCAGCACGGTGGGGTCGTCCTCGGTGCTGCTGATCCCCAGGGCGCGCAGACGGGCGAGTTCCTCGTCGTCGTAGGGGGCGACGGCGTAGTCGTCCAGAGCGGCGGCCCAGAAGCGGGCCATGGCCGCGGGGCGAGCACAGTCGAAGACGAGGTCGTGAAGTCGCGCCATCCACCCATCATGCAGGCCTCCGCCGGACGACGTCAGCCGGATTCGGGGCGGCCCCGGGACGCGTGATCCACCGATTACCGCCCCAACTCACCTTCCCTGCCTCTATGTTCGCAGCGACGTCCACTGCGACATGTCGTCGCTCACGAACCCGAGCCAGGAGGCCCCCCGAATGCGCATCGCGCTCCGCACCGCCATATCCGGCGCGGTCGTCACCGCCACCGTCCTCGCCGGCGGCACCGCACAGGCGACCCCACCCGGACCCGGCGTGGTCGGCACGCTGATCACCCAGAAGACCGTGGGGGACACCGACTACGTCCTCAGGGAGATCACCGTTCCGCCGGGACAGGCGACCGGCTGGCACTACCACGACGGCCCGGTCTACGGGTACGTCAAGCAGGGCACCCTCACCCACTACCACGCCGACTGCGCCGTCGACGGCGTCTACCAGAAGGGGACCGTCGTGCAGGAGCCGGGCGGGCCGAGCGATGTCCACCTCGGACGCAACGAGGGCGACACGACGCTGGTCCTGGAGGTGCTGTACGTGCTGCCGCACGGCTCGCCCTACTCGGAGGACGTCCCGAACCCCGGCTGCTCGTTCCAGTGAGCGCGGTGATCAGAACTCCGGCGGCTCCAGCGACTGTTCCGCCCAGATCGTCTTGCCGCTGCCGGTCTGCCGGCTCCCCCAGCGCTGGGTGAGCTGGGCGACCAGCAGCAGCCCGCGGCCGCCCTCGTCGTAGGCGTGGGCGCGCCGCAGGTGCGGAGAGGTGGAACTGCCGTCGGAGACCTCGCAGATGAGGGTGCGGTCGCGGATCAGCCGTAGCCGGATGGGCGGTTCGCCGTAGCGGATGGCGTTGGTGACCAGTTCGCTGACGACGAGTTCGGTGACGAAGGAGGTCTCCTCCAGTCCCCACGCGGCGAGTTGCTCGGTGGCGGCCTGCCGGGCGGTGGCGACGTGCGCGGGGTCGGGTTCGACGTCCCAGGTGGCGACCCGGTCGGTGCCGAGGGCCCGGGTGCGGGCCAGCAGCAGGGCCACGTCGTCACCGGGTTCTTCGGGCAGTACGGCCTTCAGGACCGTGTCGCACAGATCGTCGAGGGTGTCGGTCCTGGCGGTCAGCGCACGGCAGAGCTCGTCGATGGCGTGGTCGATGTCGCGGTCCCGGTCCTCGATCAGACCGTCGGTGTAGAGGGCGACGACCGCTCCCTCGGGGAGTTCGATCTCCGTGGCCTCGAAGGGCAGCCCCCCGACGCCGAGCGGGGGTCCGGCGACCAGGGGCACGAGCTGCGCGGTGCCGTCGGGCATCACCACTGCGGGCGGCGGGTGGCCGGCGGCGGCCGCGGTGAGGCGGCGCGAGACCGGGTCGTAGACGGCGTAGAGGCAGGTGGCGCCGAGCTCGGCGACCTCGCCTCCCTCGTCGGGGTGGTCGTCGGAGGCGAGGTGGGTGACCAGGTCGTCGAGGTGGGTCAGCAGCTCGTCGGGCGGCAGGTCGACGTCGGCGAGGGTGCGGACGGCCGTGCACAGGCGGCCCATGGTGGCCGAGGACGGGATGCCGTGGCCGACGACGTCGCCGACGACGAGGGCGACGCGGCTGCCGGAGAGCGGGATGACGTCGAACCAGTCGCCGCCGATGCCGGCCAGCGAGCCGGAGGGCAGATAGCGGTGGGCGACCTCGACCGCGGCCTGTCCGGGCAGGCCGCGCGGCAGCAGGCTGTTCTGCAGGGTCAGGGCGGTGGTGCGCTCGCGGGCGAAGCGGCGGGCGTTGTCGATGCAGACGGCGGCACGGCT
>NZ_JBJDQL010000081.1:0-21849 GCF_044903305.1 Streptomyces sp. NPDC019531 | reverse complement strand
GCGAGGTGCAGCATGACGATCGAGTCCTTGCCGCCGGAGAACAGGATCACCGGCCGCTCGAACTCACCCGCCACCTCACGGAAGATGTGCACCGCTTCCGATTCGAGGGCGTCCAGGTGGGACAGGGCGAAGGGCTCCGGGGGCGTCGCGGTGCTCACACCAGCCCCCGCTCCGCCAACACCGCGTACACGCTGTCCGCCGACTCCTGGGGCGTCTGGTCCTGCGTCTTGAGCACCAGCGAGGGGTCCGTCGGTTCCTCGTACGGGTCGTCGACGCCGGTCAGGCCGGTCAGCCGGCCCGCGGCCTGCCGGGCGTAGAGCCCCTTCACGTCCCGCTCGCTGCACACCTCGACCGGAGTCGCCACATGCACCTCGATGTACGGCGTCCCGCTCGCGTCGTGCCGCTTGCGGACGGCCTCGCGGCTGTCGGCGTACGGCGCGATCACCGGGACGACGGACAGCACGCCGTTGCGGGCGAGCACCTCCGAGACCAGGCCGATCCGCTGCACGTTCGTGTTGCGGTCCTCGCGGGAGAAGCCGAGGCCGGCGGAGAGGAAGCGGCGGATCTCGTCGCCGTCGAGGACCTCCACGCGGTGTCCCTCGGTCTTGAGTCTGTCCCCGAGGAGTCTGGCGATCGTGGTCTTGCCGGCACTCGGCAACCCGGTCAGCCAGACCGTGGCACCCTGAGCTCGTGGCGGGGTCGTCATGCGCAACAGTCCTCTTCCTTACCTATGAGCGACCCGAGGGACGGTAGGTAAGAACCTTGAGAAGAGGGACAGAGGAACCTGAGGGTTGTCTTAGTGACCGGTGATGTGTCCGGGATCACATACCGAGGAACGCGGCCCCCGCGTCCCGCAGCCGCGCGTGCAGCCCACGGAAGACCGCTGCCGCCCGCTCGCCCGGCCAGTCCTCCGGGAGCAGCGGGGCGGGTAGACCGGGGTCGGCGTATGGGAGATGGCGCCAGGAGTCGAGGGCGAGAAGGTAGTCGCGGTAGGCCTCCTCCGGCGGGGTGTCGGCCCGGTCCTCCCAGGCGTGCAGCACGCGCGCGTGGCGGTCCAGGAACGCCTCGTGCTCCTTGGCGATCGCGGCCAGGTCCCACCAGCGGGCTACCGCCTCGACGGTCGCCGCGAAGCCGAGGTGCTCGCCGCGGAAGAAGTCGACGTACGGATCGAGCCGCAACCGCTGGAGCGTGTGCCGGGCCTCCTCGTACAGCCGCGCGGGGGCGATCCACACCCCCGGGGCCGCCGTGCCGAAGCCGAGTCCGGCCAGTCGGGAGCGCAGCACGTGCCGCTTCTGCCGCTCCGACTCCGGCACCGAGAACACGGCGAGCACCCAGCCCTCGTCCTCGGGCGGCGTCACGGCGTAGATGCGCCGGTCGCCGTCGTCGAGCAGCTGGCGGGCGTCCGGCGACAGCTCGTAACCGGCAGCGCCCCGGGTCGTACGGGCCGGGAGGAGCAGTCCGCGCCGCTTGAGCCGGGACACCGACGAGCGTACGGAGGGGGCGTCCACGCCGACCGCGGACAGGAGCCGGATCAGCTCGGCGACGGGCACGGGGCCGGGTACGAAGCGGCCGTAGGCGCCGTAGAGCGTGACGATGAGAGACCGTGGTGCATGCTGGTCGGACACGTTGATCATCTTAGGTCTTGTGGATCACTGCTGGTCACCATCGGTACGGAGTCTGAACCGCTGGAGTTTGCCGGTCGCCGTGCGCGGCAGGGCGTCCATGAAGACGATCTCGCGCGGGCATTTGTAGGGAGCCAGTTCGGACTTGACGAAGGCGCGCAGGGCGCCGGCGTCCCGCTCGGCACCCTCCTTGAGGACGGCGTAGGCCACGACCACCTGTCCGCGTTCCTCGTCGGCCCGGCCCACCACGGCCACCTCGACCACGTCCGGGTGGCGCAGGAGCGCGTCCTCGACCTCGGGCCCGGCGATGTTGTACCCCGCCGAGATGATCATGTCGTCGGCGCGGGCCACATAGCGGAAGTAACCGTCGTTCTCGCGGATGTATGTGTCGCCGGTGATGTTCCAGCCCGCGTGCACGTACTCGCGCTGCCGTGGATCGGCGAGGTAGCGACAGCCGACGGGCCCGCGCACGGCGAGCAGCCCGGGTTCGCCGTCGGGCACCGGCTCGCCCGCGGCATCCTGCACGCGCGCGTGCCATCCGGGGACGGGGACCCCGGTGGTTCCGGGCCTGATGTGCTCGTCGGCCGCGGAGATGAAGATGTGCAGCAGCTCGGTGGCGCCGATGCCGTTGACGATCCGCAGCCCGGTCCGCCGGTGCCAGGCGTGCCAGGTGGCCGCGGGCAGGTTCTCGCCGGCGGAGACACACCGGCGCAGGGACGAGACGTCGTACGCGTCGAGTTCGTCGAGCATCGCGCGGTAGGCGGTGGGGGCGGTGAACAGGACGGAGACACGATGCTCGGCGATCGCGGGGAGCAGTTGCCTGGGGCCGGCCTGTTCGAGGAGGACGGAACTGGCGCCGGCGCGCATCGGGAAGATCACCAGACCGCCGAGACCGAAGGTGAAACCGAGCGGGGGGCTGCCGGCGAACACGTCGTCCACATGTGGTCGGAGCACATGCTTCGAGAAGGTGTCGGCTATCGCGAGCACATCCCGGTGGAAGTGCATACAGCCCTTGGGGTGCCCGGTGGTCCCGGAGGTGAAGGCGATCAGCGCCACGTCGTCGGCCGCGGTCTCGACGGCGGTGTACGGCGTCCCGGGCGCATCCCGGTTCAGGAGGTCGTCGGGGGCGTCGCCGCCGTACGTCGTGATCCTGAGGCCCGGTATCTCGGCCTTGGTGAGGTCGTCGACGGAGCGTATGTCGCACAGGGCGTGCTCTATGCGCGCGATCTCGCACATCGTGGCCAGCTCGTGCGGCCGCTGCTGGGCCAGCACGGTGACGGCGACCGCGCCCGCCTTCAGCACCGCCAGCCAGCAGGCCGCGAGCCAGGGGGTGGTCGGGCCGCGCAGCAGGACACGGTTTCCGGGAACGACTCCGAGGTCGCCGGTGAGGAGGTGCGCGAGCCGGTCGACGCGGGCGCGGAGTGTGCCGTACGTCCATGTGTCCCCGGAGGGGGTGTGGAACACCGGGCGGTCGTCGGGCGGGCCCGTCAGCAGTTCGACGGCGCAGTTCACCCGATCGGGGTAGCGCAGCTCCGGAAGGTCGAAGCGGAGCTCCGGCCACTGGTCGCGGGGCGGGAGGTGGTCGCGCGCGAAGGTGTCGACGTGGGCCGAGGCGTTCATGGCGGGTCGCCCCCTTGCCTTGTGGGCCGCGTGGGCCGCCTTGTGGGCGTCGATGGTGGGCTCGTACAAGGAGCGTATCGTGTTGGTGACGACAGTCAACGGCGCGCGATACTGTCGTAGGGCCCTGTCGAGAGAGGGGACCGGCAATGCCCGCATTCTCGCTCGAACCATCACAGACCGCCCGTTGTGCGGAGCTGCGCACCCTCGCCGCCGAACGGCTGCGCCCGCTCGCGGAGAAGGGCGAACCGGGCCATGTGAACCGCCCGCTGGTCGCCGAACTCGGCCAACTGGGCCTGCTGGAGCGGCTGTTCACCTCCGGCGCCCTCGATCTCTGCCTGATGCGGGAGTCCCTCGCCTACGCCTGCACCGAGGCGGAGACGGCCCTCGCCCTGCAGGGCCTCGGCGCCCACCCCGTCCACGCGTACGGCACCCCGGCCCAGCGGGAGCGCTGGCTGCCGGCGGTGAGCGAGGGCAGCGCGGTGGCCGCGTTCGCGCTGAGCGAGCCGGGGGCAGGGTCGGACGCGGCTGCGCTCTCTCTGGCCGCCGCTCCCGACGGCCCCTCCCGCTGGCGGCTCACCGGGGAGAAGTGCTGGATCTCCAACGCCCCCGAGGCCGACTTCCACACCGTCTTCGCCCGGACCACCCCCGGCGCCGGCGCCCGTGGCGTGACCGCGTTCCTGGTGCCCGCCGACCGCCCCGGACTCACCGGCACCGCCCTCGACATGCTCTCCCCGCACCCCATCGGCGCCCTCGCCTTCGACGCCGTACCGGTGAGCGTCGACGACGTCCTCGGCGAGGTCGACCGCGGCTTCCGCGTGGCCATGGGCACCCTCAACCTCTTCCGGCCCAGCGTCGGAGCTTTTGCGGTCGGCATGGCGCAGGCCGCGCTGGACGCGACCCTCACCCACACATCCCGACGAGACGCCTTCGGGGGCAAGTTGCGGGACCTGCAGTCCGTCGCCCACACGGTCGCCGAGATGGCCCTGCGCACGGACGCGGCCCGTCTCATGGTCTACGCGGCGGCGACGGCGTACGACGAAGGCGCCCCGGACGTGCCGAAGCGGGCCGCGATGGCGAAGCTGCTCGCCACCGAGACCGCGCAGTACGTCGTCGACTCCGCGGTCCAACTGCACGGCGCACGCGCCCTGCAACGCGGCCATCTGCTGGAGCACCTGTACCGGGAGGTGCGTGCCCCGCGTATCTACGAAGGGGCGAGCGAAGTCCAACGGGGCATCATCGCCAAGGAGTTGTACGCGGACCTGGAGGTCTCTTGAGCGCCGAGCGCATCAACCCGCCCGAACTGTCCCCGCCCACCGGCTTCTCGCACGCGGTCGTCGCCACCGGGTCCCGGGTGGTCTTCCTCGCGGGTCAGACTGCCCTCGACACCGACGGCAAGGTGGTGGGGGAGACCCTTCCCGAGCAGTTCGAGCGCGCGCTCACGAACCTGCTGACCGCTTTGCGAGCGGCCGGCGGCACGCCCGCGGACCTCGCCCGCGTCACCGTCTACGCCACCGACATCGTTGCGTACCGGGCCCATGTCCGCGAACTGGGCCGTATCTGGCGGGAGTTGGCGGGCCGCGACTATCCGGCCATGGCGGTCGTCGAGGTCGTACGACTGTGGGACGACCAGGCGGCGGTGGAACTCGACGGCTTCGCGGTGCTGCCCTAGCGTCGCGGAGTTCCCGGAGGCTCTCGGCCCGCGGGACGTCACGCCGGTCGAGAGCGGCTGCGGGCGGACCCGGACGGCGGGGGGCCCGTGCCCTGAGCGGCCGGTGCGGCTCGCGCTGGTCTCCGGCGAGGCCTTCGACGACTGTCCGCCGGAACGGCCCGGGAAGCCGATCGGCGCGGCCTGATCAGGCAGCGACGGCCAGCTGTCCGGTCCGCACGCGGTGCGGTGCGACGATCCGGCCGTCGGGCAGCAGTTCGCCGGAGTCGTCGAAGACGATCGCGCCGTTGCACAGCAGGTTCCAGCCCTGCTCGGGGTGGGCGGCGACGACGTGCGGGGCGATGCTGTCGGACAAAGTGCACGAAGACCGGTGAGAACACATGGCGCACCTCCACATTCGTAGGACCGTCCCTATGGGGTCCGTATCCGTATGGATAGACCATGCTCCCGTCGCGAACTCATCGGAACGGCCCGACATGAAGCGTGACAACACGCGGACAACTCTCGGACGGTTCCACGACGCTCGATGCGGACTCGCCACCGACGGAGTGACGACGGACATGGAGGCCTCCCGGGCAGGTGTTGAGGGCACACGACCTGTGGAGGCCGGATGTGGCAGGCGATCTCGAAGCGGGCGCGGGCCCCGGACTCATCGCCGTCGCGCGGCCCGGAGTGCCGACTCGCGCACCGCAGCACGGGAGCGGTGCCTGCGGCCGTCACCGGACACCGGCCAGGAATCTTCACGCTGGGAACGGGCGGGCCGGGCGGCCCGTGCTTGAGGCCGTCCAGGTGAGAGCGTGAGTGCGGACCGGGTTCGGACCGCCAGAAGAAATCCGTTGCCGGGAGCGATCCTGATGAATACGTTCGGCTTCATGGCGGATGACGAACCCACGCGCGCGGCAAAGCTGTTGGACGCCCAGGCGAAAGCCTCTCTGCTCTTCGCGGAGATCGAGAAGCGCGGGCTGGTCGCCCCCGGTGAGGGGGAGCGTGCGGTGAGCGATCGGGTCCGGGACCTGGCCAACGAACTGTTCGGTACGACCCGCCACTGGCACAAGCGGATCGTGCGCTCGGGGCCGAACACCCTCATGCCGTACCGGGAGAACCCGCCGGACCGGGTGATCGCCACAGACGACATCGTCTTCGCCGACTTCGGACCGATCTTCGAGGAGTACGAGGCCGACTTCGGCCGGACCTTCGTTTTCGGCGACGACCCGGTCAAGCACCGGCTCCGCGACGACCTGCCGAAGATCTTCGCGGCCGGTCGCAGCTTCTTCGAGGCCGAACCCGACATGACCGGCGCGCGGCTGTACGCCGAGGTCGAGCGGCTGGCAGCCAGGTCCGGCTGGAAGCTGGGCGGTTGGCACGCCGGGCACCTCGTCGGCGAGTTCCCGCACGAGTGGATCGACGGCGCCGACGTGGAGTCGTACATCACCCCCGCCAACGACACCCCACTGCGTCGCACCGACAAGGCCGGACGCCGCTGCCACTGGATCCTGGAGATCCATCTCATCGACGGCGAGCGGGAGTTCGGCGGTTTCTATGAGGAACTGCTCACCGTCTGACCTTGGAGAAGGCCGGGCACACGCTCGTCGTCACCTCGGCCAAGGACCATCGACCGAGCTCTGCGCAGCGGGCAGTTGGCGGGGTACGCCGGCGATGTCTGGCACCCGCAGCCCGCCCCCGCCGACCACCCCTGGCGCACCATGCCGCACCACGGCATGACCCCGTACATCTCCGGCTCCTCGATCGTGGACGGCGGCGCGCACTTCCTACTCGGCCACCAGGTGATGTGGGGAGGCCCCGCTCAGGCGCGGTCGATGTGCACGTTCGTCGACTTCACCCGGGCGGTGGCCTCCACCCCGACCTCCAGGCCGAGTTCCTCCACGGCTTCCCGGGTCAGCAGTGACACCAGTCGGTGCGGCCCGGCCTGGATCTCCACCTGGGCGGCGACGTCGCCGAGCTTCACAGCGGTGACGATGCCGGGGAACGCGTTGCGGACGGAGGTGTGGGAGACGCCCTCCTCACCGCCGTCGCCCTTGGCCAGCTCCACGGAGAACGCGGCAAGGTCCTTCCCGTCGATGAGCCGCTTCCCGCCCTGGTCCCGGTGCGTGGGCACCCGCCCGGCGTCCGCCCACCGCCGCGCGGTGTCGGGGCTCACGCCGAGCAGCCGCGCGGCCTGGCCGATTGTGTATGACTGCATACGCGCCAAGATAGGCGATCGGCGCCGCCCGAGAGCCTGCGGCCATTGGGCATACGACGATGCAGGTCATGGCCGCCCACAGCAGCGGCGAGTCCTCGATCGGGCCGTCGGTACGCCATCGGCCGAGCCGGTGCACCGAGTCGGGGTCCTCGTGGGCGGTGTCGACGGCGACGACCGCCTCCGCGAGCGGGCGCACGGACTCGGGCAGACCGGCGGGACGGTGGTCGGCAGGACCCAGCGGGTCGCGGTGGCCGGCTCGGCATCGTTGTGGATCACCGCCGTGGCCAGGCCGAGCGACTCGGCGAACCGCAGATCGCCGCCGCTCTCGCCGCCGATCAGCGCAACCCGCCGCGGCGCCGGCCAGATCCGTGCGCCCCGCTCCCCGTCGGCCCGCAGGGGAAGCGTCCCCAGCATCAGGTCCTTGGCCGACAGAGGAGGGTGCCGTCCTCGCTCTGCCCGTTCTCGACCGGCGCACCGCTGATCTGACCGACGTACATCAGTCGGCGGGCCCCCTTGCGGAGCACACCGCTCAGCCGGTCCCGGTCCCGGTCCAGATCGGTACGGCGGAACGCCTGCGCCAGGTCGGCGAGGGGCGGCTCCACGGAGCCCGCGTCGAGACGGGCCCGGACCAGGTCCGCAGTTGCGGATCCGAGGCGGGCGGCCCCAGGACCGAGCCGAGCCGAGCCGGTGTCCCGCGCCGGACACTCAGAGCTCCGCTGCCGTCGCAACGACGTCGGCGTGGTGGTCACCACATCGGCCAGGTCGGGGAGCCCAAGGGCTTCCGCGAGGGTCCGGGCGAGCCGGAGCTCGGCGCGGGATCGGCCGGCGCACCCGCCCCGAACGCCCGCCGCATCCCCGCGGCACTCCCGCCCGCGCCGCTCGTCGTGCACGCCCGTGTCCGCGGGGCCCGAGGCGCCGACGCGGGCCTCAGCAGTCGCGGAACTCCGGTGACTGGTTGAGGATCTGGGCGCGCAGGGAGGTGAAGCGGGCGTAGGTCTCGCCGGTGCGGGCCTCGGGCTGGAAGACGGCGACACGGTGGCAGTTCTGGAAGGCGAGGGCGACCCCGAAGTGCCGCTCAAGGCTGCCCCGGATCGCGTCGCTGGACAGCGCCCGCAGCAGCTGGCCGCGTTCCTTCTCGGAGGGCGGCGGGGTCTGGTTGTCCGCGAACTCGGCCGTGCCGGAACGGAGTTCGCCGGTCAGGCGGGCGACGAGGTCATAGGCGTACGGCAGGGACGTGCGGACCGTATCCACGAAGTCCTCCTCCCGTACCTTGCCGTTCTCGGCTTCGGCGAGCAGCTGCGGGGAGACGTCGAGCGACATGATGGGTGACCTGTTTCTGTTCTTGT
This sequence comes from Streptomyces sp. NPDC019531, assembly GCF_044903305.1. NCBI lineage: Bacteria > Bacillati > Actinomycetota > Actinomycetes > Kitasatosporales > Streptomycetaceae > Streptomyces > Streptomyces sp. NPDC019531. Next base: position 13,395 of record NZ_JBJDQL010000081.1, on the reverse strand, counting down.
GGATCTGTATGTGAAGAAGCGGGCGTCAGACGAGGGCGGCCGACGCCGCGGGACCGTGCCGGAACTCGGGGTCGACCTGGGCGGCGAGGTCCTGGCCCGTGGCCTTGTCGGCCCAGGCGGCGGCGTTGCGCAGGTGGAAGTCGACGGCGTGCTGCTGGAAGGCCGTCCAGTCCTTGGTACGGGCGTCCAGGGCCTCGCGCAGCCGCTCCAGCGTGCGGGTGTTGTGGGGCTCCAGCTCGCCGTGGTCGCGGCCCTGTTCGTGGGCGCGGACGAAGGAGGACTGCTCGCAGTGAGCGATGAGGTCCTCGCCGACCTGGGTGCGGAGGAATGCGAGGTCGTCCTCGCCGGTGACCTTGTTGCCGACCACCGCGACCGGGATCCCGAACTCGGCCGCGTGGTCACGGTACTGGCGGTAGACCGAGACGCTCTTGCGGGTCGGTTCGACGACCAGGAAGGTCATGTCGAAGCGGGTGAACAGGCCGGAGGCGAAGGCGTCGGCCCCGGCCGTCATGTCGACGACGACATACTCCCCGGGTCCGTCGACCAGGTGGTTGAGGTAGAGCTCGACAGCGCCGAGCTTCGAGTGGTAACAGGCCACGCCGAGATCGCTCTCGTCGAAGGCGCCCGTGACCATCAGCGGTACCCCGCCGACCTCCTGGACGTGATGGGCGTGGATCTCGTCGTCGCCCAGCAGCCGCAGCAGCCGTGAGCCGCGTCCGGGCGGGGTGGTCTTGACCATGGCGTCGCGGGACGGGATCCGTGGGTTCGTGCCCCGCAGATGGTCCTTGATCTCCCCGGTCCGCGCGCTGAGCGGGGGAGCGGCGAAGACCTCGTCCTCGTCGAGGCCGAGGGCGTACGCCAGGTGCTGGTTGATGTCGCCGTCGATGGCGACGACCGGCGAGCCCGAGCGCGCCAGATGACGGGAGAAGAGGGAGGCCAGCGTCGTCTTTCCGCTGCCGCCCTTGCCGACGAAGGCAACGCGCATCGCTAACCGCTCCTATTGGAAATGGATGTCATGATCATAGATTGGGGTGCGGGTGACGGGGTGTCAAATCGCCGAGCGCCGGGCGGGGTGGCGCGAACCGATGGGCCGTCATGCCGTGGCTGCGTCCACCGCCCGGCCGGGGCTCAGGTTCCCGCCAGGAGTGCGGGGTGCTCGTGCTCGCAGGTGTCGTCGATGCCGTACGTGTCCCGGGCGGGGAAAACGGGTCGCCGGGCGGCAGGCTCTCGCCGACCGCCGTGAGGCAGTCGGTCGGCGCCGCTCGCAGGGCGTCCGCGTGCAAGTCGTGCCGATGAGGCCCAGTTCCTGGGCGTGGGGGCCCTTAGGTGTCGCGGGCGACGGAGGGCTCGAAGCGGGCCACGGAGCCGACCTGCGACCACAGGCCGGTCAGCCGCCGGAGAGCTGTCCGGGACGTCGGCGGGCCAGGTCTTCGAGGCGGCCGAGGCCGGCCAGAGCGGTAGGACCTCCTGTGTCGCGGCGCCAGGATCTCCGCCGCGTCATGCTCGACGCGCTCTACAACGAGTTCGGATAGGGATACGTGCCCCACTGGCACCGCGACGCGGTGGACATCAGGGGCACGTACCTCGACGATCCGCGGCATCTGCCGCTCCTGGCCGTACACGCCGACGAGGTGGTCGCCGCGACGGGAGTGCGCTCGCGGGGGCTGCCTGCGACTTCATCACGGACACGCCCGGTGACGAGGGCATCCACCTCCGCACCACCGGCGACCACGGACCGGCGTCGACACGGTGCACTTCGAGATCCCGATGTGAACGGTGGACGACTGCGGCAGCCGTGGTGGGGGTGTCGCGCAGGTCGTAGGCCGCCAGTGTGCCGCGGCGGGAATCCGGGCATCAGATGTCCTGGAAGAGACCAGCCGGCCTTTTGACCCGCCTTGCTGGGCGGAGGCTCCGGGGCAGGCCGGTACCGGCCTGCCCCGGAGACCTCGCTTAGTGCACCGACTGTCTCAGACGCCGCTCGACCGCATCGGTGTGCGCGTCCCACGCCCCAAGCAGCGGATGCGGCTTGTCGGAGCGACCTGTGTGACGGGTTCAGTCGGTCCGTGCGAGACCGGAAAGGCGCTCAACGCCCCGCAGCAACGCGGAGTGATCCAGACCGCCGTCGCCGTTCGCCCGGCAGGACGAGAGGAGCTGGGCGACCAGGGAGCCCGCCGGCAGGACCGCGCCGATGTCACGGGCCGTGTCGGTGACGATGCCCAGGTCCTTGTGGTGGAGATCGATGCGGAAGCCGGGGGTGAAGTCCCGGTTCAGCATGGTCTCCTTCTTGCGGTTCAGGACGGTGGAACCGGCCAGGCCCCCGCCGAGGACCGTCAGGGCGGCCGGCAGGTCGGCGCCCGCCTTCTCCAGGAACACGACGGCCTCGGCCAGGGCCTGGATGTTGACGGCGACGACGAGCTGGTTCGCGGCCTTGACGGTCTGGCCGGCGCCGTGCGGGCCGACGTGCACGACGGTGGTGCCCAGGGCCCGGAAGAGGGGAGCCGCCTTCTTGAAGTCCGCGTCGTCGCCGCCGACCATGATGGACAGCGCGGCTTCGACGGCCCCCGCTTGTCCGCCGGAGACGGGCGCGTCGAGGACCCGTACGCCGTACTCGCGGCCCGCCTCGCCGAGCGCGGTGGCGGTGCGCGGGCTTATGGTGCTCATGTCGATCAACAGGGTTCCGGCCCGAACGTGTTCCAGTACGCCGCCCTCGCCGAGGACGACCTCGGTGACCTCGGCGTCCGCCGGGAGCATGGTGATGACGGCATCCGCGTCGACGACCGCCTCCGCGACGCTGCTCGCCGCATGACCGCCCGCCTCGACGAGACGGTCGACGGCCGCTCGGCTGCGGTTGTAGCCGGTGACCCGGTACCCCGCACGGACGAGGTTGGACGCCATCGGGCCGCCCATGATGCCGAGACCGATGAAGGCGACGGAGCGGAGCTCCTCGTGCGACGTGTCCGCGTTGCGATCCATGTTCCGCTCCCTGTTGCGATCCATGTTGCGACCGTAGGGCAGTGAGGTGACAGCTCTCCATGGCGATGGATAAATGATGGCGTCAATGATGGCGAAATGATTGATCTGAGGGCTTCGCAACCCTTTCTCGCGGACCTAGCGTTGCGGGCAAGTAAACGGCTTGGCCGTTGGCATGCCGTGTTCTGACGGCTTCCTGAAGGGAGAGGGCAATGGCGCCCGTGGAGTTGCTGATCGGTAGTCGCTGGCAGGCGGCCAAGGGAGACGGACAGACTCGGGAGGTCACGTCGCCGTTCGACGGTTCGACGGCGGGCACCGTGGCGCTCGCCGGAATCGATGACGTCGAGACGGCCCTCGTCGAGGCGGAGCGTGGCGCGGCGGTCTGGCGCCGTACGCCCGCACACGAGCGGATGCGCATCCTGCTGCGCGCCGCGGAGCTCGCCGACGAGCGGGCCTCGAAGATCGCGCAGACCATCAGCGCGGAGTCCGGCAAGACCATCACCGAGGCCACCGGTGAGGCGTCCCGCTCCGGTGACCTGATCCGGCTCGCCGCCTTCGAGGGGACCCAGCTCTACGGCGACACCCTCCCGCTCGACGCCAACCGCGGCACGGGACAGGACAAGATCGGCTTCACGCTGCGCCAGCCCTGCGGGATCGTCGTGGCGATCACGCCGTTCAACTACCCGGCGCTGCTGGTCCTGCACAAGCTCGCCCCGGCCCTGGCCGCGGGCAACGCGGTGATCCTCAAGCCGGCCACCACGACCCCGCTGACCGCCCTGGCACTCGCCGAGTGCTTCGTCGACGCGGGTCTGCCGGAAGGCGTGCTGTCCGTGCTCGTCGGCTCGGGCGGCGTGCTCGGCGACGCCCTCGTCACCGACCCCCGCGTCCGCAAGATCTCCTTCACCGGCTCGACGACCACCGGCGAGCACATCTCCCGGGTCGCCGGGGTGAAGAAGCTGTCCCTGGAGCTGGGCGCGTCCTGCCCGGTCGTCGTGCTGCCCGACGCCGACATCGAGGCCGCGGCGAGCGCGGTGGCCGCAGGCGGCTACGTCAACGCGGGCCAGGTCTGCATCTCCGTCCAGCGGGTGATCACGCACCCCGCGGTGACCGGCGACTTCCTGGACGCCCTCGTCCCCAAGGTCCAGGCCATCCGGACCGGCAACCCCGCCTCCCCTGACACCACGATGGGCGCCCTCATCACGGCCAAGGAGGCGGAGCGCGTCGAGCGGGCCATCGCCCAGGCCACTGCGGACGGGGCGCGTGTCCTGACCGGCGGTGAGCGCGACGGCGCCGTGGTGCAGCCGGCCGTCGTGGCCGACGTCGACCCCCAGTCCGCCTTCAGCCAGACGGAGTTGTTCGGCCCCGCCGTCGCCGTGAGCTCGGCCGCCGACTGGGAGTCCGCCATCGCCCAGGCCAACGGCACCGCCTACGGCCTCGGCGCCGGCATCTTCACCTCCGACGTCGCCGGCGCGGTCCGGGCCATCCGGGAGATCGACGCCGGTTCCGTCCACATCAACTGGACCCCCCTGTGGCGCGCTGACCTGATGCCGTACGGCGGCCTCAAGGGCAGCGGCTACGGCAAGGAAGGCCCCCGCGCCGCGGTCAGCGAGATGACCGAGGTCAAGACCATCGTTCTGCACGGCCGTCCCTGGTGACTGCGCCCGTACCCCCTATCAGGAGCCGACTCATGACTGACCGGACGCAACAGCGCACGGTGCGCCTCACCGTTGCCCAGGCCGTCGTTACCTACCTCTCCCGCCAGTACTCCGTGGCCGACGGCCGCCGCCGCCGCCTCATTCCGGCCGCGCTCGGCATCTTCGGCCACGGCAATGTGGCCGGCCTCGGCCAGGCCCTCGACCAGCTCAGCGACGAACTCCCCTTCATCCAGGGGCGTAACGAGCAGGCCCTCGTCCACATCGCGACCGCCTACGGCAAGGCGACGCGCAGGCACTCCACCCTCGCCGTGACCGCCTCCATCGGGCCCGGCGCCCTGAACATGGTGACCGGCGCGGGCCTCGCCACCGTCAACCGGCTGCCCGTCCTGCTGCTGCCGGGCGACACCTACGCGACCCGCCACCAGGGTCCCGTGCTCCAGCAGTTGCAGCACCCCATCGAGGCCGACACCTCGGTCAACGACGCCTTCCGGCCGGTCTCCCGCTTCTTCGACCGCATCACCCGGCCCGAGCAGCTGCTGACCGCGCTGCCCGCGGCGATGCGGGCGCTGACCGACGTGGACACCGGCGCGGTCGTCGTCTCCCTGCCGCAGGACATCCAGTCCCACGCGTACGACTACCCGGTGGAGTTCTTCGCCGAGCGTGACTGGACGATCCGCCGCCCGGCGCCGGACGCCGACGAGGTCGCGGCGGTGGCGCGGATGCTCGCCGAGGCGGAGAAGCCGCTGATCATCGCCGGTGGCGGGGTCGTGTACTCCGGTGCCACCGAGGAGTTGGAGGCACTGGCCGACGCGGCCGGCATCCCCGTCTCGGAGACGTTCGCCGGCAAGGGCGCGGTGCAGCAGCGGGCCTGGTGGGGGCTGGGCGGTATCGGCCTCGAAGGCACCCAGGCCGTCAACGCCCTTGCCCGGGAAGCCGACTTCGTGCTCACCGTGGGCTCGCGCCTGACGGACTTCGCGACCGCCTCGCACTCGATCTTCGAGAACCCGGACGTGCGCTTCGCGAGCATCAACGTCAACGTGCACGACGCGGACCGCCTCGGCGCCACCGGCATCGTCGCCGACGCCAAGCGGGCGCTCGCCGCGCTGACCGACGCCGTACGCGCGAACGGCACCACCACGTCCGCCAGTTGGCAGGAGAAGGTGCGCGAGCTGGACGCCCAGTGGCAGGAGCTGCGGGCAGCCTCCCTCGACCCGGACACCCCCTTCGACTTCGCCTCGCTGCCCGATGACACCGACGTCGTGAGCGACACCGACGCGCTGCTCACCCAGGGCCAGTTGATCGGTCTGCTGCAGGAGCACGCGCAGTCCGGCGACACGATCATCGCCGCCGCCGGCGGTCCGCCCGGAGACCTGCAGAAGGTGTGGGACGCCACCGAAGGCCGCCTCGCGCACCTGGAGTTCGGCTTCTCCTGCATGGGCTACGAACTGCCCGCCGCGATCGGTGTCCGCCTCGCCGAGCCGGACGCGTCGAAGCGGGTGCTGTCCCTGCTGGGCGACGGCACCTTCCTCATGGCGCCGACCGAGCTGGTCACAGCCGCCCAGGAACGGCTCCCGCTCACCATCGTGATCCCTGAGAACCACGGGTACCAGGTCATCCACCGCCTCCAGATGTTCCGCAACGGCCGGGAGTTCGGCAACGAGTTCCGGTACCGGGACGGCAGCCTGGAGATCGGTTCCCAGAAGCCCGCCCGGCTGGAGGGCGACTACCTCCAGATCGACCTCGTCAAGACGGCGGAGGGCCTCGGCGCCCGCGCGATCCACGCCACCACCGCCGACGAGGTGCGGGCCGCCCTGGCCGACACCCGGGACCACGACGGGCCCGTCGTCCTCGTCGTCCCCGTGATCCCGCACGCCGACCTCCCCGGTGCGGGCGTGTGGTGGGACGTGGCTCCGGCAGAGGTCTCCGAGCAGGAGACGGTCGCCCAGCTGCGCCGTGAGTACGAAGAAGGTCTGGCTTCCCAGAGGTGGTACGGATGACTCGCTCGATCCTGGATCAAGGCCGACTGCGAGCCAAACTCGCGGCCGGCGAGCCCACGGTGGGCACCTTCATCGGCAGCGCCTCCCCGGTCACGGCCGAGGTGTGCGCCGCCGCCGGTGTGGACTGGGTGCTGCTCGACCTCGAACACGGCGCCGGGGGGGAGGAGCAGGTCCGTACGACCGTCCCGGCCGCGGCCGCGTACGGCGTGCCGACCGTCGTACGCGTCGAGTCCGCCGCCCGTATCCGCATCGGCCGCGTCCTCGACCTGGGCGTGGCGGGCGTCATGCTGCCCCGCCTCGACACGGCGGCCGAAGTGCGCGAAGCCCTACGGCACCTGAGGTACCCGCCCGCGGGCGACCGCGGTGTGGCCACCTACAACCGGGCCTGCCGATTCGGACTCGACCCGGCGGCGCTGGACCGGGAGGGCGAGATCCTCGGCGTGGTCCAGATCGAGTCGGTGAGCGCGCTGGGCGAGGTCGAGGAGATCGCGGCGATGGACGGCGTCGACGTGCTGTTCGTCGGCCCCCGCGACCTCAGCCATGACCTCGGCGTGCCGGGCGACCTGGCCGCCCCCGTCTACCGGGAGGCCCTGGAGCGCGTCCGCAAGGCCGCCGCCGCCCAGGGCAAGGCCTGCGGCCTGCTCGTATCGGACGGTGCGGCCGCCGCCGCGAAGCTCGCCGAGGGGTGGACGTTCGTCGGTATCGGCTCGGATGCCACGTTGCTCGCCGGCGCGGTGTCGGCGGCGGTGGGGGAGGCGCGGGCTCAACGTTGAGCTCCGCTTTGGGTGCCGCGAGGTGTTGTCGGTCGGCTGCGGCGCCATTGTGGCTGGTCGCTCCCCCATCGCGGCGGAGCCGCATGAAGACACGGCCCCGCGCCCCTTCGGGCGCGGCCGACGTCACCCCGATTCGCTCAGTAGGTTCGTAGGAGAAACCCATGACCGCTTCCACCCCCGCCCCCGCACGCGAGATAGGCGTCGGGCTCATCAGCGTCGGCTGGATGGGCAAGCTGCACAGCCGTGCCTACCAGGCGCTGCCCTCCGTCTATCCCGAGCTGGGCATCAAGCCCCGCCTCGTGCACGCCGCCGACACGGCCGAGGACCGCGCCGCCTACGCCCGTGACGTCCTCGGCTACGAGAAGGCCTCGACCGACTACCGTGCCGTCCTCGACGACCCGGACGTCGAGGTCGTCTCGATCTGCGCGCCGAACCTTCTCCACCACGAGATCGGCATCGCCGCCGCCAAGGCCGGCAAGCCGTTCTGGATCGAGAAGCCCGTCGGACGGAGCGCGGAGGAGACCGCCGAGGTCGCCGCCGCGGCCCGTGCCGCCGGAGTGGTCACCTCCATCGGCTACAACTACCGGCACGCCCCCGCCGTCGAGCGGGCCCGGCAGCTCATCGCCGAAGGCAGGATCGGCCGTATCACCAACGTGCGTGCCACGTTCTTCTCCGGCTACGCCTCCGAGCCCAAGGGCGCCCTGTCCTGGCGCTTCAAGCGGGACCTGGCCGGACACGGCGCGCTCGGCGACCTGATGAGCCACGTCGTGGACCTCGTCAGCTATGTCGTGGCCCCGATCGACGAGGTCTCCGCCCTCACCAGCACCGTGTACACCGAGCGCCCGCTGCTGCCCATGGGCTCGGGCACGCACTTCGCGGTGATCGAGGACGGCGAGATGGCGGAGGTCGAGAACGACGACTACACCGCCGCCCTCGTCCGCTTCAGCGGGGGAGCCGTCGGCACGCTGGAGGCGTCCCGCGTCATCGTCGGCCCCCAGTGCGGCATCGGCTTCGAGATCTACGGCACCGACGGCTCGGTCACCTGGAATTTCGAGCGCATGAACGAACTGCGCGTCGCCCTCGACCGCAGCGGCCCCCACCAGGGCTACACCACGGTGCTCGGCAACGGCCACATGGGCGACTACGCCAGCTTCCAGCCCGGCCCTGGCAATAGCATGGGCTACGACGACCTGAAGGTGATCGAGGCCAAGAAGTTCCTGGCCGCCGTGGCCGGCGTCGAGCACAACAACTCGACGATCGAGGACGCGCACGCCGTCGCCGAGGTGATCGCGGCCGCCGCGGCCTCCGCGGAGAGCGGTTCGTGGCAGCCGGTGCCGGCAGTGGACGGCGCGAACTTCGGTCACCCGGTACGGAGCTGATCGTATGAGCGAGCATGTCGTAGTGGCCCTCGGCCCTGTCGACGCCGACACGGTGACCCCCGTCCTCGGCGAGCGGGTCACCTTCGTGACCGACCCCACGCCCGACGACCTCGCGGTCGCCGAGGGCGCCATCGTCCGAGCGGACCGGCACGTCGACGCGGACCTCCTCGCGCGGATGCCGCGGCTGCGGGTCATCGCCCGTACCGGAGTGGGCGTCGACCTGGTCGACGTGGCGACGGCCTCGGCCCGCGGGATCCCCGTCGTCGTCACCCCGAACAGCGGCAGCCGGGCCGTGGCCGAGGGTGTCCTCGCCATGGCGCTGCATCTCACCAAGCAGCTGAATCCGCTGACCGAGCTGGTGCGGGACGGCAGCTGGGCCGAGCGGAGCACCATACCCGTAGGCGACCTGGACGGCGCCACCATGGGCATCGTCGGCTACGGCCGCATCGGCCGCCGGGTCGGCGAACTCGCCGCGGCGTTCGGGATGCGGACCCTCGCCTACGACCCGTTCACCCCGCCTCCGGCCGAGTTCGCCCGCGCCGACCTGGGCGAACTCGCCGAGTCGAGCGACGTGCTCACGCTCCACGCCCCGCTCACCGAGGGCACCCGGCACCTCGTGAACGAAGAGCTGCTGGCCCGCGTGAAGCCGGGCGCGATCCTCGTCAACTGCGGCCGGGGCGGTCTGCTCGACCTCGACGCCACCCTGGCCGCCCTGGAGACGGGCCGGCTGTCCGGTGTCGGCCTGGACGTGTTCGATCCCGAGCCGGCCCTCTACCACCCGCTCTTCGACCACCCGAACGTCGTCCTCACCCCGCACCTGATGGGCATGACACGCCGGGCGATGACGCTGACCTTCGTCGACGCGGCGCGTGGCGTCGCGGACGTCCTCGCGGGCCGCCCGCCTGTCGCGGTCGCCGACCCCGACTACAACCTCCGAAAGGCCACGGCATGACCACCTCACCGCTGAACAGGATCGCCGGCGCGCCCATCTCCTGGGGTGTGTGCGAAGTGCCCGGCTGGGGCTACCAGTTGACGCCCGAGCGGGTACTGAAGGAGATGCGCGAGGTCGGCCTGGCCGCCACCGAGCTCGGCCCCGAGGGCTTCCTGCCCGCGGAGCCGGACGCCATGGCCCAGGTCCTCTCCCACCACGACCTGCACGCCGTCGGCGGCTTCACCCCGCTGCTGCTGCACGTGCCGGGCCACGACCCGCTGCCCGAGACGGAACAGCTCCTGGAGAGCTACGCCGCCTCGAACGCGGAGGTCCTCGTCCTGTCGGCGATCACCGGGCAGGACGGCTACGACTCCCGGCCCGAGCTCGACGCCGATGGCTGGAAGCTGCTGCTGTCCAACCTCGACCGGCTGACGGCGCTGGCCGCCGAACGCGGCGTACGGGCCGTGCTGCACCCGCACGTCGGGACGATGATCGAGAACGGGGAGGAGGTCCGCCGCGTCCTGGAGGACTCGTCGATCTCCCTCTGCCTCGACACCGGGCACCTGCTCATCGGCGGCACCGACCCCGCCGAACTGACCCGGCAGGCCCCCGAGCGCATCGCCCACACCCATATGAAGGACGTGGACGCCGCCCTCGCCGCCAAGGTCCAGTCCGGCCGGCTCACCTACACCGAAGCCGTGCGCGGAGGCATGTACCGCCCGCTCGGCGCCGGCGACGTCGACGTCGAGGCCATCGTCACCCACCTCAGCGCCCGCGGATACGACGGCTGGTACGTCCTCGAACAGGACACCATCCTCATCGAGGAACCCAAGGCCAAGGGGCCGGTCGAGGACGTGTGGGCAAGCGCCGAACATCTGCGCTCGGTGCTGCGCGCCACCGTCTGAGGGGTATACAAGCCATCTCCCCCGGGAGGGCGGGGACTGCCCACCGCACGGGCAGTCCCCGCCCTTCGTAGATCCTTTGCCGGAAGACCTGGATGATGTGTTCTTGATGGTTTCCCGGGGAATCGGTCGGCATGTGTGTCGCGCCGAAAAAGTCCGTGGCGACTTGGCGCTGGTTCTTATAATTGAACTCACCCATTCCGAAGTCACGGGAATATCGGGGGTTGTAACAAATGACGACTGAGGATTTGCTGGCGACTTGCTGGACAACCGCAGGCGACGCCACGCCCGGCAGCGACGACGAGCGCAGCCCGTTGAGCCTGCGGGAACGGGCGGAAGCCGCGAGCGCGGCCGGGTTCACGGGCTTCGGACTGTTGTACCCGGACCTGGTCGAGGCCGAGCGTACGTACGGGCTCGCGGGCATCCGGTCCATTTTCGAGGACAACGGAATCCGCCACGTCGAGCTGGAGTTCATCACGGACTGGTGGAACGGCGGTTCCCCGCACACCTCAAGAGGCGCCGCCCGCCGCTACGTCCTGACGGCCGCCGAGACGCTTGGCGCACGCCACATCAAGGTCGGACCCGATGTCAAAGACCGACCGTGGGACCTCGGTGTCTGGGCCAAGGAGTTCGCCGCACTGGCGGCACAGGCCGACGACGTGGGCGCCCGGCTCGGGGTCGAGTTCCTGCCCTGGTCCAACCTCAAAACCGTGCACGACGGTCTCCGGCTCGTCGAGGAGGCCGGGCACCCGGCGGGCGGCCTCATCATCGATGTCTGGCATACCGAGCGCGCCGGCACCGCCCCCGCCGAGCTGGCGAAGGTACCCGGGTCCCGCATCGTTGGTGTGGAACTCGACGACGCCGACGACCAGGTCGTCGGCACCCTCTTCGAAGACACCATCCGGCGCCGTCGCCTGTGCGGGGAGGGCTCCTTCGACCTGCCGGGCATCATCGCCGCGCTCCGTGCGGCCGGCTGGTCCGGCCCCTGGGGTGTGGAGATCCTCTCCGATGCGCACCGCGCGCTGCCGGTGCGGGAGGCCGCGGAGGCGGCGTACCGAAGCGCCGCGGCGCTTCTGGGATAAAAGCCGCAGGGGTGGTGGGGACGAAACCACGGTCGTCCTCACCACCCCTGTTTCCTGTCCCCGGCACTGGCGAACCGTTCCCCATCACGGGCGAACGGACAGGGCGCACGGGCGAGTGGCCAAGGCCCTGTCTACACAAAGGCCCTATCTGCACGTGAGCAGGTGGAACTCGAACGCGTACCGCTCGGCGTGGTACAGATGCGCGCCGTACTCCACGGCCTCCCCGCTGGCGTCGTACGCCGTCCGCCGCATGGTGAGCAGTGCCGCACCCTTGGCCTCCCCGAGGTACTCGCCCTCCTCGGCGGTCGCCGTCTGGGCGCCGATCGCCTGGTGGGCGCTGTGCAGGCTGATACCGGCCGCCCGCAGCAGCCGGTACAGTCCCGTGGCCTCCAGCAGCTCCGTGTCGACGTCCAGCAGCAGGTCGGCGGGCAGATAGTTGCGCAGGAGCGCCACGGGCACACCGTCGGCATATCGGATCCGCTCCAGCCTGACGACGCTGTGGTCCTCCCTGACACCGAGGGCTTCGGCGACTTCGGCGGACGCCGGAACGACGTCGTTGCGCACCACCCGCGTACTCGGATCCTGTCCGGCCTTCTCCAGATCGTCGTAGAGGCTGCTGAGCTCCAACTGGCGCTTGAACTTGTTGTGCACGACCTGCGTGCCGACTCCGCGTTGACGCACCAGCAGCCCCTTGTCCACCAGCGTCCTGATGCCCTGCCGGACGGTCGGCCGGGACAGGCCGAGCCGTTCGGCGAGGTCGATCTCGTTGCCGAGCAGGGCGCCCGGGAGGAGCAGGCCACGCTCGATGGCCTGCTCCAGTTGTTGGGCGAACTGGTAGTAGAGCGGTATCGGGCTCTTGCGGTCGATGGCGATGTCCAGCGCCGCCGTACCGCTGACGGCTTTCCGAGACCGGGGCATGGTCAGTGGTTGCGGGGGAAGCCCAGGTCCACGCCGGTCGGGGCGTCGGCGGGGTCGGGCCAGCGGGTGGTGACGACCTTGCCGCGGGTGTAGAAGTGGGTGCCGTCGTTGCCGTAGATGTGGTGGTCGCCGAAGAGCGAGTCCTTCCAGCCTCCGAAGGAGTGGTAGCCGACGGGGACCGGGATCGGGACGTTCACGCCGACCATGCCGGCCTCGACCTCCAGCTGGAAGCGGCGGGCGGCGCCGCCGTCCCGGGTGAAGATCGCGGTGCCGTTGCCGAAGGGGGAGGCGTTGATCAGCGCCAGGCCCTCCTCGTAGGTGCCGACGCGCAGGACGGTCAGGACGGGGCCGAAGATCTCGTCCTGGTAGGCCTTGGCGGTGGTGGGGACCTTGTCGAGGAGGGAGATGCCGATCCAGTGGCCGTCCTCGAAGCCCTCGACGGTGAAGCCGGAGCCGTCCAGGACGACCTCGCAGCCCTCGGCGGCCGCGCCGGTGACGTAGGAGGCCACCTTGTCGCGGTGCACCTTGGTGATGAGGGGGCCCATCTCGGAGGTGGGGTCGTTGCCGGGCCCGATCTTGATCTTCTCGGCGCGCTCGCGGATCTTGTCGACCAGCGTGTCGCCGATGGCGCCGACGGCGACGACGGCGGAGATGGCCATGCAGCGCTCGCCCGCGGAGCCGTAGGCGGCGGAGACGGCGGCGTCGGCGGCGGCGTCCAGGTCGGCGTCCGGGAGGACCAGCATGTGGTTCTTGGCGCCGCCCAGGGCCTGGACGCGCTTGCCGTTGGC
>NZ_JBJDQL010000080.1:0-22002 GCF_044903305.1 Streptomyces sp. NPDC019531 | reverse complement strand
GTTCGGGCCCGTCCTCGACGATCAGGTCACCGCCCTGCACGAGGCCGCCCTCCGCCACCCCGACCTCGATCTCGGCCGGGTCGCCGTCCGCGGCTGGTCCTTCGGCGGCGCGCTCGCCGCGCTGGCCGTGCTGCGCCGCCCCGATGTCTTCCACGCCTCGGTGGCCGGCGCCGGCGTCACCGACCAGCGGGCTCTACCACACGCACTGGCGCGAACGGTTCCTCGGCCACCCGGACGCGTTCCCGGAGCGGTACGAGGCCTGCGACCTGCTCCTCGACGCACCCCGGCTGGCCCGGCCCCTGCTGCTGATCCACGGCCTGGCCGACACCAACGTCCCGCCGGCCAACACCCTCCGCCTCTCCGAGGCCCTCAACGCCGCGGGACGCCCGCACGAACTCCTGCTCCTGCCGGGCATCGGACATCAGCCGATCGGCTCGACGGTCACGCGGGAGCTGCTGGACCGGCAAGTGCGGTTCCTGCGGCGCCATTTGGACGTCGAGGCGACGAAGCTCCCGTCCGGCCCCGGCTTACGGAGCTCGTCCTAGGTGAGTCCTGGGGCTACGCCCGCGTATGGGCGCCCGTCCTCAGAAGGTGCGCTTGAGCAGATCGAGCAGCGCGGCCCAGTGCCGCTCGTCGCCCTCGGGGCTGTACGAGGTCGTGTCGGCCTGCGTGAAACCGTGCTCGGCGCCGCCGTAGACCTCGTGGCGGTGGCGGACCCCGGCAGCCGTCAGCGCGGCGGCGAGGCGTTCGATCTGCTCGGGCGGCAGCGACGGGTCCGCGTCGGCGTGGCCGAAGTACATCTCGGCGGTGATGTGCTCGGCCACCAGGTGCGGGCTGTCCGGAGTCTCGGTCGCCAGACGCCCGCCGTGGAATCCGGCTGCCGCGGCCACCCGGTCCGGATAGGTGCCCGCGGTGAGCAGGGCGAGCCGTGCCCCCATGCAGTAGCCGGTGAGGGCGACCGGGCCCTCGGCGACCTCGGGGCGGTCCGCCAGCCAGCGCAGATACGCGTCGGCATCCCGCATCGCGAGCTCCGGCGTCAGCGCCTGCATGACCGGAACGATCTTCTTGAAGAGTTCCGGCCGCGCGGAGGCGTCGATGAGTTCGGGCAGCTCGAAGACCGGCGCGCGCCCGTGACGGTAGAAGAGGTTGGGGACGAGGACCGCGTACCCGGCCTCGGCGAGCCGGTCGGCCATCGACCTGAGATGCGGACGCAGCCCGAAGGCGTCCTGGTAGAGCAGGACACCCGGCCGGGGCGCTCCGTCTGCCGGGCGGGCCAGATAGGCGTCGGCGACGCCGTCCTCGGTGGGGATGTCGACGGCGGTTCCCTGTACGGAGGTCATGGGGGGTTGCCCTTCTGCGCAATGCCGTGGTGAGCAGGTCGCCGACCCGGCGGAACCGGGCCGGGCACATGGTTGCACGCACCATCCAACAGTTCGGTGCACCCCCCGCCCGCTTGAGCTCGGCTTTACTCGAACCGGCTGGTGTCGCCCGCCCCGTGCCGCACGATCTCCGCCTCACCCTCGGAGAAGTCGATCACCGTCGTCGGTTCGGTGCCGCAGTCCCCGGAGTCGACGACCGCGTCCAGCACATGGTCGAGGCGGTCCTTGATCTCCCAGCCCTGGGTCATCGGCTCCTCCTCGTCGGGCAGGAGCAGGGTGCTCGACAGCAGCGGCTCGCCCAGCTCGGCGAGCAGCGCCTGGGTGACGACATGGTCGGGGATGCGCACGCCGACCGTTTTCTTCTTCGGGTGCTGGAGCATGCGCGGCACCTCCTTCGTCGCCGGGAGGATGAAGGTGTAACTGCCCGGGGTCGACGCCTTGATCGCGCGGAACACGTCCTTGTCGACCCGTACGAACTGGCCGAGCTGCGCGAAGTCCTGGCAGACCAGGGTGAAGTGGTGCCGGTCGTCCAGGTGACGGATGGTCCGGATCCGGTCGATGCCGTCACGGCTGCCCAGCCGGCATCCCAGCGCGTAGCAGGAGTCCGTGGGATACGCGATCAGCGCTCCCGAGCGGACGCTCTCGGCGACCTGGGAGATGGTGCGGGGCTGCGGGTTGTCGGGGTGCACGTCGAAGTACTTCGCCATTCGCCGAGCTTATGCCGTCGCGGTGGGGCGACGACGCAGGCCGGGCGGTGGCGCCGGTCGCCCACCTGGCCCCGATCGCCCACTGGTATGCCGCCGTACGGTCCGGGGCGGGTTGAGTCTCCCCCGAGGGGAGACCGGAGGATGAGGTCATGGACGACGGCGGCACGCTCCACTCGATCGGTGAACTGGCCCGGCAGACCGGACTGACGGTCAAGACAATCCGGTTCTACTCCGATCACGGCATCGTGACCCCCGCCGACCGCACCAGCGCCGGCTACCGCCGCTACGGCCCCGAGGCTGTCGCCCGGCTCGCCTTCGTACGGACACTGCGCGAACTCGGGCTCGGCCTCGACGTGATCCGGCAGATCCTCGACCGCGAACTGGCCCTGGACGAGGTCGCCGCACAGCACGCCGCCGCGCTGGACGCGCAGATCGGCATCCTTCGGCTGCGGCGGGCCGTGCTGACCGCCGTGGCGCGCCGCAGGCCCACCCCCGAGGAGACCCACCGCATGCACGAACTGGCCCGACTTCCCGAATCCGAACGCCGGCGCCTGGTCGTCGACTTCCTGGACGCCGTGTTCCAGGACCCCGGCAGCGAGGCGATCCGCCACTCCATGACACCGCATCTGCCCGAACGGCCCACCGAGGAACAGCTGGAGGCCTGGGTCGAGCTGGCCGAACTCACCCTGGACCCGGACTTCCGGACCGGCCTGCGGCGCACGGTGCGGGCCCACCGCTCCGACGGCTCCGCACCCCCGCGCCCGAATGTCGTGGCCCTCGCCCGAGACCACGCGGCCCCCGCCCTCGACGAAGGGATCCCGCCGAAGTCACCGGAGGCCGACGCCGTGGTCGCCGCCCTGACCGCGCACTGCGCCCGCACCCTGGACCGTCCCGACGACTCCGCACTCCGCCACCACCTGCTGAGCCTCCTGGAATCCGCTCACGATCCGCGCAGGGACCGGTACTTGGAGCTCCTCGCCCTCGTCAACGCATGGCCCGCACCGGCCCGCCTCGCCCCGGTACTCGCCTGGTCCACGACGGCGTTGCGTGCGCGGACGGCCCGGTGACACGGTCTCGGCCACGCCGTCCTCAGGAGACCCATCCGCCGAGGTCGGCTACTGGACCTCAGTGCCCGCGCGCGGCGCGCATACCCACTCACCGCACTCCTGCCCGCGGCT
This sequence comes from Streptomyces sp. NPDC019531, assembly GCF_044903305.1. Classification (NCBI taxonomy): domain Bacteria; kingdom Bacillati; phylum Actinomycetota; class Actinomycetes; order Kitasatosporales; family Streptomycetaceae; genus Streptomyces; species Streptomyces sp. NPDC019531. The sequence goes on along the minus strand of NZ_JBJDQL010000080.1, from coordinate 18,738 downwards.
CCACCGCTGTTCCGCGCCCACCAGCACACCCGCACCCTCCACACCCGGCCCAGCGCCCGCCGACCGCGCGTGAGGTAACGTCCCGAGCGGTATGCGATGCGGACGCCAGGGGCGAGGAGAAGGGTGACGTGGCAGGTCAGGAGGGTGAGACAGGTGGGGGCAGAGCGGCCCACACCGGTGAACCGGTGTGGGCGCGGGAGCTCCTCGACCATCTGCGGCCGACGGGGCGTGACGTCCGCAGAGTCGTCGCCTGGCTCGCGGAGACAGTGAACGGCACGGCCTCGCTCCAGGACGACACCGGAACCCTCGTCGCCGGAACACGTATGCCGCTGGACGACCGGCTGGTGGCGGACCTCCTCGCCGGGCGCATCGCCTCCGCGGCCACCGCGGACGAGGGCAGCCATCTGCGGCTGGTCAGGGTCGAGCACCCGGACCAGGCGTCGGCCGGAGTGCTCACGGTCGCCCGGCCGACCCCCTTCGACCGGCGCTCCTCCGACATCCTCACGCACACCGCGCAGGTCCTCGAACTCCTGCTGCGGGCCCGGGAGACGACCGCGGCCGGACGGCGTCTGAAGCGGGCCACGTCCGATCTGCGCCTGGCCATCCTCCAGTTGCTCATGGTGGAGGACACCGTCTCGGCCCGCCGCGTCGCCGCGGGACTGTGGCCCGGCCTGCTCGACACGGACACGGCGTGCGTCTACGTCCTCGAAGGGAACGCGGCGGAACGCGAGTGGCTCGTGGAGGAGTGCCTCGGCGTGACCGGCGACCGGGCTCTCGTGGTGCGCTGCCCGGCCATGGACCAGCACGTGATCATCGTGGCCACCGGGGACGCGGCGGGCGAGGCTCTGCGTTCGCTCGTCGACCGCACCCCGGGCACCCTCCTCGGCGGCAGTTCGCGGCAGAGCCTGGCCCGGACCGCCACCGCCTACGGGCAGGCGGTGAGCGCCCTCGCCGTGGCGCGGGTACGGCCGGACAAGTCGGCGGTGTACGCCGAACGCAACCGCCCCGAACACCTGATGGACCCGGCGGCGCTGCGCGAATGGACCGCACGGCTGCTGCGGCCGCTCGACACCCTGCCGCACCACACCCGCGCCGAACTGCTCGCCACCACCCGCCTCGGCCTGGAGTTCACCGCCGTGAGCGCGGCGAAGATCCTCGGCGTCAGCCGCAACACCGTTCGCGCCCGCATGGAACGCGTCGAGTCCCTGCTGCGCACCGACTTCACCGACCTGACCGTCCGCGCGACCGTCCATCTGGCCCTGAGCACCCAGGTCAGCCTCGCGGACGGACAGGACGAACCGGGCGGCGCCCGCCAGGCCCGCGCCCGGCTGGGCGATCTGCTGGCCGGACCCGCGCTGGGCACCTGGGCGCAGGAGCTGCTCGGCCGCCTGGACAGCGACGCCCGCGACCTGCGGCGCACGCTGCTCAGCTGGATCGCCGCCGGCGGCAACGCGGAACGGGCCGCGCAGACACTCGCCGTCCACGCGCAGACCGTACGCGAACACGTCCGTAGTGCCGAACCGGTTCTCGAACGCCGGCTGATCGCCTCCGGCAGCGACCTCTACGAGGTCGTGCTGGCCCATCTGGCGGCCGGTGAACTCGATCACCCCGTGCTGCCCCGGGACGATCCCGGCCATTCGGACTCACCTGTGCACGGGTGAGTCCTGTGCCCCGCACAGCGGGCATCGACGCGATTCACAAGAGTCCGCAGCTCACGTAAGTTCGACGCACCGCAGGGGGAACGACCGGAACGGGGGACCGGTCGGCCCCCTGCGAGGCGTTTCCGCGTAACCCCCGAATGTCCTGCGCGGACTGTCCCGCGCGTGATGGGTACTCGTCCAGGCACGGAACCACTACCGCTGGAGGAGGCCGGAATGACCAGCAGCACGGAGACCGGCGGCGCTACCGGCACGCCGGACAAGGACTACAACCTGATCTGGTACGTGGAGGCCTGCCTGAGCAACGCGCTGCGGCTGGAGAGCTATATCCAGGACGCGGAGCGCGGCAAGGACACCGAGGTCGCAGACCTGTTCCGCAAGGCCCAGGCGGACAGCCGCAAGGGTGCGGAGATCGGCAAGGGGCTCCTGCGGGCACGGCTGAACGGCGGCTGACCGCAGAGCGCGCAGAGGGGCCGCGGCACGCTGTCCGCGGCCCCTCCGTCGTGTCCGCGCCCGGCACGAGTCGGCCCGTGACGGTGACGGCGGCCCCGGCGGCAGCTACGCTACCGATCAGTAACCTGACGTGAACCAGGAGGCGACGAGCCGTGCCGCAGCTAGAGGTCGACGGGGCAGCCCTGACGTACGACGACGAGGGCCCACGCGACGGCGACGCCGTGCCCCTTGTCCTCATCCATGGCTGGACGGCGAACCGGCGCCGCTGGGACCACCAGCTGAGCCATTTCGCCCGGACCCGCCGGGTGATCCGCCTGGATCTGCGCGGGCACGGTGAGAGCGGTGGCGCCGGCGTCCGCAGCATCGAGGAATTGGCCCGGGACGTCCTCGCCCTCCTCGACCGTCTGAAGGTCGACCGGTTCGTCCCGGTCGGCCACTCCATGGGTGGCATGATCGCCCAGACCATCGCGCTCTCCCACCCCGAGCGGGTCGAGCGGATGGTGCTGGTGAACTCCATCGGCAGGATGACGTACAGCCGCGGGAGGGGCCTGTTGATGGCCGCCTCCACCCGGGTCCCGTTCAAGCTGTTCGTCGCCACCAACATCCGGCGCGCCTTCGCACCCGGCCACCCGCGCGAGGAGATCCGCGCGCACATCGACGCCTCCGCGGCCACCCCGCGCGAGGTCGTCATGACGCTCTACGGCGCCATGCGGGCCTTCGACGTGCTGGACCGGGTCGGCGAGATCTCCGTACCCGTTCTGCTCGTGCACGGCTACCACGACATCCAGTTGCCCGTCGCGCAGATGCTGCGCATGGCCAAGGCGTACCCGGACGCGGAGGTGCGCATCATCGACGCGGGCCATGAACTCCCGGTGGAGAGGCCCGCGGAGCTGACGGCGGCGCTCGACCGGTTCCTCACCGTGAAGACACACACCGGCTGAACCACGCCAGGCTCGCGGCGACGGCAGCCGAGATGCCAGGGAGCGGCGTGCCGAGGGGCCACAGCCATGATCGTTCAGTTCATGGCGGTCACACAGGAAGCGTGCAGCACAGGAACAGATGCGGCTCGGCCGCACCCGACGGGTGGTCCGGAGTGAACTCCACGACCTCCTCGCGATCCACCACGAGTCCGGCACCGCGCACCACGGCCACGACGTCCTCGGCGGCGAAGCTGGTGGCCCGGACGGGCTGTCCCATGAACTCGATCGCCAGGTCCTCCACGTCGGCGGGCACGGTGGCGAGCACCAGGCTTCCGCCCGGCCGCAAGGCCCGGGCCAGCCGCTCCAGTACCGCCGACTGGTCCGCCCGGGTCAGCTGGAGCAGCGAGAAGTACACGCAGACCGCGTCGAACGAGCCCTCCTCCAGCGGCACTTCACGGATGTCGGCGCGGCGGAACGTGGCCTGCGGGACCTGCCGGGTCGCGAGGTCCACCATCACGGGGGAGACGTCCACGCCCAGCACGTCGTGGCCGGCGGCTGTCAGTGTCGATGCCGTGGGGCGGCCGGTGCCGCTGCCGACGTCCAGGATCCGACTGCCCGCTGCGAGCCGCCCGAGCAGCCACTCCAGTGACGCCAGATGCGCCTCGGAGTGGGCGAACGCCTTCTCGTACGTCGCCCCCAGCGCATCGAAGACCGCTGCCGCCCGCTGCGCCTCGTCGGTCACGACCAGCTCCCCCCTCGCGATGTCCGGGCATCCTAGCCCGGCCACGCCTGGCCACGACCCGGCTTGCGGGCGAAAGCCGGGGCAGGGCAGGGTTCGACCGTGGCCACCTTGCTGATCGTGCATCACACGCCCTCGCCCAACTGCCAGGCGATGTTCGAAGCCGTCGTCTCCGGTGCGACGGCGCCGGAGATCGAGAACGTCCGTGTCGTTCGGCGCGCGGCCCTGTCCGCCACGGCCTCGGACGTGCTGGAGGCGGACGGCTACCTGCTCGGCACCCCGGCCAATCTCGGCTACATGTCCGGCGCCCTCAAACACTTCTTCGACCAAATCTATTACCCCTGCCTCGACGAGACGCGCGGCCGCCCGTTCGGCGTCTATGTGCACGGCGGCAACGACGTCACCGGCGCGCTGCGCGGCATCGAGTCGATCACCACGGGGCTGGGCTGGCGCAGCACGGCCGAACCGGTGACCGTCACCGGCGAACCGGCCAAGGCCGACATCGAGGCGTGCTGGGAACTGGGGGCGACTGTCGCGGCCGGGCTGATGTCCTAGGGCGTGTGTCGGAAGTCCCTTCTGCCCCGCGACGCCGGACTTCCGACACACGCCCTAGCCGTCCACCGACCTACGAGTCACCGTCCCCGGTGGCGCCCGGAGTGATCAGCCCGCTCTCGTAGGCGAGGACGACCGCCTGGACGCGGTCCCGCAGCTCCAGCTTCGACAGGATGCGTCCGATGTGCGTCTTGACCGTCGTCGGACTGAGGAACAGCCGCTCCGCGAGTTCGGCGTTGCTGAGCCCCGTCGCCAGGAGCCGCAGCACCTCCAGCTCACGAGGCGTCAGCCCGGACAGGTCGCGGCGCGAGGAGGCCGACGGCACGGCCTCCTCGCGGTGGGCGAAACGCTCGATCAGCCTGCGCGTGATGGTGGGCGCCAGCAAGGCGTCACCCGACCGCACCAGCCGTACGGCGGCCACCAGGTGTTCGGGAGTGACGTCCTTGAGGAGGAACCCGCTGGCTCCGGCGGTGAGCGCGGCGTAGACGTAGTGGTCGAGGTCGTACGTGGTCAGGATGATCACGCGGACCTCGCCCGCGGTGTCGTCGTCGAGGATCCGCCGGGTAGCCTCGATGCCGTCCATGCCCGGCATCCGGATGTCCATGAGGACCACGTCGGGGCGGGTGCGCCGGACCGCGGCCACCGCCTCCGCCCCGTCGGCCGCCTCCGCGGTCACCTCGATGCCGTCCGCGGCGAGGATCATCCCGAACCCGGTCCGTACGAGTGCCTGGTCGTCGGCGATGACGGCCCGCAGCACCTCTCTGTTCACTTCGTCCGTCAACGCGGCCTTCTCCGTGGTCTGGTGCACGTGGATTCGGTGCACCGGGGCGGCGCTCTCGCTGGTCCGTTGCCCGTACATGTCGTCTGCCGGCGCGGCTTCCCCGCCGGTCCCTTGCCCGCACACTCCTTCCGCCGACACGACCTCCCTGCCGATCCGCTGCCCGCTCATGCCGTACGTCGACGCGGAGTCCTGGCTCGCTCGCCGGCTCGCGTCGTACGGCGACGGGGCCTCCGGAGTCGTTCGGGGGCTCGCCGTGTCGGTTGCTGACGTGGGCTCCCGGTCCGTTCGTCCGCTCGCGTGGGTTGCCGGCGTGGGCTCCCGGTCCGTTCGTCCGCCCGCGTGGGTTGCCGGCGTGGGCTCCCGGTCCGTTCGTCCGCCCGCGGCGGCTGCCGACGTGGCCACCCGGTCGGTTCGTCCGCTCACGCCGTGCGCCACGGCACCTCCGCCCTGATCCGGAAGCCGCCGGCGAGTGTCGGACCGGCCGTCAGCTCGCCGCCGTAGACCGCGAGGCGCTCCCGCAGTCCGATCAGTCCGCGCCCGTTTCCGTCCGCGGGCACCCCGTCGCGGACCGCGCCGGTGTCCTGGACCTCGATCTCCAGCCGGTCACCGGACCAGCCGACGGTGACGACGGCCTCGGCGCCGGGCGCGTGCTTGATGGTGTTGGTCAGGGCCTCCTGGACCACGCGGTACGCCGTGAGGTCCACGCCGGGCGGCAGCGGTTCCGTAGGCAGCGACACCGAGACGCCGACCGGTGTCCCGGCCGCCCGCACCCGGTCGATCAGAGCGCCCAACTGCCCAAGCCCCGGCTGCGGTTCGAGGCCGTCGGCGGGGGAGTCCGGGCGGCCGGTGTCCGGGGCGGCCAACAGACCCATCACATGCCGGAGTTCGGCCATCGCGGCCCGCCCCCCGGCCTCGACCGCGAGCAGCGCCTCCTTGGACCGCTCCGGGGCTGCGTCCATGACCTTGCGCGCGGCGCCCGCCTGGATGACCATCACGCTCACATTGTGGGTCACGACATCGTGCAGCTCGGCGGCGATACGGGCCCGTTCCTCCTCCACGGCCCTGCGGGTCGCCTCCTCGTGCGCCCGCTCCAGCTCCGCGAACCGTCGCCGGTTGGCCGCGAGCCGCCGCTGTCCGAACCGGACCACGCTGGCCAGCACCCCGGCCACCAGCAGCACCACCCCGGGGCTCGACCAGCCGGGCAGCACCGGTTGCGTGGACCGGAAGGCCACCCCGGCCAGTACCGCGGCGACCACCAGGCCGGCCATCGCCCCCGCCCGGTGACGGCTGTGCATGACAGCGCTGTACGTGCCGATCACACAGGTCAGCACGGTGATCCAGGAGGCGTCGTCGCCGATGGCGAGCGCCGCCGTGAGCACCACGGCGAACACGCTCAGCGGGAACCGCCGGCGCGCCGCCAGCGGCAGCGCCGACAGGACGACCAGTCCCCAGGGCGGTGAGGAGACCGGCGGCTCGATCCGCCCGACCGGGGGAACGGGAGGCCGAGGCGGAACGGGCACCCCGTACTGCACCTTCGACACCTGCACCGGCCCGTCACCGGGATAGCGCGAGGCCACCACCAGCGCGACCACCGTCAACAGCACAGCCAGCAGCACGTCGAAGCACACCGATCGCCGCGACAGGGGAGCACCCTTCGCCACCGGCCGCAGCGCGAGCCGCACCTGCCGACCCCATCCCCGCAGGTACTCCGTCTCCATGCGCACATTGTCGCGGTCCCCTGGCCCGCCGCGCGTCCGTCTGCACGACCAACGCCCCCTCCGCCGGGCGTACGTCGCAGGGATGACCCCGCCTCCGGATCCTCCGCACGAAGGGCCGTATGTCGGTGCCCCGGCCGACGCGCCCGCCGCTCGCCCGCCCTTACCTTCGCCACGCCGGCAAGGACACGACCCGACGACAGTCCAGAAGGGCACCTCCCATGACCCAAGTGATCGAACTGAAGGGCGTGGCCAAGCGCTACGACAACGCCGGCGCACCCGCGCTCGGCCCGCTCGACCTCTCCGTCGCCCAGGGCGAGGCCCTCGCCGTGACCGGCCCCTCCGGCAGCGGCAAGTCCACACTGCTGAACCTCGTCGCAGGGCTCGACAAGCCGACCGAGGGCACCGTGACCGTCGCCGGACAGCAGGTCGACCGGCTCGGCGAGCACGCCCTGGCCCGGTTCCGCCGCGAACGGATCGGCATGGTCTTCCAGTTCTTCAACCTGCTCGACGACCTCACCGTCGCCGACAACATCCAGCTTCCCGCCCAGCTCACCGGCTCCTCGCGACGCAGGACGGAGCCCAGGGCCCAGGAGCTCATGGAGGTCCTCGGCATCCAGAAGCACGCCCGCGCCTACCCCGGCCGTCTCTCCGGCGGCGAGCGCCAACGTGTCGCCGTGGCAAGGGCGTTGGTGAACCGGCCCGCCCTGCTGCTCGCCGACGAACCCACCGGCGCTCTCGACAGCGCCTCCGGCCAGGACGTCCGCGAGCTCCTGGTCGACCTGCACCGCGGTGGCCAGACCATCGTGCTGGTCACCCACGACCCGGCCCTGGCCGAGGCCTGCGCGAGCCGCACTGTCCACCTCGTCGACGGTCATGTCGCCCTCGACTCCCGCTCGGCGGCCGTGCGATGACCGGACCGCTCGTCCGTGTCGTCCGCTCCGGGGTGGGCCGGCGCCGGGTCCAGACCGTGGTCATCGCCATCGCCACGATGATGGCCGTGGCGGCGGCCGTGGTCGCGGGCTCGCTCATGGTCGTCTCGAACGCCCCCTTCGACCACGCCTTCGCCGAGCAGAAAGGCGCCCACATCACCGCGGAGTTCGATCCGGCCAAGGCCACCGCACAGCAGCTCGGGGCCACCGGGCAACTGGACGCGGTCACCGCGAGCGCGGGGCCGTACCCCTCCACCGTCATCGAGGCGACGGACTCGTCCGGCCGCCGGCCCCCGGCCATGACCCTGGTCGGACGCACCGGCCCGCACGCGGACGTGGACGACCTGGACCTCACGTCCGGCCGGTGGGCGAGGAAACCGGGCGAGATCGTGCTCAGCTCCTCCTATGAGGGGCCCGCCTTCAAGGTGGGCGACACCCTGACGGCCTCCGGCACGACCCTCACGGTCGTCGGCTTCGCCACCTCGGCCAGCAAGACCGCCGACGCATGGGCAACTCCCGTGCAAACCAGGGCCCTTGCCTCCACCGAGCACCCCGTCACCAGCCAGATGCTCTACCGCTTCGACTCGGCGGGCTCCAAGGGCGACATCGCCGCCGACCGCAAGAAGCTCCTCGGCGCCGTCCCGTCCGGGGCACTCCTCGGCACCCGGTCCTATCTCGACACCAAGCGTGCCGCCGACTCGGGCGCCGCCCCGACCATCCCGTTCCTGGTCGCCTTCGGGGTCCTTGGCATCGTCATGTCGGTGATCATCGTCGGCAGCGTCATCAGCGGCGCGGTCGGCACCAGCCTGCGCAGGATCGGCATCCTCAAGGCCATCGGCTTCACCCCGCGCGAGGTCGTCCGCGCCTACGTGGCCCAGGCACTCATCCCGGCGGCCGCGGGCATCACGCTCGGCGTCGTCCTCGGCAACCTGCTGGCCGTGCCGCTGCTGGACGACACCGAGCAGGCGTACGGCACCGCCACCCTGTCCGTCGCCTGGTGGGTGGACGTCGTGGTTCCCGCCGGCGCACTTCTGGTCGTCGGGATCGCGGCCTTCGTCCCCGCGCTGCGGGCCGGAAGGCTGCGTACGGTCGAGGCCATCGCCGTCGGCCGGGCCCCGCGCACCGGACGCGGTCAGTGGGCACACCGGGCGGCGGGACGGCTGCCGCTGCCCCGGGCGGTGACCTACGGCCTTGCCAGTCCCTTCGCCCATCCGGTCCGTACGCTCGCGATGCTGCTCGCGGTCGCCTTCGGCACGATCGCGGCGACCTTCGCCGTCGGGCTCACCTCTTCACTCAACGAGGTCACCGCGATACAGGACCCGGAGAACCGTTCCGCGGTCACCGTCTTCACCGGCGGTCCGAGCGTCGCGGGCGGCGAACACGTTCCCGCGCCGGGCACCCCGGAGCCCGATCCGGCCGACCCGGCCAAGGTGAGCGCCGCCATCAAGGCGCAGGCGGGCACCGCCTCGTACTACGGAATGGCCCAGCAGGACGCCACCGTGGCCGGCGTCTCCGGAACCGCGCGGGCGACCCTCTACCAGGGTGACTCCAGTCGCGGCGGTTACGCCATGGTCTCCGGGCACTGGCTCACCGGCGCGGGTCAGGTCGTCGTACCCGGCCAGTTCCTGGAGACCACCGGCACCGAGATCGGCGACACCGTACGCGTGACGGTCGGGAAGGAGGCGGCCACGTTGCGGATCGTCGGCGTGGCCTTCGACAGCTCGGACGACCAACTGGAGATCCACGTGAACAGCGCGGACTTCCCGGCGACCAAACCCCAGGTGTTCCTGGTCGACGTGAAAGCGGGCGTCTCCGCGGTCTCGTACGCCGAGAAGCTCGCCGCGCGGGTCGAGCCCCTCGGTGCCGACGCCCGGGCCAACTCCCCTTCCGCGCAGGACAACTTCGTGATCGTCCTGAACACGATGGCCGTGCTCCTCACCCTGATGCTCGTCTCCGTCGCCGGACTCGGCGTCCTCAACTCCGTGGTCCTGGACACCCGGGAGCGCGTCCACGACCTCGGCGTGTGCAAGGCGCTCGGCATGTCGCCGAGGCAGACCGTGAGCCTTGTCCTCGCCTCGGTGGCCGGCATCGGCGTGCTCGGCGGCCTCGTCGGCGTCCCCGCCGGATACGCGCTGCACGGCTATGTGCTTCCGGTGATGGGACACGCGGCGGGCACCGGCCTCCCCAGCTCGGTCCTCGACGTCTACGACACCCCGCAGCTGTTCCTCCTGGGCCTGGCAGGCCTGGCCATCGCGCTGCTGGGCGCGATGCTCCCGGCGGGCTGGGCGGCGAAGGCCCGTACGGCCACGGCCCTGCGCACGGAGTAGCGGTCACCCCTCTCACCCCTCCTCGCGCAGGCCGACGACCAGGTCGCGGGGGAGACCGTGGGTGTCGTGGAGGTACTCGTAGTCCTCCTCGCCCAGCGGCCCCCGGTACCGCGGCCCGGACAGCAGACGCCGCCCGCGCTCCAGCAGCCGGTCGAACCGGCGTTCCTCCTCCAGCAGCACGTCACGGACCCGACCTGTCCCGCAGGTCTGCCGGAAGTGGTCCAGCGGGTGCTGGAGGAGTTCGACGGGCAGGTCGGAGAGGGTGCGGGACGGGTCGTCGCGCCGCAGGGTGGTGAGCAGCCGGCGGACGATGCGGCGCAGGACGTATCCGCGCCCGGTGTTGGACGGCCGTACCCCGTCGCCGATCACGACGACACCGGAGCGCAGATGGTCGCAGACCAGACGCAGCGACGGCCGGTCGAGCTTCCAGAGCCGCGGAAGCAGCCGTGTCCAGGGTTCGAACAGATCGGTGTCGTAGACCGAGTCGTGGCCCTGCAGGACGGTGACCAGGCGCTCCAGCCCCATGCCGGTATCGATGCCGGGACGATCCAGGGGCTGGAGGGAGCCGTCGTCGAGGCGGCGGTAGCGCATGGCGACGTGGTTCCAGATCTCCACCCAGCGCGGGTCCGTGGTGGGCGTGCCCTGAGGCGGGCCTCCGCCCGTCCACACGAAGATCTCCGAGTCGGGGCCGCACGGGCCGACGGGACCGTTGGACCACCAGTTGTCCTCCCGGGTGAGCTCCACGGGCACGCCCAACTCCTCCCAGACGCAAAGCGATTCGAGGTCAGGGCCGACCTGCTCGTCGCCGCCGAAGACCGTGACGTGAAGCCTTTCCCGCGGGATGCCGAAGCCCTCGCGGAGCAGCTCGTATCCCCAGCGAAGGCTCTGCGAGTGACCGTAGTCGCCGAGCGACCACGAGCCGAGCATCTCGAACACCGTCAGATGCGTGGAGTCACCGATCTCGTCGAGATCGGTGGTGCGCAGACAGCGCTGGACGTTGACGAGGCGCCGGCCCCGGGGATGGGGACGGCCCTCCAGATACGGTGTGAGCGGGTGCATGCCCGAGGTGGTGAACAGCACCGGGTCCCCGGGAGGCGGCAGCAGTGTGCTGCCGGTGATCAGGTGGTGTCCGCGCTCGCGGTGGAAGTCGGTGAAGACGCGTACGGTCCGGTCCGTGTCCATGGCGATGGTCCTTCGGTCTGGTGGGACCGGAAACGACCGTGGGAACAGACGGCGACCAGAGGTCCCGCGCCGGCGGTCCGTTTCCGGCCGCCGGGGGAGGGGGAGAGGTCAGACGTCGGCAGCCGGCGAGCTGGTCGCTCGCGCGGCTGCGGTGTGGGTACGGCTGGTGACCTCCATGCGATCAACGGTACGCACGGGCCTCCCGGACCGTCACTCGGTTTTCCGGGGGAGGACTCCGCCGTAGCCCTCACACCAGTGTTCCTGTCGCACCAGCGGCCGGCTTCCGTGCACCGCGCGCGCCTCGGTCAGCGCGATGCGCAGTGCCGGGCGGATCTCCGCGGGCAGACTGCCGACGTCGGGCCAGTGCACGATGTGCAGGGCGACGTCCCGCAGCTTGGTGTTGGTGCGCTGGGAGACGGTCTTCAGGACCTCCCACCCCTGTTCGGGGCGCAGACCGCTCACCGCGACGACGACACCGATCGCCTGGTCGACGACGGCGTGCGAGACAAGGGCCTGCCTGAGCTGGGCGATCTCCTCCTGGAGCTCCTCGATCTTCTCAACCAGCTCTTCGCGTTGCGTCATGCACAGCCCTGTATCCCTCTCCCCCTGCCGCCGGACGACTCCAGCGGTCGCCCCCTCCATCCTGGACGCGGAGGACCCGCCGCCACGAGCCGCAGGACGCACATCCCGACACCGCAAGGACAGAAAACGAAAAGCGGGCCCGCAGCATCACGGGATTCGCGGGTACGTGGCCACGGAGGAACCGACCCGCGAGTGAAAGGACCCGGCCGCCATGGAGACGCTCACATTCGACAGCGACGACCTGGACCGCACCGAGGAGTTCCTCAGCCAGGCCTACGCGAGGATGCGCATCGGCAACGGCACCCCGGACAGCAGCCGCGCCCGTCTCCACCGCACCGCCATCGACTCGGTCAGCGTCGACGAACTCGACCTGGACTTCGACATGAGCTACGCCGTCACCCCGCTGGGCCGGATCTGCCTGTGCGTGGTCCACGAGGGCACCATCGAGGACCACGTCTACCAGGGCGTCTCGGACTCCTTCGGCCCTGGCGACGTGGTGTCCCTCGCCCCGCCGGAACTGTCCTACGCGGGCCGTGTCCATGCGGCCCGCTACAACATCACCATGCTGGACCCCGACCTGCTCACCCAGGTCGCCGGGACCGCCGACGGACCGCGCCCGGAACCGGTCCGGCTGACCGGACACCGGCCCCTCAGCCCCGCCGCGGGCGACCGGCTGCGGGCGACCATCCGCTATGTGCAGGACCACGTCCTCGCCGATCCGGCCGTCGCCGACCAGCCGCTGGTCGCCTCCACCGCCGCCCAGCACCTGGCGGCGACCGTCCTGGGCACCTTCCCCAGCACCGCGCCCACCGACCCCACGGGCCCCGACCGGCAGGACGCCCATCCCGCCGCCCTGCGTCGCGCCCTCGCCTTCATCGACGACCACGCCGACCGGCCCCTCACCGTCGCCCAGATCGCTGAGGCGGCCCACATCAGCGTCCGCGCCCTCCAGTACGCCTTCCGCCGGCACCTGGACAGCACCCCGCTCGCGTACGTCCGCCAGGTGCGTCTGTCCCATGCCCACGACGAGCTGGCGGCCGCCGACCCCGAGGACGGCAGCACGGTCACGGACATCGCCGCCCGCTGGGGCTTCTACCACCCGGGCCGCTTCGCCACCCTCTACCGGCACACCTACGACCGCTCACCGCGCCGTACGCTCCACGACGGCTGACGTCCGCTCTGCGGCTGGTGACAAAGCGTCCACCAGGCCCTGCGTTCTTGTGAGCAACCCCCGAGAGCACAGCCCGTGCCGCCCTACCGTCCCAGAATGAACACGAGTCGCAGCAGAGGACGAACCCTGAAGACACTGCGGACCACCGCGCTGGCGGTGCTGCTGACCACCGGGGCGTTCACCATGGCGTCCCCCGAGGCTCAGGGAGAGAGCGCGAGAACCGAGACGGCCGTGTCGACGAGCGCCGGAGTGACCGAGACGGTCGTACGCGTGAAGGCACCCCTGCCGGCGTCCTTCGGCGCCCGGCCCGCGGCATGCGACTGGCTGTCGTATCTGCGCTACCGGTCCTCGACGGGTCCCGCGGCATCGGCCGACGCCGACCGGGTCCTCGTCGCCCAGCCGGGCATCCTGGAGGGCGCCGGTGCCTTCGACAGCGTCGCCCGCAACACCGTGACCCGGGCCGCCGAGCAGGGTCGGCACATCGAGTTCTGGGCCCTGGACCGGCGGTCCAACTGCCTGGAGGACCCGACCGGGATCGCCTCAGGCGACCAGCACACCGCCGTCGACTACTACTACCGGGGCAAGCAGGTCGCGGGTCGCACCTTCGCCGGGTTCGTCGGCAACGACCAGCTCGGGTGGATGGCGAAGCTGGGCATCGAGCAGACCGTGCGCGACGAATACGACCTGCTCGCCGCCGAGTTGCCCGACCAGAGTGTCCGCAAGGACAAGGTGCTGTGCGGCGGCCACTCGCTCGGCGGTGTCATCACCGGCTACTTCGCCGCCGCCGACTTCGACGGCGACCCCGCCACAACCGCCGACGCCGGCCACAACCAGTGCGCCGGCTACTTCGCCCTCGACACCACCGTCTCCACCTCGCTGGCCGACCTGAGCGGCAGCATCCCCGACGACACCAACCTGCCCGACGTGGGCCTCGGTTACGGCGTCGTCCAGGCCGGACTCGACAGCGGAGTGCTCCCGCGCTCGCTGTCCGCGCCCGTCCTGCTCAACCCGGAGACCATGACCCTGCTCGCCATCGCGGGCGTGGGCGCCCTTCAGGACCCGGGCGGCGAGGCCGACCTGCCGAGTTATCTGCCCGCCAACACCAACATCGAGGCCACCAACCGCTTCCTGTTCTCCAAGGACACCGCCACCTTCCTCACCGGCTCACCCGCGGTGAAGGACTTCCGGCTCACCAACGAGGCGGTGCTCGGCGCACTGATGGACGACCAGTCCGTGCCGCTCGCCTTCCTGCAGAGCAGCGTGGGCTTCTACGACGGCGGTCCCATCACCGACAAGAACTTCCCCGTCACCAACGGGAGTTCCACCCAGCCGGGGCTCTTCGGCACCGAGTACAAGGCCATCCCCGCCGTACCCCACGGTCCGCTCTACACCTGGCGCAACTACGACCGGGTCGGCGACCCCGACGACCCCGGGTACAAGTCGTCCGACGGGACGCCGTTCACCGCCGCGGGCAAGGAGGTCACCGACATCCAGGAGCTGGCGCGCAGCATGGCCGGGCAGCCGCTGGACTTCACCGAGCAGTACTTCCCGACCAAGCTCGTCACCGACCTCGAACTGGCCGACTCCCCGCAGGTGAAGCGGCTCGTCGTGCACCCGGACGGGCTCACCGCGAACCCGACGCTCACGGTCCTCGCGGGCGACGGACTGCTCGCCGGGCGGGTCCCCGCCGACCTGCACCCCGTGGTCGCCGACGGCTACCAGCACCTCGACGTGCTGACGGCCGCGCCGGTGCAGAACAACGGGCGGCCCGAGCCGGTGTCCACCGCCCTCACGGAGTTCGCCCGCACCCCTCAATAGCCCACCCGCCATGAGAAGGGCCCGGGAGGAATTCCTCCCGGGCCCTTCTCATGCCTCCAAGAGACTCTCAGACCTTGCCCGCGGCGAACGCGGCCGCCGCGTCGGCGTCCGCGGTGTAGCCGAGGTGCGCCAGTGTGTCGTCCCCTCCCGCTTCGCAGACCGGGTCGCCCTCGGCGCAGAAGTCGATGGTGCGGCTCTGGTACGTGCCGGTGACGCTCTTGCCGATCGCCCGGATCGGGTTGCCGAACAGCAGCACCGCGGCGACCCTCGGCTCCAGTGCGGCGGGAATGGTCGCCACGATGGGACTGCCGACCACCGCACCGGCGCTGCTGATGCCGATGGAGTTGTCGACGACGTTCGCGCCCTGCGAATAGCCGACCAGGATGAAACGCTGATTCGGACAGGCGGCCGCCTGGCTGTTCACATGGTTCACCAGGTCCGAGTTGCCTTGCGCGGCCGAGGTGAGGGAAAGGTCCGCGGGATAGTTCACCTTGTAGCTCGACAGATTCCGGCCGGTGAGCTTCTTCTGGAGGGCGGAGAAGACCGGGTCACCGACGATCAGGCCGAGCGTGCCCGGCTCGAACGTGCCGCGAGCTGCGACGACGTCGATGTCCGAGCAGGCGGCGGCCGAGGCGGCGGGTGTCGAGAGCGTGGTGAGACCGACCCCGCCCACGAGCGAGAGTGCGGCGAGGCACAAGCGAATACGCATGGGGATCCTTTGAGGGTGGGGCGTGTGAAACGCCTGCGGAAAAGGATGTCCCGAAGTTATTCGCTTGACCGAGCCAGGTGTTATGGATGGGAATTCAGGAATTCCTCGCTTTTTTGTGCCGTCGTGAGTGCCAGAATGAGATCCAGACGGGACGCGGGATCATGCAGGGCGTCGCCGAAAACCTTCTCCAGCTGTCGCATCCGATAACGCACCGTCTGCGGATGGACATGGAGACGCGCTGCGACGTCGGGCACATTGCTACCACTGAGCAGCCACGCCAGCAGAGTCTCGGCGAGCCGTTCGCGCTGCCCCTCCGACACCGCGTCGAGCGGCGCGAGGACGTGCGCCCGCAGCCGGTCCAGCATCGGTTCGTCGCTGTGCAGCAGCAGTGTCGACATGTGGTCCGCGCAGCGCAGCACCCCCTGCCGGGGGAGGATCCCGCGCCCCATCAGCCCCAGCGCCCGGGTGGCCCAGCCGAGCGACTGGGCGGCCTCGGTGAGCGGCACCGTCGGCCCGATCGCGGCCGGGCGGCCACGCAGCGCGAGACCGAACGCCCGGCTCCCGAAGCGTCCGGACCCCTCCGGATCAGGGATCAGCATGCGCGGCGGCCGCGAATCCATGTCCACCAGCGCCCCCGCCGCCGCCAGCGGCCAGTCCTCCTCGCGTTGGTCCGGGGTGGCCGCCAGCGCCACGACCGCGACCCGTTTCGGCACCGGCCACCGGGCACCGTGGGCCAGGTCCTGGACCGCCGCCGGCGCCACCGGCCCCTCGCCCAGCAGCAGGTCAAGCAGGCGTCTGCGCCGTCGTTCCAGCTCGCCCGTGTCGTTCGACCGGGCCTCCGCGTACCCGGCCGCGGCCGCCTCCGCGACTTCGTGCACGGTACGGAAGGCGAGCTCGCCCAGGGCCGACACCACCGCCGAGTCGAGGCCGAGTTCCTCCGCCGTACGTCCCATCCGCCGCCAGGCGTGCAGCCCTCCGATGCGCAGCGCGGACTGCAACGCGTCGAGGCCGCGCCCCTCCAGGGCCTCGCCGCGGCCGAGTTCGTAGTACGTCGCCGCGATCGCGTCCCCACGCCCGCGGGGGTCGGCGATGTGGTCGACGAACAGGGTCAGCGCCTGCACCACGCCGGCTCTGAGATGCTCGTGGTAGGTGCCGTCGCCGGGGCGCGCGTACTCGGGTACCTGACGGCGGACCTCCTCCTCCACCTCGTCGGCGACGTCCTGCAGGTCGGCACGCAGGAGTTCGGCCAGGTCCGGCGGCATGGGGGCGGCTCCGAGGCCCTCCGGAGGACCGTGCGGGGCGGGGGTGGCCAAGGGGGACCCTCCTTTCACCCGGAAGCGGCTCACCCGCGGGCCGTTGCCCGTGGGACGAGGGGACAGTCCCGTGTTGGACGGACGACCCCTGCGTTGCGTTCCGTGTCCCGACGGTACCGACTTCACTGCGGCACCCCCAGCCCACCGGCGAGCATCGGCCACGACGCGGTGAACTCCTGCTTCCAGTAGGCCCAGCTGTGCCCTCCGCCCGAGTAGAAGTGAGTGGTGACCGGGATGCGCAGCAGCGCGAGCATGTCGGTGAAGCTGTGGGCGGAGGGCCACAGGGCGCTCTCCAGCGCCTCCGGCAGCCAGTCGCCCGTGCCGCCCGCGATCCCGCTGCCGCTGGAGACGTACAGGGCGGTGCCGCGCAGCCCCTGCGCGCGGTCCCGCGGGTTGAAGTCGCGCCAGGTGAGCAGGTTCAGGAACGGATTGCCCCACAGCGAGGTGGGCACCAGGTTCTCCCGGGCCACGATGGCGTCCACCAGCGGGGGCACTCCGGGTGCCATGGTGTCGAGGATGCCGCTGTAGGAGGCCGCCGCGGTGAACAGGCCCGGATGCCGTGCCGCGTGCGCCATCGCGCCGTAGCCGCCGGTGGACACCCCCGCGACGACCCGCACTCCGGAGGCCCGGTAGTCGCGGGCGAGCAGTGCGGGAACCTCCGTCAGCTGGAAGGTCTCGTAGTCGGGCCCGCCGCGCCAGGCGGTGGGAATCCCGGTGGGACCCGCGTCGGGCATCGCCACGATCAGGTCCCGGCCCTCGGTGAAGGCCTCGATGTCCGTCTCCCGGGTCCATGAGGTGTAGTCGTCGTGGGCGCCGTGCAGCAGATACAGCACGGGATAGGTGCGCGTGGACTGCGCGTCGAACCCGGTCGGCAGGATCAGCCGCACGGGCGCGCTGCGGCCAAGCGCGGTGGAGGACACGGACACGTCGATCGTGCGTGACCCTAGGGCGGCGGCGGTCCGGGCGCCGAACAGGACGGCCAGACCGGCACCGGCCGCGGCCTTGGTGACGGTGCGTCGGGACACTCCGGTGGTGCGACGGTGCATGGCGGCTCTCCTCGGATCACGGTCGGCGGGTCCCTTCGGCGAGCTCCCGCCCGAGGTGGGCGGCGAGCTCGTCGACGTGCGGCGGGTCGAGCAGCGACAAGTGGTGCCCGGCGATCGGTACGACGGTCAGGCGCGGGCACACCTCGTCCCAGCCCAGTGCCTCGTCGACCCGTTCGTAGGCGGGGTCGCGCACGGTGTGCGGAGCGGACTCGGTGGCCCGGTACAGGACCACCCGCCCGTCGTACCGGCCCGGCCGGTGGGCCTCGCCGATCCTCAGGTCCAGATAGGAGGAGCGCTGGTGCTCCAGGGCGGCGGACGGCACGTCGGTGGCCGCGCGCAGGATCCGCAGCACGGTGTCGATCCGCTCGCCGTCGTCGTCCATGGCGACGAGTTCGTCGTACGGCAGCTCCAGCGGGACCCCGTAGGCGTCGCCGACATGGCGGGCGAACCCCTCGAAGTGGGCGCGGATCCGGTCGGCCGGCGTGCGGTCCGGCTGAGGGAGCGGCCGTACGGAGTCGATGAGCACCACGAGCTCCACGTCCCGCCCCGCGGCGGTCAGTTGCCGTGCCGTCTCCTGGGCGACGAAGCCGCCGAAGGACCAACCTCCCAGCAGACAGGGCCCGTCGGGGTGGACGGCGGTGACGGCCTCGACGTAGCGGCGGGCCTTCTCGGCCACCGTGCGGGCGTCTTCGAGGCGTTCGAGACCGTACACGGGCCGCTCGTCGCCCAGGCGTTCGGCGAGCGCCCGGTAGACGTCGGCCGTTCCGCCGGCGGCGTGCACGAGGAACAACGGAGGGAGGGAGCCGGCTACGCGCAGGGGGCGTACCGCGCCGGTGCGGA
>NZ_JBJDQL010000079.1:0-22858 GCF_044903305.1 Streptomyces sp. NPDC019531 | reverse complement strand
CGCCTCACCGGCGAGACCACGATCTCCTGGCGCGACCCGACACCACCGGATGAAACCCGCATCTCGGGATGAAACAACGGGAGAAAACGACCTCTAAGCCGCCGGAATCACCGCCGACACCCGGAAACCCCCCGCCTCCGTCGGCCCCGACACGAACACCCCACCCAGCGCCGAGACCCGCTCCTTCATCCCCACCAGACCATTGCCCCCCGACGGCAACCGCGCCGACGCGAGCGACGGCACCTCCGGCGGCGGCTCGTTCTCCACCTGCATCGCGATCTCCGACACCCGGTGCGCGAGGCGTACATACGTCTTCGCACCCGCCGCGTGCTTGTGGACGTTCGTCAACGCCTCCTGCACCACCCGGAACGCCGTCTGCTCGATCTGCGCGCCGTACACCCGGACATCCCCCTCCACCGAGAGATCCACCGCCATCCCCGCCGCCGCGGACTGCCCGATCAACGTGTCCAAGTCGTCCAGACACGGCCCGTCCGCCTCCTCCACCGCCCGCGAAGCGGCCGCCGCCGCGGCCACCCCCACCGCGGCCAACGGCATCGCGGCCCGCTCCCGCCGACCGAACGCGCCCCCACTGCGCAGCACCCCGAGCATCTCCCGCAACTCGGTCAGCGCCTGCCGCCCCATGTCCCCCACAAGCGCGGCGTTCTTGACCGCCTTCTCCGGATCCTTCCGGGCGACAGCCTGCAACGCGGCCGCATGCACAACCATCAGACTCACCCGATGCGCCACCACGTCGTGCAT
Source organism: Streptomyces sp. NPDC019531 (assembly GCF_044903305.1). NCBI lineage: Bacteria > Bacillati > Actinomycetota > Actinomycetes > Kitasatosporales > Streptomycetaceae > Streptomyces > Streptomyces sp. NPDC019531. The sequence goes on along the minus strand of NZ_JBJDQL010000079.1, from coordinate 22,099 downwards.
CTCCCGGGCGATCCGCGTCCGCTCCTCGTTGCGCGCCCACTCCGCGCGCTCCTCGGCCCGCTCCGCGAGCAGTTGAAGCTCCCGCTCAAGGCTGTCGGCGCGCTCCCGGAGACTCTCCATCAGCCGCCGCCGGGCCCCCACGTACAGCCCGAGCAGCAGCGGCGGCGCGGTCATCCCGATCGCGGTCGTGATCGCCACGAACGGTACGAACCAGTCCCCCAGATCCAGATTCGCCTGCCCCGGATCCTGCCGGACGCGTACGAACATCACGATCAGCATCCCGACCAGCGACATCCCCGCCAGCGAACCAATGATCCGGCGCGGCAGCTCGGACGCGGACAGCGTGTAAAGGCCGACAATGCCCATCAGATAACCCATCTGGGCGGGCGTGATCGCGATCGAGACAAGAACGACCGCGATCGGCCACTTACGCCGAACAACCAGAACAGACCCGGCCAGCACCCCGAAGACAATCCCCGCGACCATCGGGATCCCCGCGTCGTCCGCGAACCGGATCCCCTCGAACGCACACTCCACCGCGGACGCCGACGCCAACCCCACATCCAGCAGCGCACTACGCCACCGCACCCACCACCACGGCCCCGTCTGAGCCGTCGCGGTGCCTTCCCCCGTCGTGGTCATGCCCCCAGCCTACGGGCGGCGCCCGCCGGATTTCCGGTGACTTTCGCGGACTGGCCTACACCACATCGAGTGACCGATCGACCACGAAACCACCCGATATCCCTCGAACTGCTGAATCGCTCACCGTTCGAGCCCGGAAGATCGGATTCCGCTCGGACGGTATGCGCATGGCACATCCACAGGGCAAATACGCCGACTTCGAAGGGCTGCGGGAGCGGGCGGTCGCGTTGCGACGAGCGGGACTCAGCCGACGCCAGATCCGTGACCGACTGCACGTCGACAACAACGACATCCTCAACCGGCTCCTGGAGGGCGAGCCCCCTCCGGAATGGACGAAACGACCGAACGCGAAGGACGACCTACGGGACAGGGCGAGGGAGCTGCGGCTGCAAGGGTGGACATACGACCAGATCCAGGTGGAGCTGGGGTGCTCGAAGAGTTCGATCTCGTTGTGGGTACGGGATCTACCGAAGCCGGTGCGGCGCGACCCCGCCGAACAGGCACGGCTGGCCTGCAGCAAGAGGTGGGAGCACGAGCTGGCGGTGCGGGACGAAGAGCGGCAGCGGAGCAAGGCAGCTGCGGCGGAGGCTATCGGAGAGCTGTCCGACCGCGAGCTCTTCCTGCTCGGCGTCGGCCTGTACTGGGCCGAGGGCGGCAAGGACAAGCCGTACGACCGCCGAGAGAGCGTCGTCTTCGTCAACAGCGATCCGGGCATGATCGAGGTTTTCCTGGCCTGGCTCGACCTCCTGCAAGTAGAGCGGGAACGCCTCCGGTTCACCGTGATGATTCACGAAACCGCGGACATCGCCGGCGCCGAACAGTACTGGGCCGACTTGGTCGGAGCCGACCGCTCCGCCTTCAACAAAACGACCATCAAGAAGCACAATCCCAAGACGGTCCGCAAGAACATCGGCGACTCGTACCGGGGTTGCCTGGTGATCAAAGTCCTCAAGGGCGCCGACTTGTACCGTCGCATCGAGGGCTCCTGGTACGGCATAGTGGTGTCCGTGCGCGAAGCCGATCAGGAAAATCGGACATAGGGCACATACCCTCCCGGGTCGTCTAAAGGCAGGACAAATGGTTTTGGTCCATTGAATGAGGGTTCGATTCCTTCCCCGGGAGCATGACAAGTCGATGGGCCCTGACAGCACTGTCAGGGCCCACTCTCATGTCCCCCACGAAACGCCCCGGTATCCTGCGGATGTCACCCCACCCCCTCCACAGCCGAAGGGCATCCCGTGAGCGCCATTCGCCCGGCAGCCGTCGTCGTTCTCGCAGCGGGTGAGGGCACCCGTATGAAGTCGGCCACACCCAAGGTTCTCCATGAGATCTGTGGCCGCAGCCTCGTCGGGCATGTGCTCGCCGCCGCCCGTGAGTTGGACCCCGAGAACCTCGTCGTGGTCGTGGGCCACGCGCGCGAGAAGGTCGTCGCTCATCTCGCCGACACCGACGCCGACGTACGAACCGCTGTGCAGGCGCAGCAGAACGGCACCGGGCACGCCGTTCGGATGGCGTTGGAGGAGCTGGGCGGTGGCGTCGGCGGGACCGTGGTGGTGGTGTGCGGGGACACTCCCCTGCTGACCGGTGGGACGCTCAACGCCCTTGCCGCCACGCATTCCGCGGACGGGAACGCCGTGACGGTGCTGACCGCGCAGGTGCCGGACGCGACCGGGTACGGGCGGATCGTGCGGGACGAGGCCTCCGGTGCCGTGACGGCGATCGTGGAGCACAAGGACGCGAGCGAGGAGCAGCGGGCGATCCGGGAGATCAACTCGGGGGTGTTCGCCTTCGACGGGCAACTCCTTGCCGACGCGCTGAAGAAGGTGCGTACGGACAACAGTCAGGGTGAGGAGTATCTGACTGATGTGCTCGGGATTCTGCGGGAGGCGGGTCATCGGGTGGGTGCTTCGGTTGCCGCCGATCACCGTGAGATCGCGGGGATCAACAATCGTGTGCAGCTCTCGGAGGCGCGGCGGATTCTGAACGACCGGTTGCTGACGGCCGCCATGCTGTCCGGTGTCACCGTGATCGATCCGGCCACGACGTGGGTCGATGTGAGTGTCACCTTCGGCCAGGACGCGGTGGTGCATCCGGGTACGCAGCTGCACGGTTCCACGCACATCGGCGAGGGTGCCGAGGTCGGCCCCAACAGCCGGCTGACGAACACCGTCGTCGAAGCGGGCGCCCGGGTCGACAACACCGTGTCCGACGGCGCTCATGTCGGCGCCGGGGCGACGGTGGGGCCGTATGCGTATCTCCGTCCGGGCACCCGGCTTGGTGCCAAGGGCAAGATCGGGACGTACGTCGAGACGAAGAACGCCTTGATCGGTGAGGGTACGAAGGTCCCGCATCTGTCCTATGTCGGTGACGCGACCATCGGTGAGTACACGAACATCGGTGCCGCGAGCGTGTTCGTGAACTACGACGGACAGGACAAGCACCACACGACCGTCGGGTCGCATTGCCGTACGGGTTCGGACAACATGTTTGTGGCTCCTGTCACGGTCGGAGATGGTGCGTACACAGCGGCGGGGTCTGTGATCACGAAGGATGTGCCGCCCGGTTCGCTGGCTGTGGCCCGTGGCCAGCAGCGGAATATCGAGGGCTGGGTGGCCCGGAAGCGTCCGGGGAGCGCGGCGGCGAAGGCTGCCGAGGCGGCTTCCCGGGAGGGCGCGAGCGAGGACTGACCGGAAACAGGTGCGCCAAAGTCGTCGTACCGTGATAACTGCACACCCGCACCCCACCAGCTGAGACGGCCCGTCGCGCCCAGCGGCGCGGTCTGTCGGCATCCAGCTGTGAAACCTCTGAGGAGACAGTGCTGTGACCGGGATCAAGACGACCGGCGAGAAGAAGATGATGTTCTTCTCCGGCCGCGCCCACCCCGAGCTTGCCGAGGAGGTCGCCCAGCAGTTGGGTGTCGGGGTCGTCCCGACGAAGGCCTTCGACTTCGCGAACGGTGAGATCTACGTCCGTTATCAGGAGTCGGCGCGTGGTGCGGACTGCTTTGTGATCCAGAGCCACACGGCTCCGATCAACCAGTGGATCATGGAGCAGCTCATCATGATCGACGCGTTGAAGAGGGCTTCGGCGCGCTCCATCACGGTGATCGTGCCGTTCTACGGTTATGCGCGGCAGGACAAGAAGCATCGTGGTCGTGAGCCGATCTCGGCGCGGTTGATCGCGGATCTGATGAAGACCGCGGGTGCGGACCGGATTCTGACGGTTGATCTGCACACCGATCAGATCCAGGGCTTCTTCGACGGGCCTGTGGACCATCTGTTCGCGCTTCCGCTGCTGGCGGACTACGTGGGTGCGAAGGTGGACCGGAACAAGCTGACGGTCGTGTCCCCGGATGCGGGTCGGGTGCGGGTCGCGGACCGTTGGTGCGACCGGCTGGGTGCGCCGCTGGCGATCGTGCACAAGCGGCGTGACAAGGACGTGGCGAATCAGGTGACCGTCCATGAGGTCGTGGGTGAGGTCAAGGGCCGGGTGTGTGTGCTGGTCGACGACATGATCGACACGGGTGGCACGATCTGTGCGGCGGCGGACGCGTTGTTCGCGCATGGTGCCGAGGATGTCATCGTGACGGCGACGCATGGTGTGCTGTCGGGTCCGGCGGCGGATCGGTTGAAGAACTCCCGGGTGAGCGAGTTCGTGTTCACGAACACGCTGCCGACGCCGGGTGAGCTGAATCGGGAGCTGGACAAGATCACGGTGCTGTCGATCGCGCCGACGATCGCGAGTGCGGTGCGTGAGGTGTTCGAGGACGGTTCGGTGACGAGCCTGTTCGATGAGCAGTAGGCCGGGCCCGAACGTGTAAAAACGCTTCTGCATGATCGATTTTTCTGTGGCCTTCCGCGCCGAGTAAGCTGTGCGAGTTGCTCGGCGAGGGAGGCCGTATCCATGGGTACGGCGATCCGTTATCGACGCGCTCTTCGTAGCAGGCCGTTCGTGGCCGGGTGACCACGTCCGTCGCTGTTTCTACGAGGAGTGATCCGTATGTCCGAGGTCAAGATCTCCGCCCAGACCCGTTCCGAGTTCGGCAAGGGCGCCGCCCGCCGTATCCGCCGTGACGCCAAGGTTCCCGGTGTTCTGTACGGTCGCGGTTCCGACCCGATCCACCTGACCCTCCCGGGCCACGAGCTGCTGCTCGCGCTGCGTACGTCGAACGTCCTGATCTCCCTGGACATCGACGGCAAGACCAACGAGCTGGCGATCCCGAAGTCCGTGCAGCGTGACCCGATCAAGGGCCACCTGGAGCACGTCGACCTGCAGCTGGTCAAGCGTGGCGAGCAGGTCAACGTCGAGATCTACGTCCACACCGAGGGTGAGCTGGCCCCGGGCGGCTACCTGCTGGAGCACGTCCTGAACGCGCTTCCGGTCGAGGCCGAGGCCACGCACATCCCCGAGTCGGTCACCGTCTCCATCGAGGGCCTGGCCGCCGGCGACTCCGTCCTCGCCAAGGACATCCCGCTGCCGAAGGGCACCAAGCTGGCTGTCGAGGAGGACACGGTCGTCCTGCAGGTCCTGGCCGCGCAGGCCGAGGAGTCCGAGGGCGAGGCCGCCGAGGGCGACGAGGCCGCGGAGGCCTGAGCCCCCGCGCTCGCCGTATAAGCTCCAGCCGCTGCTCCCTGAGAGGGGGCGGCGGCTGTTTGCACGTGAGGAGAGATGGACGTGACCACCCCCGCCAACGCCCCTTGGCTGATCGTGGGCCTCGGCAATCCGGGGCCCGAATACGCGGGCAACCGGCACAACGTGGGTTTCATGGTGGCCGATCTGCTGGCCGAGCGGGTCGGGGGCCGGTTCAAGCGGGCCGGGAAGGCGCAGGCGCAGGTCGTGGAGGGGCGGATCGGTCCGCCCGGGCCGGGGAACCGGCGGGTGATCCTGGCGAAGCCGATGTCGTTCATGAATCTGTCCGGCGGGCCGGTGAACGCGCTCAAGGACTTCTACAAGGTGCCCGTCGCCAACATCGTGGCGATCCATGACGAGCTGGACATCGACTACGGCGTTCTGCGGCTGAAGCTGGGCGGTGGGGACAACGGTCACAACGGGCTGAAGTCGATGACCAAGGCGTTCGGGTCGGAGTATCACCGGGTGCGGTTCGGGATCGGGCGCCCTCCGGGCCGTATGCAGGTCGCGGACTTCGTGCTGAAGGACTTCGCGTCGAGTGAGCGCAAGGAGCTCGACTACTTCGTGGACCGGGCCGCGGACGCGGTGGAGGCTTTGGTGATCGAGGGTCTTGAGCGGGCGCAGAGCACGTACAACTCGTAGCCCGCATTGACTTCGAGCAACCCCATGGCCAATGATCCCGGCCATGCCTGCCATCGCCGCCTCCGCCCGTCAGACCTCGACTACCGCACTGCGGCTCGGGCGGCACGCGTCGATGGGTACGGTCGCGGTGGTGATCCTGATCGCCGGGGTGTGGGCGTCCTGGGGCACTGCCCAGTACGTGATGCTCACCAAGGGGCGTGAGCAGGGCACGGTCGAGGTGACGCGGTGTTCCGGGGAAGCCTGTACGGGTCCGTACACCCCGCTGTCCCAGGGGTCGCGGGCGCGTGCGCGGGCCGTCATCCAGAAGAGTGTGGCGGTGCGGAAGGGGCAGACCTACACGGTCGTGGTCAAGCCCGGTAGTGATGACGTCGTACGGTCCGGACCGGCGGGTGTGCTGTATTCCTGGGTGCCGATGGGCGGGGCGCTGCTGCTCGCGTCGGTGGTCGTGGCGGGCGGGCTGCGCCGGACGCGGGTCGCGTGGGTGCTGGCGGGGTCGGGGATCGCGCTGCTCACGGCTGCTTTCGCGGTGATCTGAGCCGTTTTCGGGGGCCGCCCCCTTGTGAACGATCTATTTGTTTCCTGTTCGTGATTGACCAGGTGTCAGTCACGGCTGGAAGCTGAGCCGCCCCCTCCACATCTTCCGTTCACTCTCGAAGATGGACTACTGCCTCATGCGTACCATCACCCGCGCCGGCGTTCTGTCCGCCGTCGCCACGGCGGCCTTCCTGGTCGCCCCGGTCGCCCACGCCACCGCTCCAGGTGACAACGGAACCGTGAAGATCCACGACGCCACCACCGGCGAAGAGCTCCGCAAGAACGAGCCGCACGTCTGCTCCTTCTACCTGGACGCCTTCGGGTTCGACGCGGTCCAGGAGGTCGACTGGCACATCGAGGCCTGGGCCCCGACGGCCGATGTCAAGGGCGAGACCGTGAAGTCCGGCGCGATCACGCTGGACGCCGACGGCCACGGCCGTACGGACGATCTGTCGCTGCCCGACGGGCACTACAAGCTGTTCTGGAACTTCGACGGGGAGAAGGGCGCCGCCAAGCACAAGGTGTTCTGGACGGACTGCGAGGAGGAGGAAGGCGGGGGAGGTGGTACGGCCACGCCCACCGCGTCGGCCTCCCCCGGTGCCGATCCCAGCACCGAGCCCAGCGCCGGGCCCGGCGAGTCCGCCGAGGCCGGGGCCTCGCCTTCGGCCTCTTCCTCCGCTTCCGCGCAGAGCTCCACCGGTGACCTCGCCGAGACCGGCAACGGCGCCCCCGTGGGCCTGCTCGCGGGTGTCGCCGCCGCGCTGATGGCGGCGGGCGGCTTCCTCGTGGTCAGGCGGCGCCGGGCCTGACGCGACAGCGAGAAGCGGTGCCCCTGATGACTCAGGGGCACCGCTTCTTCGTGTCCGAACGAGGGTCAGCCGGTGTTGCGCAGGCCCGCCGCGACGCCGTTGACCGTCAGGAGCAGGGCGCGGGCGAGCAGCGGGTCGGTGGGCTCGCCGGCGGCGGCCGCATCGCGCTGGCGCTTGAGCAGGGTCACCTGGAGGTAGGAGATCGGGTCCAGGTAGGCGTCGCGGATGGCGAAGGTCTGCTTGAGGACCGGGGTGGCGTCGAGGAGTTCGTCCTCGCCGGTGATCCTCAGGACCTCGCGGACGGTGAGCTCGTGCTCGGCCTCGATGTCGGCGAAGACGTGCTGGAGCTCGGCGGGGACGAGGGTCTCGACGTAGTGGCGGGCGATGCGCAGGTCGGTCTTCGCGAGCGTCATCTCGACGTTGGAGATGAAGTTCCGGAAGAAGTGCCACTGCTCGTGCATCTCGTCGAGCACGCCCTCTCCTCCCAACGTCGCGGTCAGGCCCGCCTCGCGCAGCGCCTTCAGGCCGGAGCCGACGCCGAACCAGCCGGGGACGATCTGCCGGGACTGGGTCCAGCCGAACACCCACGGGATGGCGCGCAGTCCGTCGAGGGAGACGCCCGAGCCGGGGCGGCGGGAGGGTCGTGAGCCGAGGTGCAGGTCGGCGAGCTGGTCCACCGGTGTCGACGCGAGGAAGTACGTCGGCAGGTCCGGGTCCTCGACGAGCCTGCGGTACGCGGCGTGCGCGGCGTCGGAGACGACGTCCATCGCCGCGTCCCAGCGGGCCAGCGCCTCGTCGGACTGGCGGGGGGCGGTGTGCAGGGCGGACGCCTGGAGTGTGGCGGCGACCGTCAGTTCCAGGTTCTCCCTCGCCAGGGAGGGGACGAGGTACTTGTCGGAGATGACCTCGCCCTGCTCGGTGACCTTGATCTCGCCCTCCAGGGTGCCCCAGGGCTGGGCGAGGATGGCGTCGTGGGAGGGGCCGCCGCCGCGGCCGACGGTGCCGCCGCGGCCGTGGAAGAGGCGCAGGCGGACGCCGTAGCGGTGGGCCACGTCACGCAGGCGGCGCTGGGCGCGGTGGATCTCCCACTGCGAGGTGGTGATGCCGCCGAACTTAGAGGAGTCGGAGTAGCCGAGCATGACCTCCTGCACATCGCCGCGCAGGGCCACGAGCCTGCGGTACGACGGGTCGGAGAGCATGTCCTCCAGGATGGTGTCGGCGGCCTTGAGCTCGTCGGTGGTCTCCAGGAGCGGCACGATTCCGATCTTCGCCCAGCCTGCGTGCAGGTCGAGCAGGCCGGCCTCGCGGGCCAGGACGGCGGCCGCGAAGACGTCGTCGGCGCCCTGGCACATCGAGATGATGTACGACTCGATGACCTCGGGTCCGAAGACCTCCAGGGCCCGCTTCACGGTCTGGAAGACGCCGAGGGTCTTCTCGCCGGCCGCGTCGACGGGGGCCGGGGTCGGGCCCAGTGGACGACGGGACCGCAGCTCCTTGGCGAGCAGCTTGGCCCGGTAGTCGCGGGGCATGTCGACGTAGCGCCAGGACTCCTCGCCGAGGCGGTCGAAGAGCTGGCCGAGGGCGTGGTGGTGGGCGTCGGCGTGCTCGCGGACGTCCATCGTGGCGAGCTGGAGGCCGAACGCGGCAAGGGTTCGGATGGTGCGGTTCATCCGGCCCTCGGCGAAGAGCCCGCCGCGGTGCTCGCGCAGTGAGGTCTGGATCAGTGTGAGGTCGTTCAGCAGCTCGCTGGTGCCGAGGTAGTCGCGGCCGTCCTCGTGCGGGATGCCCTTGGCCAGGCGCTGCTTGGTGTTCTCCAGCTTCTGCCGGATGCAGGTGGCCTTGAGCCGGTAGGGCTCCTCGGAGTTCAGCCGCTTGTAGCGGGGGCTGATCTCCGGCAGTCGCTCCAGGTCGCCGCGCAGGGACTCCAGGAGTTCCTCGGTGGCGCCGGTGTAGCGGATGGAGTTCGAGAGGAAGCCGCGCAGTTCGTCGATGAGTTCCAGGGCGTCGTTGATGCCGTGCTCGTGCTGGAGGATCAGGACGTCCCAGGTCACCTGGGGGGTGACGTTGGGGTTGCCGTCGCGGTCGCCGCCGATCCAGGTGCCGAAGGTGAGGGGGCGGGTGGCGTCGGGGAGCTTGACGCCGACGCGCTCGAGCTCGGCGGTGAGGTCCTCCAGGACGTCGCCGACGGCGTTCGCGTGCAGTTCGTCGAGGTAGTAGATGGCGTTGCGGGCCTCGTCGGCGGGCTCGGGGCGCACGACGCGCAGTTCGTCGGTCTGCCAGACGAGGTCGATGTTCTCGGCCAGGCGGGTGTCGTAGCGGCGCCGGTCCGCCTCGATGACGGGTGTCTCCAGGAGCGCGGCGATCCTGCGGAGCTTGTTCAGCACCGAGCGGCGGGCGGCCTCGGTCGGATGGGCGGTGAAGACCGGGCGGACGTTGAGGTTGGCGACCGTCTGGCGCAGGTGCTCGGGGTCGGCGTCCTTGAGGCGGTCGGCGGTACGGGCGAGGAGACCGCCCTCGGCGGCCCGGCGGGCGCGCAGCTCGCGGCCGCGGTGCACCTGCTCGGTGACGTTGGCCAGGTGGAAGTAGGTGGAGAAGGCGCGCACCAGCTTGGCGGCGGTCTCCAGTTCGGTTCCGCGCAGCAGTTCGGCGGCGGCCTCGCCGTCCTCACGGGTGAGGCGGCGCACCTTCTCGACCAGTTCCAGCAGCTCGGGGCCCTCCTGGCGGACGAGGGTCTCGCCCAGGAGGTCGCCCAGTCGGCGGATGTCGGCGCGCAGCTCACTACTGGTCGACGTGGCGCTCGTGGTCAGGTCGTCGGCACTGCTCACAGGTGCGGCTCCTTGCAGTGTTGAAGCTCGTCCGGGAGGGAACCCGAAGTGCGGTCGTGCGGCAGCCGCCGCATACGGGCCGGACATCCGGGAAGAAATCAGAGCGGACCGCGCTGTCCGACCGAGTCCAAGGATAGGTGTCGATGCGGACGCGCAGACTCTCGGGCTCTTGCCGCGGGGCGCCGCACTGCCATACTTACGATGCCGTAGGTTACGGATCCGTAGGGTCCGCTGTAACGGAACCCGGGAAGGATTCCCGCAGCCCGGCACCTGTCTCAACCCTCGAAACCCCCCAGGGGACGCCCCATGACCACGAGCTCCGATGTGATCGATGACGCCCCGAAGGCGACCGACGGCTCGACACCGCCCTCCGCGACGCTGGGCGGTGAGCAGAAGCGTTCGATCGAACAGATCACGCTGCTCCTCTTCATCACCGTTCCCTTCCTCGCGCTGCTCGCGGCGGTGCCGCTGGCGTGGGGCTGGGGCGTGAGCTGGCTGGACCTGGGCCTGCTGGTCTTCTTCTACTACCTCGGCTGCCACGGCATCACCATCGGCTTCCACCGCTACTTCACGCACGGCTCGTTCAAGGCCAGGCGGCCCCTGCGGATCGCATTGGCGATCATGGGCTCGCTGGCGGTCGAGGGGCCCCTGGTGCGCTGGGTGGCCGACCATCGCAAGCACCACAAGTTCTCCGACGCCGAGGGGGACCCGCACTCGCCGTGGCGGTTCGGTGAGACGCTCCCGGCGCTGATAAAGGGCCTGTGGTGGGCCCACATCGGCTGGATGTTCGACGAGGAGCAGACCCCGCAGGAGAAGTACGCACCGGATCTGGTCAAGGACCCGGCGATCCGGACGATCTCCCGCCACTTCATCTACTGGACCATGCTCTCCCTCGCGCTGCCCGCCCTGATCGGCGGTCTGGTGACGATGTCCTGGTGGGGCGCGTTCACCGGGTTCTTCTGGGGCTCCCTGGTCCGTGTCTGCCTGCTGCACCACGTGACCTGGTCGATCAACTCGATCTGTCACGCGGTCGGCAAGCGGCCCTTCAAGTCGCGGGACCGCTCGGGCAACGTGTGGTGGCTGGCCGTGCTGTCCTGCGGTGAGTCCTGGCACAACCTGCACCACGCCGACCCGACCTCGGCACGGCACGGGGTGATGCGGGGCCAGGTGGACTCCTCGGCGCGGATCATCCGCTGGTTCGAGATGCTCGGCTGGGCGTACGACGTGCGTTGGCCGTCACGCTCGCGTATCGATTCCCGCCGGAACACGGACGGGGACGGCTCCCGGCGCAAGAAGGAGGCCGCCGAGGCGGCATGATGGACGCCGTGGCGACCGACTCCAGCAGTACCCCGAGCAACGAAGCGAAGCCGCGGCGTGCCCGGCGCACCCGGATGACGGGTGCCGAGCGCCGCGCGCAGCTTCTGGAGATCGGTCGCACCCTCTTCGCCACGAAGGGTTTCGAGGCCACGTCGGTGGAGGAGATCGCGGCGAAGGCGGGCGTCTCCAAGCCGGTGGTGTACGAGCACTTCGGCGGCAAGGAGGGCCTGTACGCGGTGGTGGTGGATCGCGAGATGCGGCGCCTGCTGGACATGGTGACGAGTTCCCTGACCGCCGGCCACCCCCGTGAACTGTGCGAGCAGGCCGCGTTCGCGCTGCTGGACTACATCGAGGAGTACACGGACGGCTTCCGGATCCTGGTCCGGGACTCCCCCATCCCCCAGTCCACGGGGTCCTTCGCGTCACTGATCTCGGACATCGCGACGCAGGTCGAGGACATCCTGGGCCGGGAGTTCAAGAGCCGGGGCTTCGACCCCAAGCTGGCCCCCCTGTACGCCCAGGCCCTGGTCGGCATGGTCGCCCTGACCGGCCAGTGGTGGCTGGACGTCCGCCGCCCGAAGAAGGCGGAGGTGGCGGCGCATCTGGTGAACCTGGCGTGGCACGGCCTGGACGGCCTGGAGGCCAAGCCGCACCTGATAGGGCGCCGCAAGAGCTGAGCTCTCCGGCGCCCTGTGCACACGTCATCAGTGCTTGAAGGTGTCCTTCGTCTTCTCCTTGGCCTGGCGGGCGTCGCCCTTGGACTGCCCCATGCGGCCCTCGGCCTCCATGCGCTCGTTGCCGACCGCGCGCCCCATGGCCTCCTTGGCCTTGCCCTTGGCCTGTTCCTTCTTGGCCTTGCCCTTCTGGTCTTTTGCCACGCTTCTCACTCCCAGCGATTGCGACTCCGCTGTCATCACTGCGGGTGACCCTGACCGCCGGGGTCAAACCAGGAACTCCAGCCGGTTGCCGACAGGGTCGCGGGAGTGGAACCGTCGGCGCCCCGGCAAGCCGGAGTCCCAACGGACCGGGGCCCCGTTCGCCTCCAGCCGGGCGGCGCACGCCGCGATGTCCGTGACCCTGAGCCCCGGGTGGGCCTTCTTCGACGGCCGAAAGTCGGTCTCGATCCCCAGATGCAACTGCACGGCTCCCGCCTCGAACCAGCACCCGCCGCGCGCCACGAGCGCCGGCGGCTTGGGGATCTCCGTCATGCCGAGGACACCGACGTAGAAGGCGCGCAGCAGTTCCTCGGAGCCGGGCGGCGCGGCGAGCTGCACATGGTCGACGGCGACGAGCATCACCCCTCCTTACGGGCCACCGCGAAGATGCGGCGGAAGGGGAACGGTGTGCCGTGCGGTCCCGCCGGATAGGCCTCGCGCAGGGCCGCCCGGTACTCGCCCAGGAACTTCTCCCGGGCCGTCGGGTCGTCGGCGAGGGCGGTGAGGACCGGCCGCAGGCCCGTCCCCTTCACCCAGTCCAGGACCGGGTCCTCCCCCTGCAGCAGGTGCACGTACGTCGTCTCCCACGCGTCCACCTCGCAGCCCAGGTCGGCCAGCGCCGCGAGATAGGCCTCGGGCGCGAGGACGGCGTCGTCGTGGCGCAGTTCCTCCGCGACCCCCGCCGCCCCGGCCAGTTCCCGCATCAGGACGTGGCTCGGGGAGCCGAAGTTCCCGGGCACCTGGAAGGCGAAGGTGCCGCCGGGGACGAGCCCGGCGATCCAGTCGGCGAACCGCTCCACGTGCCCCGGCACCCACTGGAGCGTGGCATTGCTGACGATGAGGTCGTACGGCTGTGAAGGCGTCCATGTGCGCACGTCCGCGTGGGCGAAGTCGAGCCGGCCGCCGCCGGACGTGGGGCCCGCGTGCTCGACCTGCGCCTTGTCGAGCATCTCGGCGGAGTTGTCGTAGCCGGTGATGCGGGCCGTGGGCCAGCGCGCGGCGAGCACCGCGGTCACGTTGCCGGGGCCGCAGCCCAGGTCGGCGATCACGGGCCGTTCGCCCGGCAGGTCCGGGACACGGGCGAGGAGGTCGGTGAAGGGGCGGGCGCGGTGGTCGGCGTGGCGGAGGTACTGAGCGGGGTCCCAAGTCGTCATGGGACTCACTGTTCCTCCAGTTTTATCTTGATGTCAAGAGACTTCACATCAAGAGACTTCATGTCGACACAACCACTACACTGATCGTCATGGAGGACGAGGTCGATCGGCTGGTCGCTGCGTGGCGCCGGGAGCGCCCGGACCTCGACGTGGAGCCGCTGGAGGTGCTCAGCCGGGTGAGCAGACTGGCCCGGCACCTGGACCGGGCACGCCGGCTGGCTTTCGCCGAGCACAGCCTGGAGCCCTGGGAGTTCGACGTGCTGACCGCGCTCAGGCGCGCGGGAACGCCGTATCAGCTCTCCCCGGGACAGCTGCTGACGCAGACTCTGGTCACCTCGGGCACGATGACCAACCGCATCGACCGGCTGGCCAAGAAGGGCCTGGTGGAGCGGTTGCCCGACCCGAGCGACCGGCGCGGGGTGCTGGTCAGGCTCACCGAGGACGGCAAGGACCGCGCGGACCAGGCCCTCGCCGGTCTGCTGGAACAGGAACGCGCGATCCTCGCCGAGCTGTCCCGCGCACAACGCGGGGAACTGGCCGGGCTGCTACGCCAGTTGACCGCCCCGTTCGACAACATCCCCGGCTAGGTCGGCCGGACCCACGCCCGCGCGCCGCGCCAGTGCGACGGCGGCCAGGGTGGAGTGGACGCCCAGCTTGCCGAGGACGTTCTGCATATGGGTGCGGACGGTGTGCGGCGACAGGAACAGCCGCTCGGCGACCGCCTTGCGGCCGAGCCCCGCGACCATGCAGCGCAGTACCTCACGCTCGCGCGGAGTGAGGGACTCCACCAGCCGCTCGCTCTCGGTGCGGTGCTTGCGGGCGGCGGTGAGCTCCCTGAGCACACCGGTCAGCAGGGCGGGCGGCAGATGCGTCTCGTCCCGCAGCACCCCCCGGATGACGGTGAGCAGCCGGGACAGCGAGCAGTCCTTGGCGACCCAGCCCGAGGCGCCGGCCTGCAGGGCCAGCGCGGCCCGCCGCGGATCGTCCTTCTCGGCGAGCACGACGATCCGTACCGCCGGCTGTGCCGAACGGACCCCCGCGACCAGCGATATGCCGTCGACCAGCCCGTCCTCGTTGCCGTCCTGCACGGACACGGCGGGCCTGATGCCCTGGACGTTGCCGCCCAGGTCCGCGTCGACGAGCAGTACGTCGAAACGGCGGCCCTCGGCGGCCGCGCGCTCCAGACTGCGCAGCGCGGCGGGACCGCTGCCGGCCGCGGAGACCTCCACGTCGGGCTCGGCCGCCAGCGCGGCGGCGAGCGACTCGGCGAAGATGCGATGGTCGTCTACGACCAGGACTCGGATACGAACCACGAAACCCCCTTCCCAAGCTCTCGAAGAGCAGGGGATACCCCGTCGTCATCGTCCGAAAAAAGACGACTGGGGAGACGACACCGCCGCGGGTACGACACTCGAAGCACGATGGCCGCACGGCCGCCGCCGCACAAGAGCTGCTACCCCCACTTCGGGCGCCGTACCCGACTGTCTCGCCCCCTGATCAGCACCGGCCCCCACCGGTGCTGTTCATCAGGGTACGGCCGGGGGGCAGGAGCGGAAGGTTATTTGCAGAACTGGCTGTCCGGTGCGTTTATGGTGAGCCGCATGTTTCGTCTGGAGACAGAAGTCGACAAAGCCCGGCAAGATCTGCTCCGCAAACGCCTGCTGGACGCCAACACGGCCGCCTCTCCCGTCCTGCGCGCACTGCGCGGAACCCCAGGTGAACGGGAACTTCCGCTCCACGTCTGGGCGTTGGACGGCTCCGGTGCCCTGGCGGGCGGACTGGTCGGCCACACCTGGACCAGCTGGCTGCACGTGACCTACCTGTGGGTGGACGAACGGCACCGCGGGGCGGGCGTGGGTTCGCAGTTGCTCGCGACCGCCGAGCACCTCGCGCGGCGCGGCCGGGGCTGCGCCGCCGTACGTCTGGAGACCTGGGACTTCCAGGCGCCGGAGTTCTACAAGAAGCAGGGGTACGAGGTGGTGTGCGTGATCCCGGACTATCCGCCGGGGATCACGGAGTACACGCTGACCAAGCGGCTCACCGTCTGAAGCGCCAGGAGCCCGGGGTGTCCGGCTTGAGGCCCATCTCCCAGGCGATGCTGTCGGCGCGCGGATGGGGCACGTCGGGGTAGTGCCCGGGGTGCACCTCGAGATAGCCGTGGGCGTCGGGGGACGCCGTGCGCAGGGCCTCGCGCAACATGTGCTCCTGTTCGTCGCGCCGCCCGCGCGCCTCCCGCCGCCGTACGGCGACCGCTCCGCGCCAGGCCGTCCAGGGGACCGCGCCGAGCGCGACGAGCGCGAACGACGCGGCGGCGAGCACGTCACCGGTGGCGTCCGCCTGTCCCGGAGTCACCGGGCCGATCTCGCCCTCGGGGTCCTCGATCACGGTGAGGGTCTGGCCGACGTCGTAGCGGTCGGAGGTGGCCCGGAGGGCGGGGCCGGGGACCTTGGTGCCGTCGTGCAGGGCGAGGGTGTAGTCGTAGGTGTGCCGGGTCGAGGACCGCCACTCCCGTACGACCGTGGCGACGACCCGTTCGCCCCGCCGTTCCAGGGTGAGGTCCTCGCGGGCCGTGTCGGCGACGTACACCGCCATCACCGAGGCGCCCACGACCAGCAGGGCGGCGGACAGAGCGGACTCGCCCGCGCCGAGTTTCACCAGCAGGACGGCGAGGAGCACGCCGTGGGCGATCCACAGGGGCACGAGGAGGCTCGGCCCGAAATCATCGGCCGGCAGATACAGCGCCACGATCGCGGCGAGCACATAGCAGCCGATGCCGATCGCCGACAGGATGCGATGGTGCCCTCGACTCACGCTCCGACGCTACTGGCGCGTATGTCAGGGCGAGACCCGGCTTTCCCCAAGTTCGGATCAAGCCGGGCAAAACAGCGGTCAGTCGGTCTCAGACCAGGCGCCGCGCCCCCGCCGAGGGCACCGCCTCGAACACCCGCGGAGCGGTGAACTCCGCGGCGGCGAAGGCCTCTTCGACCGCCTTCGTGATGTTCTCCACGTCGGCCGCCTCGGCCAGCACGATCGCCGAGCCGCCGAAGCCGCCACCGGTCATCCGGGCGCCCAGGGCGCCGGAGGCGAGGGCGGTGTCGACGACCAGGTCCAGCTCCGGGCAGGAGATGCGGAAGTCGTCGCGCAGGGAGGCGTGGCCGGCCACCAGCACCGGGCCGATCGCACGGGTCTGGCCCGACTCCAGCAGGGCGACGACCTTCTCGACCCGCTCGTCCTCGGTGACCACGTGCCGCACCAGGCGTACGGCCTCCTCGTCGTCGCCGAGCCTCTTGAGGGCCGCGTCGAGCTCGCCGTAGGGGACGTCCCGCAGGGCGTCCACGCCGAGCAGGGCCGCGCCCCGCTCGCAGCCCGCGCGGCGCTTGCCGTACTCGCCCTCGTTGTGGGCGTGCTTGACGCGGGTGTCGACCACCAGCAGGACCATGCCCTCGGCGGCGAGGTCGAAGGGGATCTGCTTCTGGGAGAGGTCCCGGGTGTCGAGGAACAGGGCGTGCCCGGTCTCGCAGCAGGCGGACGCGGTCTGGTCCATGATCCCGGTGGGGGCGCCGACGTAGACGTTCTCGGCGCGCTGGCACAGACGGGCCAGCTGCCAGCGCTGGAGGCCGAGGTCGAACAGGTCGTTCAGGGCGAGCGCGACGACGACCTCAAGGGCCGCCGACGAGGACAGGCCCGCGCCCGCCGGGACCGTCGAGGCGAGGTGGACGTCGGCGCCGGTGACCTGGTGTCCTGCCTCGCGCAGCGCCCAGACGACTCCGGCCGGGTAGGCGGTCCAGTTCCGGTCGCTCTCCGGGGCGAGGTCCTCCAGGCGCAGCTCGACGACGCCGCCCTCGACGTCCGCCGAATGCAGGCGCAGGACGCCGTCCTCGCGCCGGGAGACGGCCGCGACGGCGGTGTGCGGCAGCGCGAAGGGCATCACGAAGCCGTCGTTGTAGTCGGTGTGCTCACCGATGAGGTTGACGCGGCCAGGCGCCGACCAGACACCCTCGGGCTCGGTTCCGTAGAGCTCGGCGAAACCGTCCCGGACCTGCTGTGCCGCCACTACTGCTCCCTTGCTGCGCTGATGGTCTGCGCGAACTCCCAGGCGTCCGCGACGATCCCCGCGAGATCCGCGCGGGACGGGTTCCAGCCCAGCTTCTCGCGGGCGGTGGCGGCGGAGGCGACCAGGGTGGCCGGGTCGCCGCCCCGGCGGGGGGCCACGACCTCGGGGATCGGGTGGCCGGTGACCTCGCGGACGGTCTCGATGACCTGGCGGACGGAGAAGCCCTCGCCGTTGCCGAGGTTGCAGATGAGGTGCTCGCCCGCGGTGGCGGCCTTGATGGCGAGGAGGTGGGCCTCGGCCAGGTCGGCGACGTGGATGTAGTCGCGGATGCAGGTGCCGTCCGGGGTCGGGTAGTCCTCGCCGAACACGGAGATCGCCTCGCGCCTGCCCTGGGCGACCTGGAGGATCAGCGGGATGAGGTGCGACTCGGGGTCGTGCCGCTCACCCTGCTCGCCGTACGCCCCGGCCACGTTGAAGTAGCGCAGGGACACGGCGCCAAGGCCGTGCGCGTTGGCCTCGCTGGTGATCATGAAGTCGACGGCGAGCTTGGAGGCGCCGTACGGGTTGGTGGGCCTGGTCGGCGCCGACTCGACGATCGGCACCTCCTCGGGCTCCCCGTACGTGGCGGCCGTAGAAGAGAAGACGAGCTTCTTGACGCCGGCCTCGCGCATGGCGCCGAGGAGGGCCATGGTGCCGCCGACGTTGTTGTCCCAGTACTTCTCGGGCTTCACGACCGACTCGCCGACCTGCGAGAAGGCGGCGAAGTGGAGCACGCCGTCGAAGGAGGGGTCCAGCCACTTCGCGGCATCACGGATGTCGCCCTCGACGAACGAAGCACCCGCGGGCACCCCCTCGCGGAAGCCGGTGGAGAGGTTGTCGAGGACGACGACCTCGTGCCCGGCCTCCAGCAGATGCTGGGCCACGACACTGCCGACATACCCCGCGCCACCTGTCACCAGGTACTTCATGAACTCGCTACCTCTCGCAGTCGCTGTGCCGCGGCCTCCGGTCGGATGTCGTTGATGAAGACGTTCATGCCCGACTCGGACCCCGCGAGGAACTTCAGCTTGCCGGACGTACGTCGAATGGTGAAAAGCTCCAGGTGAAGCGCGAAGTCGTCGCGGTTGACGCCCTCGAACTCCTCCAGCGCGCCGAACGGCGCCTGATGCCAGGCGGCGATGTACGGCGTAGAGAGCTCACCCGCACCTTCCTTCCCTCCACCCGGCCCATCGAAGATCCGGTCGAAGCGCCTCAAGAGTTCCAGATAGAGCTTGGGGAACTCTGTGCGGGCCTCTTCCTCCAGGCCGAGCAGATCGGGCACCCGCCGCTTCGGATACAGATGCACCTCGTACGGCCAGTGCGCCGCGTAGGGCACGAAGGCGACCCAGTGCTCACCCTCCAGGACGACCCGCTCGTCGGCGAGCTCGCGCTCCAGGACGGCGTCGAAGAGATTCTCACCTCCGGTCGCCTCCTTATGAGTTGCGAGAGAACGCAGCATCAGGGCGGTGCGCGGAGTGGTGAACGGGTAGGCGTAGATCTGGCCGTGCGGGTGACCCAGGGTTACACCGATCTCGGCACCGCGGTTCTCGAAGCAGAACACCTGCTCGACGGAGGGGAGATGCGACAGCTCCGAGGTCCGGTCGGTCCAGGCGTCGAGAACCAGCCGCGCCTGTTCCTCGGTCAGGTCCGCGAAGGAGGCGTTGTGGTCGGAGGTGAAGCAGACGACCTCGCAGCGCCCGGAGTCCCCCGCCAGCGAGGGGAAACGGTTCTCGAAGACCACGGCGTCATACGACGAGTCCGGGATCTCACTCAGCCGCTCACCCTGCGAGGGACACAGCGGGCACTCGTCCTTGGGCGGGTGGTAGGTGCGCCCCTGCCGGTGCGAGGCGATGGCAACGGAGTCGCCGAGCAGCGGATCCCGACGAACCTCGGACGTGGTGACAGTCCGCTCCAGCGGACGCCGGTCCACGGCGTCGCGGACGGTGTCGTCGCGCAGGTCGTAGTAGATGAGCTCGCGACCGTCGGCCAGTCGGGTCGAGGTCTTCTTCACCGCCGGACTCCTTCACTCAAACATAACTAAACACAAGTAACCATGACCACCCACCAACGTCAACATCAGAATCAAACAAAGCACACCAGTCGAGGTGTTCAATTGTTGACTATGCAAACCACCGCAAAAGGCGCATACCTGGCCGCGGAGCTGCGACTCCCCACCAACTGGCTCGACTACACGATCCTCGGCATCTACTTCGTCGTCGTCCTCGGCATCGGCTTCGCGGCCCGCCGCTCGGTGAAGACGAGCCTGGACTTCTTCCTCTCCGGGCGCTCCCTGCCGGCCTGGATCACGGGTCTCGCCTTCATCTCGGCCAACCTGGCCGCCACCGAGATCCTGGGCATGGCCGCCAACAGCGCGCAGTACGGCGCCTATACGGTCCACTGGTACTGGATCGGCGCCATCCCGGCCATGGTCTTCCTCGGCCTGGTGATGATGCCGTTCTACTACGGCAGCAAGGTGCGCTCGGTCCCCGAGATGCTGCTGCTGCGCTTCGACAAGTGGGCGCACCTGCTCAGCTCGGCCCTGTTCGCCTTCGCGGCCATCCTGATCGCCGGCGTGAACCTCTACGCCCTGGCGATCGTCGTGGAAGCCCTCCTGGGCTGGCCGCAATGGGTGGCCATCGTGGTCGCAGGCGCCTTCGTCCTGGCCTACATCACCCTCGGCGGCCTCTCCTCCGCCATCTACAACGAGGTCCTCCAGTTCTTCGTGATCCTGGCGGCCCTGATCCCTCTGGTCGTCCTGGGCCTGAAGAAGGTGGGCGGCTGGGACGGCCTCACGGACAAACTGACGGCGGAGCACGGGGCGAACTTCACCACGGCCTGGGGCGGCACAGGCATCGGCAGCGCGAACCCCCTGGGCGCGAACTGGCTGACGATCGTCCTCGGCCTCGGCTTCGTGCTGTCCTTCGGCTACTGGACGACGAACTTCGCGGAGGTCCAGCGAGCCCTCTCGGCGAAGAACCTTTCAGCAGCCCAGCGCACTCCCCTGATCGCCGCCTACCCGAAGATCTTCATCGTGTTCCTGGTGATGATCCCGGGCCTGGTCGCGGCGGCCCTGATCCCCGGCTTCGGCAGCGCCGACTCGGGCTACCAGTACAACGACGCCATCCCGTACCTGATGGAACAGCTCCTGCCGAACGGCGTCCTGGGCATCGCGGTGACGGGCCTCCTGGCGGCCTTCATGGCAGGCATGGCGGCGAACGTCTCGTCCTTCAACACCGTGTTCACGAACGACATCTGGGCGAGGTACGCAGTAAGGGGCCGCGAGGACGGCTACTACGTCCGCTTCGGCCGCCTGATCACAGTGATCGGCGTCTGCGCCTCAGTAGGCACAGCGTTCCTCGCCTCATCCTTCTCGAACATCATGAGCTACCTCCAGACCCTGTTCTCCTTCTTCAACGTGCCGATGTTCGTCGTCTTCATCGTCGGCATGTTCTGGAAGCGCGCGTCCGCGAAGTCGGGCTTCTGGGGCCTGCTCGCCGGCACGGTCGCGGCGATGGTGAACTACTTCTGGATCTACAAGCAGGGCATCATCGACATCCCCACCGACCAGGGCGCCAACTTCGTCTCCGCGATCGTCGGCTTCGTGGCCGGTGCGGTGGTCATGTTCGCCGTGTCCCCCTTCACGGCCCCCAAGCCCGCCGAGGAACTCCAGGGCCTGGTCTACGGCACGACGTCCCCCGGCATGACCGAGGCCCCCGCCGCCGGCGACGACGCCTGGTACCGCCGTCCCGCCCTGCTGGGCTGGGGCGCGGTCGTCCTGGCGGCCGCCTGCTACATCCCGTTCTCGTTCTGACCGCGGAGGATTGAGAAACCATGTCCGATCAGCACGGCTACTCCGAACACGACGTCCAGCGGGAAGTGGCCGAACTCCAGGCCAAGTCCGCCACCGCGGCCCGCATCTTCGACCTGCGCCGCATCATCGGGAGCCTGTTCGTCCTCTACGGCGTCATCGTCACGATCGCCGGCATCAACCCGTCCGACGCCACCCTCGACAAGGCCGAGGGCGTCAACATCAACCTCTGGACCGGCCTCGGCATGCTGCTCCTCGGCATCTTCTTCCTGGTCTGGCTGAAGCTACGCCCGACTCCGCCGCCGGTGCCGGAGGCCGTATCGGAGGACGAATAGCAAGCGCCTCACGGGGTGCCGGGTCGGGTTGCCGTGCGGCTGCGGGCCGGTTCCCCGCGGGCAGCTGGCGCTGGGCTTGGGCCGGGCGCCTATTGATGTGGCTCGCTGTGTCGACTGGCGGGTGCGGGTCCGTTGTGGCTGGTCGCGCAGTTCCCCGCGCCCCTAGGGGGTTGCAGGCGGCCTGCGCCACGACGGACCGCCAACCACCCCGCGCGCCACAACGGGCCGTTCCCCATCCCGCGGCCACGACGGGCCGCCAACCACCACGCGCGCCACCACGAGCCGTTCGCCATCCCGTGCGCCACGACGGGCCGTTCGCCATCCCGTGCGCCACGACGGGCCGTTCGCCATCCCGTGCGCCACGACGGGCCGTTCG
>NZ_JBJDQL010000078.1:0-25192 GCF_044903305.1 Streptomyces sp. NPDC019531 | reverse complement strand
AGCAGCCTCGGCTATCGCAGTCCCGCCGAGTATGAGACCGCGCTCGCAGCCTGACCACCACACCGATGGTGTCCGTCAAAGCGGAACAAGCTCAGCTGGCCACCCCTCTCGTCAACGAACTGGTCGAGGCCGCCGACGAGAAGATGCTGTCGAAGACGATCGCTCGCTACGGCCGTGTCGATCTTTTATGCATTGATGAACTCGGCTATATGGAACTTGACCGCAGGGGTGCTGAGCTGCTGTTTCAGGTTCTAACGGAGCGTGAGGAAAAGAACAGCGTCGCCATCGCTTCGAACGAGAGTTTCAGTGGCTGGACGAAGACCTTCACCGACCCACAGCTCTGCGCGGCCATCGTCGACCGCCTGACCTTCAACGGCGCCATCATCCAAACCGGCACCGAGTCCTACCGCCTCGCCCACACCAAAGCCCTGGCCGAGCAAACTGCAGCAGGATGAACGGCACCGCATGGCCGACCCCGGAGCCAACGGGGTCGGCAGCACGGCGAGATCAGCCGTCGACTTCCCGCGCCACGCGCTCCAGTCGGCTCCGGTAGTCCTCCCACCACGCCTGATCTCCTGGCGGCAAGTTGTCCTTGCCTTGCAGATATCCGACGGATCCGTCGATGAGCTCTCGCACGATATCGGCGTGACCAGCATGCCGCTGAGTATCGGAGATCACACGCACCACGATGTGGTTCAGCGTCACCTCTCGGCGTTCCTCCGGCCACCACGGGACGTGACCGACCGCGTCAAGCGGCAGCGTCGCGATCGTGCTGTTGGAGTGCTCCCACGCCTGGCGATACAGCCCCACGATCTCTTCCCGCGATTCATCTGCAGTGGCCCACATGTCCGAGTTGAACTCTGACTCCTCGGTATACCACCAGGACGGCGGCTCCCCGTCGAAGAACGGCCGCCCAAACGTGTCGCCGAAATACCCCAGCTCCACGCTGGCGACGTGCTTGACCAGCCCCAACAGGTTCGTGCCCGTGGAAGTCAGTGGACGGCGGATGTCGTACTCCGAGAGGCCATCGAGCTTCCACACCAGGGCATCACGCGCCTCTTGCAAGTATCGGAGAAGGTCCGCTTTCGGGTTCGGTTCGATCATGCCAGGCAGTCTCCCACCCGGCACTGACAGCCGGGAGTGACATCAAAAGTCACTGACATTGATCTTGCCCGCAGGTGTGAAACGACTCCCCAAGTCACCTCGAAATGACTCCCGTTGAAAGTGACACCGCCAGATGTCGGGGCGCCAGGTCTCCCGCTTTAGCGCCGGCCACTCTTCGTAGTACGGCACCGCTCCCCGGCTGCGCTGCCGCAGCTTGCCGATGCCGCCCTTCGCCGTCGCCTTGATCGCGTTCAGCAGCAGCGCCATCGTCGGGTCGACCTGCTTGTGCACCGCCATCGCGTCCAGGAACGCCTGGCCGCCCATCTTCGTGGTGACACCGAGGTCGGCCATCGTCTCCACGTAGGCGTCGCGCAGCCGGTTGTACCAGGGGTCCAGGTAGCGGCCGGACTCCAGGCGCACCCACGCCTCGAGCGGCGCGACCTCGAACCCGAGCTCCTGCGCGTACGCGACGGTGGGGGTGGCGTACCAGGCCGGGCCGGTCGGGCGGTCGCCCTTCGGCGTGAACGGCGAGGGCAGCAGGTCGGCGTCCAGGGTGCGCCCGTCGATCTGCACGCGGGACAAGTCGACGTGGGAGAGGTCGACCAGCCACGAGCCGGGGACCTTGGGGTCGAACGCCGGACGGTTCTTCAGGTGGGTGGGGGCGCCCAGGCCGACGGTGAGGCCGTTGGTGGCGGCCGCGAAGGCCATGTTGACGTCGATCGCGACCAGGTACGGCAGCATGCATTCGTCATCGGTCAGCTCACGGCACCAGTCGTAGGGCTCCTCCATCAGCATCTCTGCCGGGGTGCGCAGGTGGTGGCGCTCGAACTTGCCCTTGCGGATCGGGGGCTCGTCCGGGACCTCGCACTCCACGGGCTCGTACACCGCCGTCAGCGCGTCGGCGTTGAAGGCCCGCTCGAACTCGCCGGTAGCCTCGTTCTTCTCCGCACGGGTCGGCGGGCGCAGCGCGGTCATCAGCTCCAGGCCGGTCGTCGACGTGGTGCCGCGCGGCGTCATCACCCGCTGCGCGTACGTGCCGAGATACCGGGCGAGGTCGGCCGGGTGCATGCCCGGCAGCTGCGGGTCGTCCTTCTTGTCCCACTCCCGGGCGTCCAGCGCGTTCCACGACGGGATGCACAGCTGCACGCAGCGCCGCCGGGAGCCCTCCGGGTCACGGAAGACGCGCGCCCACGGCCCGAACCCGCGCTGGGTGAGCTGCAGTTCGGCCCGCTGAATCTGCTTGACCACCTTGTGGCTGTCCTTGAGCCCTCCAGCGCGCCGCTCTTCATCCGACAGCGCGGCGGGCAGGCCGTAGCGCTCCAGGGCGGCCGGGGTGAGGACCAGGACGGGTCGGCGTCACGGCCGTTGCGGTGCAGTCGGGCCTGACCGAGCTTTGCCTCGGTGATCGTCCAGTCCACCAGCGCGGGCAGCGACTTGGCGGGCACGTCCAGGACCAGGCCGCCGACGCAGTACGCCGACACCTGCCCGTCCTCACAGTCAACGACGGCGAGGGGGCCGTTCTCGAAGCGCGGGTCCACCGCAGCCGCCGTGGTGGTCTTCTTCGCCGCCGCCTTCGTCGCGCCAGGGCGTCGCGACGTCGCCGACGGCCTGGCGGCGCTCGCCGCCGGACGGGCAGGTGGCTTCGCGGCGGTCGGCGCGGCGGTGAATGGCTCGGGCACGCCGGGCTCGGGAGTCGCCTCGCTGTCAAGGGCGGGGAAGCGCGCTGCGAGGCCTTCGAGCAGTCGAGCGTAGGCCGCAATGGTTCGCACGCTGGATCGCTCATTTTCAGGTGTCAAAGCCGGGCTTAAATTTCAGCTCCGAAACAGCAGGTCTCCCAGCAGGTTGCGGCTCTCGTCCGGGTCAGGGCTTTCTTCCTGCAGTTCCGTCAGCACCTTCCTGTACTGGGCGACTTCCTGGTGGCCCTCCAGGTAGAGGGCGCTGGTGAGTTGCTCCAGGTAGACAATGTCCGGCAGGTCGGGGAGGCTCATGATGGTGAAGGCGCCGCACCCGCTGGGGTGCCCGCAGAAGTTCAGTGGCAAGACCTGCAACTGAACGTTCTCCCATTGGGACATCTCGATGAGATGCCGGATCTGATCGCGCATGGTCTCGCGGTTGCCGTATGGCCGGCGCAGGGCGGCCTCGTCCAGGACAACGTGGAGCTGCGGAGCGTCTTCGGTGACGAGGAGCTTTTGCCGCTCCAGGCGCACCTCCACGCGCCTGTCGATGTCGGCTTCGGTTGCACCGACCATGCCGTGCTGGATCACCGCGCGTGCGTAGGCGTCCGTCTGCAGCAGGCCGGGCACGAAGTACAACTCGTACGTGCGGATCAGCGAGGCTGCGCTTTCCAGGGAGACAAACGTCGAGAACCAGTGGGGCAGCCGATCCGAGTAGCGGTGCCACCACCCCGGGATCGCACGTACGGCGCGGGCGCGTACCGCCGGTGTGCGGGAACGGAGCTGGCGAGCTCCGCGGCTTCCCAGAGACGTCTCCTCCAGCAGGGCGTCGAACACATCGTTCGGGTCAGGCATCGAAGCCCCCTTCTTCCCGCTGCTTCGCCTTCGTCCGCCACCTGTACAACAGCCCTTCGATCGCGCGGATCGAGGCGCTGTCCAGGAGCTGTTGGATCTCCTCCTGGCTGTAACCGTCGATCGTCAGGGCCACGGTGGCCCGGGTTCGCGGATCGTCGATGGCCCGGAGCTCCTCGAGCACCCGCAGGTTGCCCAGGACCTCCTCGGCAATGCCCCGTACCGCGGAGCTTCCGGCGTAGGAGATCTCCTCAGCTATCTGGCCGTGATGCCATCGTCTCTGCTGCACGCGGTGACGCCGGTACTCATTGGGAAACTCGTAAGCGCACGCTCCCATGAAGTACGTGGCGATGCTGGCACCGCCATCGGCTCGCCACCCGGCCTCGACCAGGGCTCGCTGCCGGAAGAGCGGCAGCGCCCGTGCAACGGTCATCGTCGCCAGTTCTTCCCGCAGATCACTATCACGTTCCAGATCCTCAAGCTCCCGCTCGTGCGGCTTGAGATCGAACCCACGCGAGGCCACGAGCCGGAACACGTAGCCGGAGTAGAGCCAGCCCCGCAGCACCGAGATCCCGTACCTGGCGAGCACCTCCGCGAAACGGTCGTAGCGGACTCCGGCGAATCCGTACTCGGACAACAGCCGGACCATTCGCTGGTCGGCCATCCGCCGGTCCAGGTTCTCCTGCAGCTTCCTGGACCGCCCTGCGTCGACAGCGCTCATCTCATCCTGAGCTTCGAGAGGCACGGGCGCACCAAGTAGCCACACCTGCTCTCCCACAACAGGTTGTAAGTGCTGGGCGCACGAGGCTGCAGACTCCTCGTCCGCTGCCTCGTCGTCGCCCGTCATGGCCTCCCCTTCCGCTTTCCGCCGCCCCCGGCGCCCCCGGCCACGGGGGCCAGCTTCGTCTTCGACGGCCTCTTGTAGGTCGCTTTCCGCAGAGGACCCCACGGGGTCTTTCAAGATTTTTTGCGGATTTACAGTGCAGAAGTGAGCCGTGGGGCGGCGCGCCGAACGCGACGTATGAGCGGACGCCATTGTCGCCAACAACCGCTGGAGCCCACGTGAGTTCGCCGTCAGAGCCCCCCTTCATCAGCCTGCACACCGCGATCGTCCTTGTGACCGGTGCTGTTATCGGGCTGATCGTCGGCGGGCTGACTTACCTCTCCGACGGTTCCGCACCCGGGGCGGTCCTGGCCGCACTGGGTGCCATGGGCGTGAGCGTGCCGGTGCTGCGTTCACTCATCCGTTGACGCCGCCGCTGTGCGTCGGCCGATTCGCTCTGGTGCCGTGGCTCGGACTCGCCGCCTGCCCGTTTTGACGGGTGCGCCGCAGTTCACCGTGGCCAAGGCGGCGGGCCGGGAGCACCTTGGGGCGGTTGACGGTTCATCTGCATGTGGCTGCGGAGGGGACAGTGTCCCCGGGCAGATGCTCCCCCACCACCGACCGGCCCTGCCGCGCCGGGTGCGGAGCGAAGGTGCACTGTCGTACGACCGCGTGCCGCCAGCCCCGCCCAGAGGGCTACGAATCTACGAGGTACGCCTTCTCGCCCATCATGAGCGGGGCGTCGGCCGGGCCCTTGATGTAGGGGCCGCGCCAGATCACCCGGTGCTCCTGGCGGCTGGGGTACCACTGCCTCACCTTGTGCATCCGTACCGGCCACCGGTGGTGGTACACCCGCTTCTCTCCCCCCGCCGGATCCGACGGACGGGGCGAAGGCGCAGCAAGCCGGATGACGCGCACATCGAGGTCTGGCGGCACCGAGCCGTCACGACCGCCCGCCGTCGTGCGCACGCCGGAAGTGTCCTGCGACGGGCTGGCGGCCGTGACGCCCTGAGCGATGAGCCGCCAGAAGGCGAACATGTAACGGCCGACGAAGTCGTCGTACGGGTCGTCGACGCGGCCGCCGCCCCACTCCCCGGTCTCGGGAACCGGCTCCGCACGCCACTGGGAGGCGTGGGTGAGGGCCCTCTGCATCTCTCGATGGCGCTCGGACAGATCCGCCATCATCTCGGTGCTCTCCTCCGCCAGGCACGCATCGCCCCGCATCCCGTACATGCCGTCCGGCATCAGCGGGGGCAGCGGGCTTCCGGACGCGCGTGCCTGGGAGACCGCCTGCCGCCATCCGGCCGGCTGCACAGGCCCGTCGCGGTCCATGAACGTCGTCACCTGCACACCGGGGTACTGGGCGGTGGGCAGGATCTGGTGCTGGGTGACGAACCGCCAGCCGAACGCCCTGGTGTCCGACAGGGATCCGGCTCGGTTGACGACCACGATCGCCTCGGGCAGCACCAGCAGCCCGGTGGGCACGCGGATGTCCCGGTCCCGGTCCAGGGTGCTGATGTCGGCCGGCTCGAGGGTGGTGGCCGCGGCCATCACCGCGGCGTGCGCCGCCGGGGAGATGACGAGGACCTCCGCCTGCCGCAGCAGTTGCTGGATCTGCCGTATCTC
This sequence comes from Streptomyces sp. NPDC019531, assembly GCF_044903305.1. Taxonomy (NCBI): domain Bacteria; kingdom Bacillati; phylum Actinomycetota; class Actinomycetes; order Kitasatosporales; family Streptomycetaceae; genus Streptomyces; species Streptomyces sp. NPDC019531. Next base: position 19,114 of record NZ_JBJDQL010000078.1, on the reverse strand, counting down.
CCGGGAGGCGGCCTCCCCGGCCGACCGGGGCCACGGCGGCCGATGGCCCTGCTTGCCGAGCGTCATCGACAACGCCGCGTCCCGCTCGATGCCTTCCGGCTTGTCCGCCATGGCGGCGGCGAGATCGCTGTGCAGCAGCACGCTGTGCAGCTCGGTGATGACATTATTGATGTTGTTGGCGAGCGTCATCTGCACCCACGGGTTGCCGGTCAGATGCTGCTGGGTCAGCTCCCGCATCCGGTGCGCCGCCCGTGCCGCACCGGCCGCCGTCCACTGCCCGGCCCTTGTCCCGGCTGCGCTCCCGCTTGCCTCGGCTCGCTTTGCCCACCCGGCAACCTCCCCCATGCGACGGACAGTTGCCGAAGCCGTACCCGACCGCGAAGGGAGCGACACGGCGTGATCCAGCCGTGCATCCTGGTCACTTCCTGGCGCCCCCTCCTTCGCTGGGCAGCTGAACCTGTTCTCGCTCAACGCCGGATCGGGGGTGCGTTCGTTGTCGCCGTCATTCATCCGTCTGAGCGAAGAAGAATCCGTCGAGAGGCTAATCAAGCAGGCGCGCACCAAGCTGCTGGCGCGAATGAATGAAGGATTCTTTTCCTAATACGAATACATGCAGCACAGCATGTCGGTGGCCGCTTCTAGCTTCGGCGGCATGAACTTCTGGGATGAGCCAGGCCGTGAATTGCACAATGCGGCCATGCCGGAGAGCGCCGTGCAGGCGGCGTGGGACCAGCTGGATGCTGACGAAACCCGAGGCGTGGCTGTCACGTGCGCAGCACGGCTGTCCAAGGGAGATCTCATCCTCGCTCTGGTGAACTCGGTTTCCGGGCCGGCAGAGGTGCGTCGTGTCATGGAGGAGTTCGCCCGGACCCGGCGTATCAGCGTCGACACGGTGGACCAGTACCGGCGGGTGGCCGCCTGGTACACCCCGGGCCGGCGGAAGGCCATGGAAGAGACCGGAGGCGTCGCGTCGTACACGGTGTTGCGGGAGGCTGCACTCCACACCCTCGGTGACGCCGATCCACACGCCCGGTTCGAAGCCCTTCTGACCGCACTGCGGAACACGGCGGCCCGCGGCGGCGGCCCGCTAACCGGCCCGGCCTACCGCGAGCAGCTCGGAGTTCCTGCCGTGCGGCAGACGGGCAGCGTCCCGCTCACCGACGCCGCGGCGCGCGCCGACCCGCAGCTGGTCGCGGACATCTTGCAGGCCGTTGCCGAGGACCCACAGGGACCCGCCCAGTTCTTCGACGCCCTGGCGGCCGAAGGAGGCCTGGAGGCCTTGGAGAGCGCCTCTTTGCTGCTGCGCAGGGCGAAGTCCGGCGCACGCGCGCAGGAGGAGCGGGTCTTCGGGAAAGAGGAGCCTTCCCCGCTGGAAGTCACGCTCACGCTGGTGCTGCGCACCATGAAGGCGCTCGAGAAATCACTGGATCTCGATCCCACCCAGATTGTGGCCGTCCTGCCACCTGAACAATTCGCGGCACTCAACCGCATGTGCGGGTCGGTTTCTCAATGGCACGAACTTCTGCTCGCAGCAGCGCGGGCAGCGGAATCCGGAAAGGAAGTGGCATGAGCTATCACACCATCGAACACGAGGGAACCGTGTACGCGGGGCCGTCCGAGTACGAGCGCGAAGACCAGGCAGCGGCTCTGGCTCTCTTCATGGACATGTACGACGCCAACGCCCTCTACCCCCACAACCCCGTCGCCGTCGTGGAGTACATCCGCGGCAAGATGCCGAAGCCGACCTCCGACAACGCCGCCTACGCGGAGATCGAACTGATCCGGCACCTGAGCGCCCTGGTCCGGCAGTTCAAGTCCGCGTGGGAAGCCCGAGCTGCCGCCGTTGTTCTTCGCCGTCGGCTTGCAGGCCCGCAGGGGCGATGCTGGCCAGGTCGACCCGGCTTCTGGCCCATCACGCGACCTCCCCGGCCAGATCCTGGACGCGGTGGACACCGCAGACGCTGCGGGACGGCAGGGGCGTCCGGCTGCACGGCACGGTTCCGTCCCGGCCCGAGCAGGTTTCCTGCCCGACCGGTACGGCGGCGAACGTGAGCACGACGGCCGTGCCCAGCACGGCGGCCTCCTCACGGCAGAGCTTGCACAGGCCGTCCTCGAGGGCGCGGCCGACCACGACGATCCGGGCGCCGAAGTCCCCGCAGGAACCGCGCGGCGGCCCCTCCTGCTCGCGCTGCGCTGGGACCGGGGTCGGCGCCGGGTTGCGGACCGCGTCGTCCAGCACGCAGTCGACGCAACGCCCGGCCGGGCCGGGACGGGTTGTCTTCGTAGAAGGCATCGTGGTTCGGACAGTTCGCGGTTGCGGGCGAGCCGTGCGATGTCCGGGTCGGGCCGGGCGGGAACGCTCATCGGCTACGCCGCTGCGAATCTCGACGCGGCCACATGGGTGGGCCAGGAGTCGGAGGAGGGCCGGCTCCGTCTGGCCACCGCACTCGACTACTTGGCCAGAGCCATAAGCGCTCTCGCACCAGGGGTTTCTCACCCGTCATGAGTCGACCAAGTAGACTTTCTCCCCCATCATCAGCGGCGCGTCGGCGGGACCCTTGAGGTAGGGGCCGCGCCAGATCACGGTGTACACAAGCCCGCCGCGTCCGGCAACCCGCACCCCGAGCAGGGCTCCGACCGTCGCGCCCGGTGACGCGTTGGAGGCCAGGTCTTCCCTCGCTTGTTGCGCGACATAGGCCGTCACCTGATCGGTGGCCAGCTCGAAGGAGCTCACTGTTTTCCGTGCCAGAGCCTGATGCGGGGCGCCGGGTGGCTGGCGCCCCGCATCACTGGAGGGTGGAGTGGACGGGACTAACGGGACTAGAGAACTAGGACTGTCATCCAGAGCGCCCACATTCCCAGGGTGAGGATCAGAACTGCGCTTTCGCTGAGCCACCGCCTGATCCAGATGAGAGTGCTCTGCCCGGCCACTCCAGTTCGTAGAGCCCGTCGAGTCAAGATGTGACTCAACTGGCGTGATGCGAACAGCGCGCTGGGCATGGCGACGACCAGAGAAAGAGCGATCCGCACAGACTGCTCCGCCGTTGAATCACCCGGGACCAGCAGCAGACCTCCGACTACGAGCAAGACCGCGACGACGAACCACAGCCATGAGCGAAACGCCAGCACGTCCGAAGCGGGGCACCACACGCCGTTCTCGGCCTTCCGGTGGATCTTTCCCGGCCGAAGCTCAAGCAGAGCCACCACGGCCTGGTCGGCTTCAGCGGCCGCGGTTGCCGCCTCCTGCCGGTCCCCTCGTTCCGAAACGAGGAACATCCAGGTGGTCAGGCGAGTCTCGACGGCTCGCAGCAGGCCGCCGTAGCTCGTGATCACCGGAGCCATCGCCGCCATCCCTGCTGTCGGTAGGAGCGGTATTCCCCGTACAGCCCGTAGGCCGTGGAGGCTCCGCCGTACCATCTGTCGATGCTGTCCGCGCGCCGCGTGTAGCGGTGATGGTATCTGCGGTTCGCCTTGGCTGCTCTGCTACGCATCCGCTTGTTGTACCTGCCGCGGCCACGAGCTCCCTTCGCGTATCGGGCCATTCTGCGGCTCTTCGAGAGTTTTCCGAAGGAGCGGAATCCCTTTCCGGCACCGAACGTGGCTCCTCCGGCTATGTCCAGCCAGCCGCTTCGGTCGCCGTGGTAGACCTTGTAGGCCCCGCGAGCGACAGAGATCCCCGCAGAGATGGCGGAGCACGCGGCGCAGCCGAACATGCCGGCTATCGCGAGTCCGGTGCCTACCCGGTCGATCCATTTGCCCCAGCCGAACCGTCCGTCGAGGTCGTAGCAGTTGAGCGGGTCGCTGGTGCAGTACTCGTAGGCGTTGGCGTTGCCGCCGGGGACGGGGTCGACGGACAGGAACCGTCCGGTGGTGGGGTCGTAGAGACGTATCCCCATGAGGGTGGCGCCGGTGGCGGTTTCCCTGGAGCGTTGCTTGCCGCCGAGCCAGCTGTAGCGGCTAGTTGCAGTGCCGGACGCCGGGTTGCCGTACTCGTCGTAGGCGAGGGCGGTCGGCGCCGTGGAGGTGTCCAGGGGAAGCTGCACCGTCACGTCACCGTGGATGTCGGTGAGCTGCAGGACGGTGTCTCCCGTGGCACTGGTGATCGCGTCGAGGTTGCCACTGGCGCCCTGGACGTTGCGGGTGAGGGTGCTGCTGGTCTCCTGGATCCAGTCGGGGCTGTCGCCGTCAGAGCCGTAGTGGTTGATCTTGGACCCGGACTGGGCCCAGGTACCGTCGCTGCCCTGGGTTTCCGTGGTCCAGGCGGCAAGACGGCCGGCCGCGTCCAGCGACCAGGTCTGGCGGTTGCTGCCCTTGGTCTGCTGACGGACAAGGTCGTTGACGTAGTAGCCGATGGTGGCGCCGGATGCCTGGGTGGTGGTGCGGCCGAAGGCGTCGTAGACGGTGCCGGAGGTGGTCAGGCGGTCGGCGCTGTCGTAGGAGTACGAGGTGGTGGTGCCACCGGTGGAGGTGCAGGCCGCCCCCACGTCGGCGGATGTCGTGGCGAGGGCGGTGCGGTTGGTGTTGTTGTCGAAGGTGTAGTCGCGGCGGGTGCAGGCGCCGTCCGGGTCGGTGTCGTCCGCCCGGGTGAGGCGTCCGGCCGCGTCGTAGCTGTAGCTGCGGCTGCGGCTTTGGCCCGCGGTGTTGGCGTCGGCCACGACCTGGCCCTGCACGCTCTCTTCCGTGCTGTCGGAGGCGATCACGGTGCCGTCGCTGTCGCGGGTGTAGATCCGGGACGTCTCGGCGCCGGTCTCGTCCTGACCGAGGGTGAGGGTGTAGCCGCCGGGCAGGGACTCGGTAGCCAGTTCGCCGTCCGCGTCGTAGGTCGCGGCGAAGGTGCCGGCGACCGAGTCGGTGCGGGAGGTCTCCACACCGCGCGGGTCCTTGGACGGGTCGTAGGTGTAGGTGGTGGTGGACGGGGCGGAGTCGGTGGTTTTCACCACGCGGCCCAGCGCGTCGTACTGCGTGGCTGCGGTGTTGCCCGCGCCGTCGGCGTAGGAGATTTCCCGTCCAAGCTGGTCGTAGGTGTGGGTGAGGGTCTGACCGTTCGACGTCGCCGTGGCCACGTCACCGCTGTCGCTGTCGTAGGTGAGCGTCGTGCTCGCTACGCCGGTGCCCACGCCGCCGCTGATCGACGTCGTCTTGGTGCGACCTGCGGCGTCGTAGGTGTTGGTGGTGGTGCGGGTGACCGAGTTCGCTGTTTCGGTGACCTTGGCGGTGTTGCCCCACCGGTCGTATTCGATGGTCTTGGTGGGCAGTTGAGTGGGGTTGGAGCCGCCATTGGTGATGCTGCCGGCCGGGCCGGTGGAGCAGACCAAGTCGGCCCACTCCGGCTTGCCGTTGCACGCACCGGTGCCGGTGGCCGAGTAATACGTCGTAACCGTGGCGCCCGCGTCCGAGCCGGACGACTTCGGAAGGGCGGCCTTGATGACCCGGCCCTGGGAGTCGTAGGACGTCGTGGTCTTCAGGGCCAGTCCGGACGGGTCGGTGATGGTGGCAGTGGGCAGGCCCTTGACCCAGTCGTACTGGGTAGTTGAGGTGCGCACGTCGCCGTCGGACGGGTAACCGTCCACGGAGGCGCCCACCTTGGTGGTGGTGATCTGGTTGGTGACAGTGGCGGTGCCGTCGGTCGGGCGGCCCTCGTCATAGGTGTTGACCGTGTGCTGGCGTGCCGGAACCTGCGAACCGGCGGGCAGGTCGGTGCCGCCGCTGCCGGCCTGCAGCGTGGAGGCGAGGGTGACCTGGTGCAGCGGACCGTACTCGTCGGTCTCGCGCAGTCCGTCGCTGGAGTACACCGAGCGCGTCGACAGCAGTTCGGCGCGGTCGGCAGCGGTCATCTGGTCGATGGACAGGGCGACCTGCTCGGCGAGCCCGTCACCGCTAGTTGCCACCGCCAGTTCGCGGTCTCCTGCAGACAGATCGCGCACCGTGTTGCCGAAGCGGTCGTACTCGGTCATACCGACATGCCCGCCCGGTGTGGCCGTGTTGACCGCGCGGCCCGAGGCGTCGGTGTAGGTGATCGTCGCCCGGGTGTAGGCGGAGGCGGCCAGATCGCTTCCCGTGCTGGACGACGGTACCGAGTCGGCCGGGAAGACGGCCGTCGCATCGGTCGGCACGTCGCTCTGACCCCATGCCGCCACGTTCGACGCGCCCAGAGCGTTGGGTGCCTTCGCCCCCGTCAGCGGCACGTCGTAGACCACACTGCTGGTGCCGTGGTGCCGTCGGTGGTGCTCTTCGTGCCTGCGGTCAGGTTCGGCCGGGACGCCTTGAGTAGCATCCCCTCACCGGCGGTGGCGGCGTTGCCGGCACTGCCGTAGGTGAAGGTCCACGGCAGCTCACCGGGCGGGGTGAGGGTGGCGACGCGTCCGGCGCTGTCGTAGGTGTAGGCCGTCTTCAGCGCGGGGCTGATCCTGGGGTCCCACTGCTCGCGCAGGCGGCCTGAGGTGTCGTAGGCGTACTGGGAGATGACCGTGGCAGTGGTGGTACCGGCTCCAGGCGTGATTGCCCACAGCTTGACCTGCTGGACCTGCCCGGCGTAGTTACCGAACGCCGAACTGGTAGCCGTGGTCGACGATGCGTAGACGAACTGCATCACCCGGCAACCGGTGGTGTCGCTGGCGTTGGTGAACGCGTCCTGGCTGGCGGCGGTCACGCTGTCGATAGCGGTCTGGCATTTGTCGGCGCTGACGGCTGTCGTGGGCGCGATGACGTACTTCGGGCGAGCCAGGGTGTTGCTGCCGGAGGCGACCTTCTCAGAGACCACCTTGGTGGTGGAGTTGTCGGTCGGAAGGTAGGTGCTGGCCACCTGCCAGGTCGTCGCCGCCGAGTCCACCTTCGCGAAGGTCGTGATGGTGCCCTCGTCGTCCTTCAGCGTGAAGGTGCCCGTCACGGAACCGGTCAGGGTCAGATCCTCTGAGCCCGGCTCGGGCTTCCAGCCGCCGCCCGTCGTGGCGGTGAACCCCGTCTCGTCGCCGTCGACGTCCACCAGCGCGAGTGACGTGGCCGACGTCGCAGAGGTCGCAGAGGTCTTGCGGATGTATGCCCAGTCGGACTCGGTGATCTCCGCGGTGGTGCCGGAGGTCCGCTGCGGGCCGAAGATCGCCACCTGGCCCTCGGCGTCAGCACCCGCGGTCGGGCGACGGGAGGACGCGGTGCGCGAGACGGAAACGTCGAAGCCGGAGGCGTCGGTGTCGGACAGGGTGAAGTCACCGGTCAGTGCGTTCACCGAGCCGGGACCGACGTCCGCGCTGGGCGCGGTGCCGGCGTTGCGGTCCACGGTCACCGTGTGGGGAGACGAGTAGGCCGTCGTCGTGCCGTCGGTGAAGGCGGCCCGGATGTCCAGAGGCCCGTCCTGGGACAGGGAGTTGGTGACGTTCCACGTCAGTGCGGCCGGGAAGCCGTTGGTCACCGATACGGGCCAGACGTTGATCGCGGAGTTGTCGGAGGACTTGGTGACATCCGCAGCCGGGATGCTGGTCCAGGTGTCGGTCCAAGGGCCTCGGCAGCCGCAGAACGGACTGTCGCTGCGTGGGTGTACCGAAAACCCGCCCGCTCACGAAATCTCCGCCGATGCGAAGTTGACGAAGAGGCCGTCGAATCAGCAGGCCTCCGGGACGCGGCCTCCCTATGGCCTCGGCGTCGCAGCACCGGGTTTCTGGTCGGGGCGGCTACAGGTCTAGGGCGGCGCGCAGCGCCTGGTCGACGCGGGCCATCGCCGCGGAGTCGACCTCACCGAGGAGTTTCGCGCCGTCGAAGCGGGTCACCCGCAGCTGCTGGAGGTTGACGGCGACCGCGGTGCACGGGATCGGGTCTCCGATCACGACCGACATGGCCGTATCGGGATAGCGGCCGGAGGGATGCAGCACGATCGCGACCACCGCACCGTAGGCCTCTTCCAAGCCGGTCAGGGAGACGATCAGGACCTTGCGCCCGTCGCCGAGGACCCAGATCTCTCCTCGTCTCACAGAGTGTCTCCTTCCCCCGCCAAGTCGTCGCCGAGACCCAGCGCGGCAAGCTGGTGCGCGGCGTCGAGAGTGGCGGCACGGCGAGCGGCGCGCACCACATACTGGTTCACGCTCAGGCCGGCCTCCGAGGCAGCCGCCTTGATCGAGGGAGCCAGCTCATCGGGAATCCGCAGGGTCATCGTGGTGACAGACATGACCTCAGACTAGCCACCATTTCACGGTGGCGTACACCAGTAGCATCAAGCGGTATCTCCTGGGTGGCGGTGATGCGGCCGGCTCCGCTTCGCCCGCATCACCGCCACCAGGCGGCGTGCAGTGTCGCTCTCGCGGTGTCGCTGATTGCTCCGAAGGGCTCCTGGGTGCCGTCAGGGGATGTAGTCGCTCTTGTCATCCCACATGACAAGAGCGCGACACTGAGCTCCCGCCAGCTTGAAAACTCGGTTCAAAAGGCCGGTGTGACCGGTTGCAGCCTGTGGGGTGAACCAAGGCCAGGTCATTGTTGAAACGCACGCAGCCAACCGCGTCGCTGTGGGAAGCACATCGGTGGGAACTGCCTCACGCCTGGGCGAGAGGTGCGACCGGAATGGTGGAGCCGAACGCCGCGCTCTGCAACGCCGTGATGCGCTCGATGACAAGCCCGCACCACGGCCGCCGCAAGCATGCAGCGTCTGAGCTGGGTAGGCGTCGCGTCCTGACGACGTGGTGCGGAGCCCGGGGCGGCCCCCAGGAGGCCCGCGTAGAGCGTCTGCTGGCTGGGTTCCGCAGGCCGCCCGCCTGCTTCTTCGTAGACCGATTTCAGGGGCGGGGCCATCCCTTTAGGGGTGTCCCAGGCTATACGGATGCATGCGAGCGTGATGGCGATATCTGAATCTCCTCACCCTGCGCTCAGGCCCTCGCCAGACCTGCTCGTATTACTTCCCCACGTGGCGGAGCGTTGCGCGCGTGGCTGCAGCCTCCCGGACCTACTGCCGAAGGCAGTCACATAAGGGGCGGTTCAGCCAGGAGTACGACACGATCGGCTTCAACATCGAATCCGAGCACTGGATGGCCGTAACCGCCCTCTGGATCCATCAGTACCGGCTTGCCCAGCCGTCGACCGATGTCGCGCAGGAAACGGCAGAAGACGTCGAGTCGCTCCTGGCCCTGAAGCTCTCGCAGGTCCACGTCGAAGTCGATCTCCTCGGCTGCATGGAAGCGGAAGATCGCCAGTACATCGGTTGACGGCCAGACCCGCAGCTCGGGGCACTCGGCGTCGGCTGGACGGGAGAGCACTGTCTGCGCTGGGGGCACTGGCAGCAGGATCTCGCCCTCGGAGTACCGGTACTTCCAGCCGCGTTCAGCGACAAGGTCGAGGAGTGCCTGCCAGTCCTCGACTGAGGCATCCGGGACACGGGCGTCGGGAAGCGCACCCATCAGGTCAGGGTCGAAGAAGCACGCAACGTCAGCCCACAGCAGATCAGACACCCCGCCATGCTGCCCGGCAGCCGATCGCGACGCAGCCCGATTTCCTTCACGGGCCGCATTGAGTGATGTTCATCCTGAAGTTGCCGGTCACGGGGCTGGTGTGACTTTGCTTCGGGGTACTCGTGCTGGTCGAGGGCGGGTGTCTGGCCTGCAGATCGTCTGACATTGCGGGATCTGGAGATTTCTGGGTTCGGCCGGGCTCGTGCCGGGCCGTTTCTTACGATCCGGCACGGAGCGCAGAGCGGGAGGCTGCCGTGGGGGCACTGACCCTCAGCCTCACGCCGGATCGACCACCCTGCTCACGATCCACGCGTGCTTGCCGACCTGCCGACCGCGCGTGAATCCGAAGTCCTCGAGGAGTTCGACGGTCGCGCTGAACAGCAAGCGGCCCTGCGCCTCGCGTCCGTCGGTCACCTCCGAGATGGCTTCGACGAGGCCGCCGCCAGCTTGGGCGCTCTGGTCGAGGGCGCCTTCCAGCGCCGCCCGCGCGATGCCCCGTCCGCGGTGCTTCCTGCCGACGTAGAAACAGGTGATCCGCCAGTCCGGCCGCGGCGGTACGTCCTTGTCGTACGCGCGCCTGTGCTTGATGTTGGGGAGTTCCTCGGGGCTGCCGTACTGGCACCACCCTGCGCGGTGCCGTCCTCGTCGAGGACGAGCGCGGCGTGGGCGCGGCCGGTCCGCACCCGGTCTTCCTTGGCCTCGCGGTAGCTGATCCCGTGCGGGCCGCACTCCGGGTGGTAGCTGACGCACCAGCACCCGCCGAAGATCCCATTGTTGCGCTCGACGAGCTCCGCGAAGGCGTCCCAGCTGGTGGCGTCCAGGGGGCGGACCTGATACGGCGTCGGCTCAGGCGTCGGTGGCCGCCGCGGCCAGCAGCCGGGCGAGTTCGACCGGCTTGGTGGTCATCGGCCAGTGGCCCGAGTCGATGTCGACGAAGTCCAGGTGCCTGGTGCGGGCGACCTCGGGCACGTCACCGGCGTCGATCCAATCCCGGGCCTGGGCGGGGGTGAACTCGGGGCACACGAGCAGCATCGGGACGTCGAACCGCCGCTCGTCCTTCAGCCGCACCGTGCCCTTGGCCACCCCCTCGGGCACGGGGATCGCCGCCGAGGCAATACGGCTACGCGTCTCCTCGTCGAGGTCGACGGAGTCCGGTCCTTCGAACGGGCCCCAGCCGGGGAAGGGCATCACGCCGTCCTTGGTCTCGAAGAGGTCGGCGTACGGCTGCCCGTCGGCGGACGGGAAGCCTCCGATGAGGGCGACCTTGGCGATCCGTTCCGGCCGCGCGTCGGCGGCCAGCCAGGCCAGGGTGCAGGCGGCGGAGTGCCCGACCACCATCGACTTCTCCGACGCCGCGTCCACGGCGGCGAGCACCGCCGCCACCTGGTCATCCAGCGTGGCGGACACAGCTCCGTCACCCTGACCAGGGAGGGTGAGCGCCACGGGGCGGTGGCCGAGTTCCTCGAGCGCGGTCACGACGTCGTCCCAGGCGGATCCGTCGAGCCACAGGCCGGCGATGAGCAGGATGTCCATGGATCAGTTCTCTTTTCCGTGAAGCCCGTGAGGTCGGTGAGTGCCATCACGCTACGGCCGATTCCGGACAATCCACTTCCGGTATATTTCGTGACCGCCTAATCTGCTCGGGTGCCGACCGATCTCAGCCCCACCGCGCGAGCCCTGCGCACCCTCGAGATCCTCCAGTCCCGCACCACGGGTGTGACGGCCGACGAGCTCGCCGCGTCCCTGGGTGTCACGGAGCGGGCTGCGCGCCGGTACGTCGGGATCCTCCGCGAGGCGGGCATCCCCGTGCACTCGACCCGGGGCCCCTACGGCGGGTACCGATTGGGGCGCGGGACAAGGCTGCCGCCGGTCGTCTTCACGGAACCCGAGGCGCTGGGCCTGGTCATGGCGGTCCTCGACGGTCAGCCGACGGCCGCCGACCCTGATGCCGACGACCTCGTCGCTGCCGCCCTGGGCAAGGTCATCCGGGCACTGCCCGAGAGTTTGGGCCGGCAGGCGGCCGCCCTGCGCGAGCACGCGTCGGCGGCGCCCGACCGGAACCCGTCCCGTCCGGATCCCGCCCTCACGAGCACGCTCGTCGCGGCCAGCGCGGTGCGACGCCGCGTGCTGGTCACGTACCGCAGTGGGTCTGGCAACGAGTGGGAGGCCGAGGTGGACCCCTGGGCGGTCGTCGTCCGCTACGGCCGCTGGTACCTCCTGTGCCACTCCCATCACGCGGACGCGATCCGCACCTACCGGATCGACCGGGTCCGCGAGGTCCGGCAGACCGCCCACGGCTTCGAGATGCCCGACGGCCTCGACCCGGTGGCGGCGCTGGAGGAGAACCTGGGCAAGGGGTGGGAGTTTCCCACGCGGGTGGTGTTCGACGCCCCGATGGCCGAGGTGGCGCCGTGGATCCGGCCGCCCATGGGACGGCTTGAACCGTCGGGAGACGGGTGCGTGCTCGTCGGCAGCACGAGGAATCCGACGATGTACGCACAGGAGTGGCTGGCGCGCCTGCCGATCGCCTTCCGCGTCGAGGGTGGGCAGGAACTGCGCGCGGCGGTGGAAGCGCTCGCCAGGCGTTTCACTGCCGCCGTGACGGACCCACCCTGAGCGTTCATCGCGAACGGCCCCTCCCCGCACGCTACTTGACGTTGCCGCAGTCCTCCGAAGAGTCTCGTCCGGCGTGGATCATCTGCGCCAAGGGGAGGATCATGCGGAGACTGCGGACTGCGGTGCTGACGCTCCGGGCGCTACGGAGCCTCACTGGGGACTGTGTTCAGCCTGAAGTTGCAGGTCGGAGCTGGTGTGAGCGTGGTTCGGGGTGCTCGTGCTGGTCGCGGGCGCCTGTCTACCGTGAAGATCGTCAGGCGTCGTCTCAGCGGGCGACTTCCTGGTGGGTGAGCAGCATCAGTGCCCGCACCTGCGCGGTCGCGTAGCGCAGATCCAGACGCAGCTTGACCAGTGCACGCCAGCTCTTCAGGTGCGCGAACGCGTGTTCGCAAGTGGCGCGTTCTGCGGCAAGCAGCTGGTTGACCTGTTTCTTGGCCGGGGTCAACGGCCGGTTGCGGGCCGTCTTGTAGCCGGTGATCACCACTGGATCGTCCCAGCTGTCCTCCAGGCCGACGAAGCCCAGGTCGGCGATCGCGCCCAGGTCGGCCTCGCGCAGCTTCGCCGTGAGGTGCTCGTGCCGGCAGGCGGTGATCTCCGAGGAACGGCCGACTCTGGCCGCCGAGACCCACAGCAGCCGCCCCTCGGTGTCGGTCAGCGCGATGAACAACAGTGCATGGCACTTGTGCTTGCCGGAATAGTTCTTCCTGTTGTCCGCACCGGTGCGGCGCCGGGTGCGCACCAGGGTCCCGTCGAGCAGGACGACGTGGCCACCCTTTCGGGCGATCTTCTTCAGGACCCGGTCCAGCCGCTCGGCCCGTCCCGCCAGTAGCCGCACGACTTCCTTTACCCACCGGCCCACCGTGGTACGCGAGACGTCGTTGCCGCCGGCCATGTCGGCAACGCGCTGGTCGTGGCGGAGAACGGCGAGGACGATCGTGGCGATCTGCCCGAGCGGGAGCTTGCGCCACCGCGAGCGGATCTTCTTCAGGTGGCCGCGGATCAGGTCGCCGAGGAAGGTCAGGGTGGCCGTGGACAGCTGCAGGCTGGATTGGTAGACAACCGTCTCAGTGCCCCCGGCGGGGCTGGTTTTCTTTGACATGAACTACCAACTGCCGCCGGGGGTACGGACGTTACGGCCCGTCCCGCATGCCGCGGGCGGATGAGCGTACGTTCACAGCGTGGTGGCGAACTTCCCGTCGGCCAGCTTGCGCAGCCAGCCCCGCTCGGCCAGCCGGTTCAGCTTCGAACGCATCGCTTCCGAGCGGGCCGGCTCGGAGGATATCCCCAGCTCGACGCAGACCTGCTTGACCATGACCGGCGTATCCGCCCGCCGCATCACATCCATGATCCGCTGGTAGTCCGCGGGCAGCACCGCCTCATCCGCGCTCCGCTCGCACTGCGGCACCAGCAGCACCGCACGGCCCGCGACCTGCCCGGCAGCCAGGGACGGCGTCGCTTCCGCCTCCGTTGCGGCGTGCAACTGCCCGGCCAGCCGGCGCGCGACCCGCTCGGCGACAGCGAGCTCCTCCAACTCGTCGCGCACCTCCTGAAGCTGCTGGCTCAACTTCTCCGCCTGCACCTCCAGTTCGGCTCTGCGGGCCGTGATCAGCGTACGAAGGGCCGGCTCCGCATGCTGGGCCACGTGACGCACCTCCCGCCCGGATCGTACGGACACCCGCCCCGCTCACGCCGGAGAATCCGAGGATCGCCGAACCCCGAAGTGGCAGACGATCTTGAGTTCCGACAACCGCCCCCGACCAGCACGAGTACACAATCAACGACTCACACCAGCCCCGTGACCTGCAACTTCAGGTTGAACACAGCCCAATGAGACCCACTCCATAGGTCCCCCCGGAACTGAGCTGTTGGCGCTCCAAAGTGCCCCTGCTGCCAGGCAGCATCAAGGCGTCCACGACATGCTTCCCCGGCTTCGCTCTGACTGTCGCCAGAGGGCATCTCGCGTTGGGCTCAGTGATCTTCGCCCACTCTCGCGCCATCGCCGAGGACCGTATACGGCTGGCGGCCGCGCTCGACGCCGGGCAGGTCGCCGGGATACGTCTGGCCCTGCGGCCCACTGACGGCGAGTACTCCCGGCTGCTGTTGCAGTCCACCACGCCCGGCACCGAACCGTTCGTTCCCCGTGCCGCTGGGGCCTTGCCGGCTTTCCCGAACCCTGCTCGAGGCCGCGGCCCGCATAGGCGGCCTCCCCGCGTCGCCCCGCCCGCTCGTGGAGGGGCCCCGGTCCGAAAAACGGCAGGCGGGACTCTGACGGCCGTGTCATCCTGGCCAGTTGGCCTGACGCGAGGGGAAGCGAAGAAGCCATGGCAGCACAGACCCACCAGCCCTGGCCTGCGCCGGTCGTCACAGCGGTGGCCGGCGTCCTCGGCGACACCGAGCAGGGACTGACCGGGCGGGAGATCGTCCAGTTGCTGGCGGCGGTGAGGGTGGCGGAGGTGGAGGGCGGCAACAAGCGGGACCGGCTGGCCGGGGCGCTGTTGTCGCAGCAGGCACGCCAGCAGGCGTCGAACTGTGTGATCGCACTCATCAACGCGGCAATGGCCCCGGTGCGCTACGCCCAGCAGCCACACGTGTTCTCGCGTCCGCAGGACGACCTCAACGAGGTTCTCGTCCATGTCGGGCTGCGCGTGAACGACGAAGGCAAACTCGCCAGGGGGCCGGCCGCCACTACCCTGACCGAGGCCGCACGGCATGCCAGTTCGCTGCGGGCCGAGCTGCGCCGACGTGCCACGCATCCGGAGGTGCTGCGCTACTGCACGCTGGAGATCCTCGCCAAGAACGCGTTCCACGCCGCCCTGGAGGCGGTCAAGTCAGTGGCAGACCGGCTGCAGCAGCTCACCGGGGAACACCTCGATGGGGCGCGGCTGGTCGACGCCGTGCTCATGCCCGGCCGGGGCACCGCCCGGGTGGCCATCAACGCCAACGTCACCGGCCCCGACCTGGACGAGCAGAAGGGCCTGGCGAACCTGGTCAAGGGTTTGTTCAGCATGTACCGCAACCCAGCCGCGCACGAGCCGGGCTTCACCGCACGGTCACCGAAGCGGAGTTGCTGGAGTTGCTGACCACGCAGTCGATGGTGCACCGGCGCCTCGATGGCGCGCACGTCACGTCCTGAGTGTCAGCCGCAGAGACCACCAGGCCCACCAGATGCGCCGTGCCCGTCGTCGTCCCGTCCTCGGTGGGCTGAGGACAGGACCGCTGAACGGCCTGGACCTTCAGCTGGCCGGGCAGCGTGATTCGGGCTCGGCCGGGCGCTACCCTCCATCGGACCGGTTGGCCGCCACCGCGGCCTGCACGGCGCCGCGGATTTCCATGTCGACGCGCCGCTCGTTCTCCAGCTCCCAGAAATGCCGCGCGCTGCCGGGGAACTCCCGCAGCACGGAGGCGACGACCTGCGCACCGTGACCGGCCAGAGAGCGCAGCCACTTCTTGATGGAATCCTGCGGTTTCCACTGGTCGAAGCGGTCGTCCCAGGTCCACATGCCTCGCGCGGCCGCCTCCAGCAGATCCCACTGCTCCTCGCGAGCTGCAATACGGCTCGCCCGCAGCAGCCAGTAGATGGCCCGGTCGGCCTCGGTGAAGGCTGGCCACTGGCCGCGGTCACCGTCGACCTGTGCCGCCATGGCCCCCACCAGCGTGATGGCCTGGGCCGGGTTAGCCAGGAGCGCAGATTCGGTTGCTTCCGGGTCGAGGCGGGCGACGGCATCGAGGAACAGCTCGTGGTTGTCGGACTGGTCGACAGCGAGCTGGACCAGCTGCCTGGCTGCGTCCTCGTCCCCTTCGGTGGTGGCTTCGAGCAGCCGCTGGGCGCGGGTGATGGGCAGGTCGGTCCGCGGGCTGGTCTCACGCTCGACGAGCGCGATGAAGGCTGCCATGTCCTGGTGACGGGCAGCCGGATCCGGGTAGGTGGCCTGGCGCACCACGCCGCGCCACGGCCCGGGCGGGGGCAGCAACGGGATGTTCGGCTGGGGCCAGGTGCCGGTGAGGATCCATCCGATGACCTGTCCCAGACCATAGATGTCGCTCGCCGGGCAGGAGCCGTCGTGCGGGTTGGTCGAGAGCTCCGGTGCGGCCCAGCCGAGCGATCCGATCGACGCGTTCGTCAACGGCTTGTCGATGCTCGTCTCGCCACGCGGGCGTCGCGCGATGCCCCAGTCGGCCACCATCCAGCGGCCGTTCAGGAGCAGGATGTTCGACGGCTTGATGTCCCGGTGGACCCACCCCTGTTCATGGGCCTCGGCCAGCGCGGCGGCCACGGCGTCGACGAGTGCGCGCAATGCCGCATCGCTTGCCAGCTCGGTTCGCTTCTCCTCAGCGGTCGCGTCCGCCATCGGCATGACGAACCAGTCGTAGGCAGGGCTGAAGTCGAGGACGGGCATCACATGGGGATGTCCCCCCAGCCGCTGGGCGACCGTCACTTCGCGCACCATCCGCCGCCGTGCCCCGGAGTTTTGCCGATGCCGCCGCTTGAAGGCAACGGCCGTGCCCGAAGCCTTGTGCTCTGCCTGAAACACGTCGGCCTGGCCCCCGCTGGCCATCGGCAGCCGTTTCAGGGCGTAGTCCTTCTTCACGCCCTGAGCGGACTCCTGCACCAGGGCGTAACCGGTGGGCTGGGGTTCCGCGCCGGCAGGCAACCTGGCAGCCCCCGGAGAGGGGCGGTGCCCGATGATACGGGTGAGGACCGGCCTCCGGAGTGCGGGGTCGTTGTCGGGAGTTGATGCCAAGAGGTAGGCCGGCCCGTCGTGCGGGGCCTGCGTCAGGCCCATGACCCGGTCGAGCCGGTACTCGACGACCCGCTCACTGGAACCATCGCCCACCGAGGTGCGGTGGAGGGTGATGCGGTTGCCGGACCCGTCGGGCGAGGCGGTCAGCACCGTGTCCGGACCGGTGACGAGCAGATGCCCGGAGTAGTGGCCGGCACTGCGGATCCACTCCTGCTGCCGCCCCAGGCCCCTGGTTCGACTGAGATCTGCGACCGCGCTGTGCCCGCTGGCAGCCAGGAAGAACCGGCGCCCGTCCAGCCAGGCCGCCGAGCGCACCGCGGCCTCGAACGAGACCGGGTAGCGCAGCTGAGCACCCACCGTGTCCAGGCGGGCGGCGAGGTCCGGACGGGGCTTTTTGATCTGGTCTTTGACGTATCGTTCGACGGTGCGCTGGGAGATGCGCAGCATCTGGGCGACCGCCTTGGTGTTCTTGAGCTGCTTGGCCAGGTACCGCATCTGCGCCGGGCGCGCGCCCTTGGGCGCCGGGCGGGTGAACGCCTTCTGCAGCGCGGCGTCCAGGCCGTCCCCGAACACACTCATCGCCTGCTACTCCCCGTTGTCGGCGTCGGTGACGGTGCCGTCCTTGATGTACCGGGCGAGGTTGAGCTCGGGAGCGTTGAACTGTTCGCGGACGCCCTCGCACCCACAGCACGCTCTGGGTGCCCTCCCACGTCACCAGTCCGGGGTTGACCCCGAGCTTGAAGCCGCCCGGCAGCGGCTTGCCGTCCTGGTAGGGCAGGAAGTCCAGCGGGGAGGGCCCGTCGGAGGCGTAGACGGCGCAGTCCGAGAGAACCGCGACCGGGTACTGGCCGGTTCGCCACCCTCCAAGGTGCCCGGACCAACGGGCTCGGCGACGTGACCGGTTCGCTCACCGTCGGCAAGAAGGCCGACCTGTTGGTCGTGCGGGCCGAGGACATCAACAACATGCCGCTCAACGACCCCATCGGGACACTGGTGTTGGGCTCGGACGCCCGCAACATCACCGCCGTGTTCGTCGACGGGCAGACGCGCAAGTGGGACGGCGAGGTCCTCGACGTGAACCTTCCCGAGCTGCGTGCCGAGGTCAGCGCGTCCCGTGATCACGTGTTCAACACGCCCTCGAAGTAAGGGCAGTCGACGCGGCGGGCGCTCGGGGTTTTGGGGGCGCCCGCCGCATCAGTGCAACTGGCGTAGCTGATCGGTCAGTTGGAGAACCAGGGGTTCCCGCCGCCCAGCGACCACACCGAGACCTTGGTGACGCCGAGGCCCTTGAGGACGGCGAGCTTGCGGTCCATCGCCACGCTGTCGACGTAGTCGTAGAGGACGCCGCCGGAGACCCATCGGATCTCGCCGGAGGAGGCGTCGCGGCGGCTCTCTGTGGTGGTCGGGTTGCTGGAGAAGCCGGGGCTCTTCTTCATGTCGCTGAACTGGATGTTGCCCGTCACGGAGTTGAGGTCGCACGGGTCGGGTGCGCTGTAGCCGTAGGACGGCAGGCCGATGATCAGGCGGTTCGGGTCGGTGACCTTGCTCTGCGCGTACTGGGTGACCTTCTTCAGCCAGTCGTAGGGGCTGATGGGCAGGCAGCGGGCGCCGGACGCGGTGTCGAACTCCTCGTCGTACGCCATGATCACCACGTCGTCGGCGCCGGTGGCGGCCACCGCCGCGTAGTCGTAGAACGAGGCGTCCTCGGTCATCGCCGGGGCATCGACCTGGAGGCGCTTGCCCTTGGCGTGCAGGGCGGTGGCCAACTGCTTCAGGAACGTCTTGTAGTTGGTGAAGTCGGCGGCGCTCCAGGACCAGTAGTCCTCCAGGTCGACATCGACGCCGCTGAGTCCGGCGTCGCTGACGAGGGAGGTGACCTTGGTGACGGCCGCCGTACGGGTGCTGTTTCTGCTGACCAGGGCGTGGACGTCGGCCGTGGTCATACCTGAGAGGGTCGGATACTGGTACGCGGAGTGCGCCTTGAGGTCGGCGACGTTGGCCGCGCTGTAGGTGTTGCAGCTGCCGTCGGCGGTGGTCTCCAGGGTCACCGCGCCGTTGCCGCCGACCGACCAGTACTCGGGGTTGAGGGCGCCGTTCTTGACCCTGTTGTCGGCGTACTCGCTCTTGGCGGTGCAGGTGGAGTCGCCGCTCGACCCGGGGTAGAGCCAGGTCTGCAGCTGGACACCCGGGGTGGCGGAGGGGGTGGCGCCGGCCGGGACCGAGGCCGTACAGGCGAGCAGGGTGGTGACCGTGGCGGCCACGACGCCGGTCACGGTGAGTGCGTGACGGAACATGAGCGGTCCTTTCTGGTGGGGAGGGGCGTGTCTTCCG
>NZ_JBJDQL010000077.1:0-25217 GCF_044903305.1 Streptomyces sp. NPDC019531 | reverse complement strand
AGGCTTGCTTTGCCGCACAGGCCGCATGAGGAGGTTGTGTAGACGTTGCGTTCGAGGGTGATGTCGGGGATCACCACACCCGGTGCGGTCTTGACGTCCACGATGTTGTATGTGTTTGAGCCGTCGACCGTGGCGCCGGCGCAGTAGACGATGTTCTGCAGGTCGTTTTGTTCGGCGAGTACGCCTTCGCTGACGAGGAATCCGGCGGCGAGGGCGAAGTCGTCGCCGGGGGTGCGCATGGTGATGGCGAGGGGTTTGCCGTTGAGGCGGATCTCCAGGGGTTCCTCGGCGACCAGTGTGTCGGGGCGGGATGAGACCGCCCCGTCGCGGATGCGGATCACCCTGCGTCGTTCCGTGACTCGTCCCATATGTGTCTCAGTCCCGGTTCTGTACGTGCTGGTAGCCGAAACGGCCCCTGATGCGGAGGCTGCCCTGGGTCACCGGGCCACCCTGCGGCGAGGTGACCTTCACGATCTCATTGTCCTGCACATGGACCGTGAGCTCGCAGCCCACTCCACAGCGCGCACACCGTGGTCGTGCCGGTCTGTGCCGATTCGTCCCAGGTACCCGCCACTCGCCGCTCGAACTCCGATCAGAACAACAGCGCGCCCGTCGGGCATACGTCGATGCAGTTCCTGCAGTTCCCGTGCTCCACGGCGACGCGGGCATCGAAGCCGCGGCCGGAAACAGAGATTGCGAAATTGTGCGACCCCTGGTCACCGTACACGTCCCCGCATCGGCGGCACGGAATGCACTTGCAGTAGTCCCGTACGTACAGGTCGTTGTCGACCTTGGGCTGCGCCTGACCTCCATACCGGGCTCCGCCCGACGGGAGCAGGCCGGGGCGAGGGCTTCGGTCAGGGAGCCGTTCCGGCACAGCGCCGGGATGTCCTTCCCTGCTGCCCGGCACGCGTCGAGGATCGTCGAGCCCTCCGCCACGCGCACGGGCTCGCCGTCTCGATCGCCAGGTAGTTCGTCTCGTTGGTCGCGCGGACGGAGGAGAACATGCCGAAGGCGCCGCGGTTGCGGTCCAGAGCCGGGCGGTCCAGGGCCTCCTCCCAACTCGCTTGCCGGACAGGCTCGTTGGTGGAGGCGCACGCATCGGAACTATGCCGACGAAATACTGTCTGCAGTATGGGCGTCGGCAGGAGTGACGCACGGCTAGGCCATGGCCGACCGTTCGTCGCGTCCTGGATACCGCTCATCGCATACGGTCGACGCACCGCCTTTTCAACCAGCTCATTAGTTCCTACCGTCCGGGATCATGAGTCCCCCTGTCGCGCCCCCGGGTTGGAGCCGCTGGCTCGTCCCCCCGGCGGCTCTCTCGGTCCACCTCTCCATCGGTCAGGCCTATGCCTGGTCCGTGTTCAAGCCGCCGCTCGAGTCCGCGCTCGGCCTCAGCGGCACCCAGAGCGCACTGCCCTTCCAGCTCGGCATCGTCATGCTCGGTCTGTCCGCCGCGTTCGGCGGCACGCTCGTGGAGCGCAACGGGCCGCGCTGGGCCATGACCGTCGCGCTGATCTGCTTCTCGTCCGGCTTCCTGCTCTCCGCCCTGGGCGCGGCCACCGAGCAGTACTGGCTGATCGTCCTCGGCTACGGCTTCGTCGGCGGCATAGGCCTCGGCATCGGTTACATCTCCCCGGTCTCCACCCTGATCAAGTGGTTCCCGGACCGGCCCGGCATGGCCACCGGCATCGCCATCATGGGCTTCGGCGGCGGCGCGCTCATCGCCTCGCCCTGGTCCGCACAGATGCTGGAGTCCTTCGGCTCCGACAGCTCCGGGATCGCCCTCGCGTTCCTCGTGCACGGGCTGTCGTACGCCGTGTTCATGCTCCTCGGCGTCCTGCTGGTGCGCGTGCCTCGCAGCGAGAAGCCCGTGGAGAGCGCCCCCAGCGCTTTCGAGGGGCCCCAGGTCTCCGCGCGCAACGCCGTGCGCACGCCCCAGTTCTGGTGTCTGTGGGTCGTGCTCTGCATGAACGTGACCGCGGGCATCGGCATCCTGGAGAAGGCCGCCCCGATGATCACGGACTTCTTCAAGGACACGTCCACCCCCGTGTCGGTCTCGGCGGCCGCGGGCTTCGTCGCGCTGCTGTCGGCGGCCAACATGGCGGGCCGGATCGGCTGGTCGTCCACCTCCGACCTGATCGGACGTAAGAACATCTACCGCGTCTACCTGGGCGTGGGTGCGGTGATGTACGGGTGCATCGCGCTGTTCGGCGACTCCTCCAAGCCGCTGTTCATCCTGTGCGCGCTGGTGATCCTTTCGTTCTACGGCGGCGGCTTCGCGACGATCCCCGCCTACCTCAAGGACCTCTTCGGCACCTACCAGGTCGGCGCCATCCACGGTCGGCTGCTCACCGCCTGGTCCACGGCCGGCGTCCTCGGGCCGCTGATCGTGAACTGGATCGCCGACCGGCAGGAGGACGCGGGCAAGAGCGGCTCCGCCCTCTACGGACTCTCCTTCATGATCATGATCGGGCTGCTCGTCGTCGGTTTCGTCGCCAACGAACTCGTCCGCCCCGTCAGCGCCCGTCACCACATCCCAGCCCCGAGGGAGGCCGTCGATGTCGCAGCCCGACAGCAGCCAGAGTCCGCCTGACCGGCGCCCGCTGATCGCCCTGGCCTGGGTGTGGGTGGGCGCGCCGCTCGTCTACGGGGTCTACGAGCTCGTACAGAAGGCGACGCAGTTGTTCACCGGGTAACTGTTCCGCAGGTGTTCGGTCGTCCGAGAGGGTGAGGGAAGCCGACAACTCGGGCGCCTGTTTCCTGTGGCCTTACATGCCCGCGTACCCGTGAGTCACTGATCAGACTGGTGGATCCCGACACCCAAGGCAACGAGGGGGACCACCCATGAACGGCTCGCGGATCACCGCCGTCGGTCACTACCAGCCCGCCAAGGTACTCACCAACGAGGACCTGGCGGGCCTGGTCGACACCAGCGACGAATGGATCAGGAGCCGGGTGGGGATTCGCACCCGCCACATCGCCGGTCCCGACGAGCCCGTCGACGAGCTCGCCGCACATGCCGCGGCCAAGGCGCTGGCCGCGGCCGGGCTCACCCCCGCCGACATCGACCTGGTCCTGGTCGCCACCTCGACCGCCGTCGACCGGTCCCCGAACATGGCCGCCCGGGTCGCCGCCCGGCTCGGCATCCCCTCGCCCGCCGCCATGGACGTCAACGTGGTGTGCGCCGGCTTCACCCACGCCCTGGCCACCGCCGACCACACCGTGCGGGCAGGGGCGGCGACCCGGGCGCTGGTCATCGGCGCCGACAAGATGTCCGCGGTGACGGACTGGAGCGACCGCACCACCTGTGTGCTCGTCGGTGACGGGGCGGGGGCGGCGGTCGTCGAGGGCGCCGACGTCCCCGGCATCTCTCCCGTTCTGTGGGGCTCGGTACCGGAGATGGGGCATGCCGTCCGTATCGAGGGCGAGCCGGCACGGTTCGCGCAGGAGGGGCAGAGCGTCTACCGCTGGGCGACCACCAAGCTTCCTGCGCTGGCCCGCCAGGCCTGCGACCGGGCGGGGCTCACCCCGGCGGACCTCGCAGCCGTCGTGCTGCACCAGGCCAACCTGCGGATCATCGAACCCCTCGCGGAGAAGATCGGCGCGGTCAACGCCGTGGTCGCCCGCGACGTGAGCGAATCCGGCAACACCTCGGCGGCCAGCATCCCCCTCGCCTTCTCCAAGCTGGTGGAGCAGGGCGAGATCTCGACCGGGGACCCGGTGCTGCTCTTCGGCTTCGGCGGCAACCTGTCGTACGCGGGTCAGGTCGTCCGCTGTCCCTGACACGAGGGACGACACATGGGGGCGACATACCGGATATACGGGATATGCGGGATGGCATACGGGATGTGATGAGACCGACTCCCGGTTTACCTGTTCACACAACGCCGTAGACTGTAGACAAAACGCAATGGATATCTCCGCCTGCCGAGGAGGGGGACCGCGATGTTGTCGACAGGACTGCCGCAGGGATCCGTGCCGAAACTCGAGCGTCCCGGTCCGTTGCGGGATCGCGTGTACGAGGCGTTGCTTGAGCTGATCACGACGCGTGCGTTGCAGCCGGGTCAGCATCTTGTGGAGAGTGAGTTGGCGGGGCATCTGGGGGTGTCGCGGCAGCCGGTGCGGGAGGCGTTGCAGCGGTTGAACACCGAGGGGTGGGTGGATCTGCGGCCTGCTCAGGGTGCGTTTGTGCATGAGCCCACGGACGAGGAGGCGGATCAACTCCTGACGGTGCGTACGTTGTTGGAGGCGGAGGCGGCCCGGCTGGCTGCCGCGAACGCGGGCAGTGCCGGTGTCGCGGCGCTGGAGGTGTTGTGTGTGCAGGGTGAGGAGGCCGTTGCGGCGGATGACGTGGACGGTGCGGTTGCTCTGAACGCGCGTTTCCATGCGAAGGTGATGGAGTTGGCGGGTAATGCGGTGCTGGCGGAGTTGGCGGCGCAGGTGGGTCGTAGGGTGCGTTGGTATTACACGCCGATCGCCCGGCAGCGTGGCCGGCAGTCCTGGATCGAACACCGTGAGCTGATCGCCGCCATCGCCGACCGCGACCAGCAGCGCGCCACCGAACTCATGCGGGAACACACCGAGCACACCCGGCGGTCGTACCACGCGCGTCAGCGGACGTAGCCCCTAGAACGCGTCGGCGTGAGCCCGGGCCCACTGGGCGAACGTGCGCGGCGGCCGACCCGTGACCTGCTCCACCGTGGGCAGCACCACCGACTCGTCCAGAGTCCCGTCGACGAAGAAGCTGAAGAACGCGTCGACGTACGGCTTCGGCATACGGGCCTCCAGATCGGCCCGTGCCTCGTCGTGGGACAGGCCCACGGTTCGAAGATCCCGGCCCAGCGCCTCGCCGAGGATACGGACGCGGTCGGCGGGCAACAGCGCCTCGGGACCGGTGAGTTCGAGCGCCCGGTTCGCGTGGTCGTCCGACAGCAGTGCGCTGAGGGCGGCGCGGGCGATGTCGTAGGGATCGATGTCGGTGGTGCGGACGTCGGGAAACGGCACCCTGACCATGTCACCCGCACGGATCTGGTCCGCGAGCTGGAGCGCGTTGGACATGAAGCTCGTGCACCGCAGCGACGTCCAGCGCAGCCCCGACGCGCGCACGTCGTCCTCGGCGTCGATCAGATAGCCGGCGACCGCGTTGTCCCGGTCACCCGTTCCCGCGGACCTGCCCGACAACAGCACCACCCGCTCCACCCCGGCGGCCCGCGCCTGAGCCAGGATCTGCCGCTGTCCGCCGTAACCGGGCATCAGGAACAGTCCCCGTACGCCGTCCAGCGCGTCCCGCACCGTCTCGGGCCGGTTGAGATCTCCCGCCACGGCCTCCACCTGCGCCGGTAACCCCTCGGTTCGCCCGGAACGGCTGACGGCTCGCACCCGTTCGCCGGACTCCGCCAGCGCGCGCACGAGTTCGGCACCCACGTTCCCTGTCGCGCCCGTCACCAAAAACATGCGCTCCCCCTTTCCCGGCCGACAGCGACCCCGGCCCGCGGTGCCATCCTGCGGGCCGGACGCCCGCGACGCCAGAGCCCGTCGAGCCTTTGTCCTGAGAGTGGAGAAAGTCGGCGGCAATCTCTGCACGGCTTCTTCCCAGGTTCGGCAGCCGCTGCTACGTTCCCCTCGAAAGCCCGGCAACTGGTGGCCGAATGAGGCGGGGAGGGGCTCGTGAGACGCATGACGGCACGACCCGCGAACGCGCATCAGGCCCGGCTGCTCAAGCTGTTGCGCGACGGAGGACCCAACTCCCGGGCACAACTGGGCGATCAGGTCGACCTGTCACGGTCCAAGCTGGCCGTGGAGGTGGACCGGCTCCTGGAGACGGGCCTGATCGTGGCCGACGGACTCGCCGCCTCCCGTGGTGGGCGCCGCTCCCACAACATCCGGCTCGCCCCGGCCTTGCGTTTCCTCGGTGTGGACATCGGCGCGACCTCGGTCGACGTCGCCGTCACCAACGCCGAACTGGAGATCCTGGGACACCTCAACCAGCCCATGGACGTCCGCGAGGGCCCGGTCGCGGTCTTCGAGCAAGTCCTGTCCATGGCCGCGAAGTTGAGGGCCTCCGGGCTCGCGGAGGGCTTCGACGGCGCCGGCATCGGCGTCCCGGGACCGGTCCGCTTCCCCGAGGGCGTCCCCGTGGCTCCGCCGATCATGCCGGGCTGGGACGGCTTCCCGGTACGGGAGGCGCTCAGCCAGGAGCTCGGCTGCCCGGTCATGGTCGACAACGACGTGAACCTGATGGCGATGGGGGAGATGCACGCGGGCGTCGCACGCTCCGTGGGTGACTTCCTCTGCGTCAAGATCGGCACAGGTATCGGCTGCGGCATCGTCGCCGGCGGTGAGGTCCACCGCGGGGTGACCGGCAGCGCGGGCGACATCGGGCACATCCAGGCCGTGCCCGACGGCCGCCCGTGCGCCTGCGGCAACCGGGGCTGTCTGGAAGCACACTTCAGCGGCGCGGCCCTCGCCCGGGACGCCGTGGAGGCGGTCGAGCAGGGGCGCTCGGAGGAACTCGCCGCACGGCACGCGGCGAACGGTGGTCTGACGGCGGTCGACGTCGCCGCCGCCGCTGCCGCCGGGGACGCCACCGCCCTCGACCTGATCCGTGAGGGCGGCAACCGGACCGGCCAGGTCATCGCCGGACTTGTCTCCTTCTTCAACCCGGGCCTGGTGGTGATCGGCGGCGGAGTGACCGGCCTCGGCCACACCCTGCTCGCCGCGATCCGCACCCAGGTCTACCGCCAGTCGCTGCCGCTGGCGACCGGCAACCTGCCCATCGTTCTGGGGGAGTTGGGCCCCACCGCCGGAGTCATCGGCGCGGCCCGGCTCATCAGCGACCACCTGTTCTCACCCGCGTAAGCCACGTCAGCCACTTCTCGATACGGCACCTCCCGCTACGCCCCGCCGGCACAGCGCCCGCCGGCCCAGCGCCCTGCTTCGCCCTGCCCTGAAACCGGCCCGCACGCCCGCCAAGGGGACCTCATGGCACCAGAACCACAGCTGCTCAGCATGTCCGGCATCACCAAGTCGTTCCCCGGAGTCCGGGCCCTCGACGGCGTCGACCTCGATGTCCAGGCCGGTGAAGTGCACTGTCTGCTCGGCCAGAACGGGGCCGGGAAGTCCACCCTCATCAGGGTGCTGGCCGGCGCCCACCAGCCCGACACCGGCACCATCCGCTGGCGCGGCGAGGAGGTCACCCTCCGCTCGCCGATCGCCGCGATGCGTCTCGGCATCGCCACCATCTACCAGGAACTCGACTTGGTGGAGCACTTGTCCGTGGCCGAGAACGTCCACCTGGGCCATGAACCCACGGCAGCCGGGTTCGTCGTACGGACAAAGGCGGCCAAGGCCTCAACGGCGGCTCTGCTCAAGCGACTCGGGCATCCGGAGATCGATCCGGCCCGTCTCGTGGGGGAGTTGTCGGCGGCGCAGCAGCAGATCGTGTCCATGGCGCGGGCGCTCTCCCACGACGTACGGCTGATCGTGATGGACGAACCGTCCGCCGCCCTCGACCCCGACGAGGTCGACAACCTCTTCCGGATCGTCGGCGATCTCACCGCCGAGGGCGTCGCCGTCGTCTACATCTCCCACCGTCTGGAGGAGATCCGGCGGATCGGCGACCGGGTGACAGTGCTGAAGGACGGACGCGCGGTCGCGGTCGGGCTGCCCGCGAAGTCGACACCGACGCGTGAGGTCGTGGCGCTGATGACGGGCCGGAACGTCGAGTACGTCTTCCCCGAGCGGCCCGGGTCAGGGCCTGGCGGTTCGCCGGTTCTTCAGGTCAAGGGCCTGGCCCGCGAGGGCGAGTTCGAGCCCCTGGATCTGGAGATCCGCCCCGGGGAGATCGTCGGCCTCGCCGGACTCGTCGGCTCGGGACGCTCCGAGATCCTGGAGGCGATCTACGGCGCCCGCAAGCCCTCCGTCGGTCAAGTCGCCGTGGACGGCAGGGCGTTGAAGCCCGGCAGTGTGCGCGCCGCCGTCCGCGCCGGGATCGGACTGGCCCCCGAGGAGCGCAAGGCGCAGGCGTTGCTGATGCTGGAGTCGGTCACCCGCAACGTCTCCGTCTCCTCCATGTCCCGTTTCTCCCGGGCCGGTTGGATGGACCGGGGCGCCGAACGCGGCGCGGCCAGGGCGGCGACCCGCGAACTCTCGCTGCGGCCCGACAACCCCTCCATGCCGATCCGCACCCTCTCCGGCGGCAACCAGCAGAAGGCCGTCCTGGCCCGCTGGCTGCTGCGAGGCTGCCGGGTCCTGCTGCTCGACGAACCCACTCGCGGAGTCGACGTCGGCGCCCGCGCCGAGCTGTACGCGGTCGTCCGGCGCCTCGCCGACGAGGGGCTGGCCGTTCTGCTGGTCTCCAGTGAGGTCCCCGAGGTGCTCGGCCTCGCCGACCGCGTCCTGGTGCTCCGCGAGGGCCGCGTCGTCCACACGGCACCCGCCCGTGAACTCGACGAACACCGTGTACTCGACCTCGTCATGGAAGGAAGCCCGGCGTCATGACGCAGCATGTGTCCCCGCCCAGGGGAAGCGCCGACAAGGTGCCGTCGGCGAGTGAACCACCCGTGTGGCGCGGCGTGTTCGCCCACGCCGACGTCCGCACTCTCTCCCTCCTCGGCGTGCTCGCCGCCCTGATCCTCATCGGCGGCATCACCAAGCCCGACGAGTTCCTCGACACCCGCAACCTCCAACTCGTCCTCACCCAGGCCTCGGTGATCGGTGTCGTCACCGTCGGCATGACCTTCGTCATCACCTCCGGCGGCATCGACCTCTCGGTCGGCGCGATCGTCGCCCTCGCCTCGGTGTGGGCGACCACCGTCGCCACCCAGGAGTACGGCTTCACCGGCATCCTCTTCACCGCGGTGATCGTCGGAGTGGGCTGCGGTCTGGTCAACGGGCTGCTCATCGCGTACGGCGGCATGGTCCCGTTCATCGCCACCCTCGCCATGCTCGCCTCGGCCCGTGGGCTCGCCCTGCAGATCACCGACGGGCGCACCCAGATCGTCACCGTCACCTCCGTGCTGGACCTCGGCGGACGGGACGCGTACGTCCTCGGCATCCCGCCGCTCGTCATGGTCTTCGCGGTCGTGACGATCATCGGCTGGCTTGTGCTGAACCGCACCACCTTCGGCCGGCGCACGGTCGCCGTCGGCGGCAACGCCGAGGCCGCCCGGCTCGCCGGCATCGACGTCCGCCGTCAGCGCCTCTACCTCTATCTGCTGTCCGGACTGTGCTGCGGCATCGCCGCCTTCCTGCTGATCATCCTGTCCGGCTCCGGCCAGAACACCAACGGCAACCTCTACGAACTCGACGCCATCGCCGCCGCGATCATCGGCGGAACCCTGCTCAGCGGAGGGCGTGGCACCATCACCGGCTCCGTGCTCGGAGTCCTGATCTTCACCACGATCACCAACATCTTCGCCCTGAACAACCTGCAGAGCGACGTCCAGCAGATCGCCAAGGGCGCGATCATCGTCGCCGCCGTGCTGGTCCAGCGCCGTACCACGAGCACGACCTGAGGAAAGGGTTCACCGTCATGCCACAGCACATGAGCCGCTTCACCAGTCGCAGAGGGCTGCTCTTCGGGACCGCCGCCGCCGGAGCCGGTGCCCTCCTCGCAGGTTGCACCAGCAACGACTCCAGCGACGACGAACCGGCCTCGAACGACCAGCCGGCCGCCGCCGACTCGCCCGGCAAGCAGGTCACCATCGGCTTCGCGGGACCGCAGGCCGACCACGGCTGGCTCAATGCCATCAACGACAACGCCAAGAACCGAGCCAAGAAGTACTCGGACGTCACCCTGGAGATCACCGAGGGCTCCAACGACACGGCGGCGCAGATCGGCCAGATCGAGACCCTCATCAACAAGAAGGTCGACGTCCTGGTCGTCCTGCCCGCCGACGGCAAGGCCCTCACCCAGGTCGGACTCAAGGCCATGCGGGCCGGGATACCGGTGGTCAACCTCGACCGGATCTTCAACACCCCGCAGGCGTACCGCTGTTGGATCGGCGGCGACAACTACGGCATGGGCCTCAACGCCGGGCACTACATCGGCGGGAAACTCAAGGGGAAGTCGAACGCCAAGGTCATCGAACTGGCTGGACTCGACAACCTGGAACTCACCCAGCAGCGCACCCAGGGCTTCGACGACGCCCTGAAGAACTACCCGAACGTCAAGAAGGTGGCCCGCCAGGCCGCCGAGTTCACCGTCGAGTCCGGGCAGGCCAAGATGGCCCAGCTCCTGCAGGCCCAGCCGAACTTCGACGCACTGTGGAACCACGACGACGACCAGGGCGTGGGCGCCCTGCGCGCCATCGACCAGGCCGGACGCGACGACTTCCTGATGGTCGGCGGCGCGGGCGCGCTGTCCGCGTTCCAGGCCATCAAGCAGGACAACGGCGTCCTCAAGGCGACCGTCCTCTACCCGCCGACCATGGCCGCCTCCGCGATCGACCTCGCCCGCGCCCTCGGCCAGTCCAAGGGGGTGAGCGGCCTCGCCGAGTTCGAGATCCCGGCCTCCCTGACCCTCTACTCGGCCGTCGTCGACAAGACCAACGTCGACCAGTACATGTCCACCGGCTTCAAGTGAGGCGTCCGCCACCAGGAGTCCGGTACGTCGACGGACCGGGCTGCACCCCCCACCGCGCCACGACGACGAGGAGGACATCGCGCATGGCACAGCCGCAGCAGTCAGAAGAGGCCGGGAAGCCGCCGCTACGGGTCGGCATGGTCGGCTACGCCTTCATGGGCGCCGCCCACTCCCAGGGCTGGCGGACCGTCGGACGCGTCTTCGACCTGCCCCGCCGCCCGGTGCTCACCGCGATCTGCGGCCGTAACGCGGACGCCGTGCGCCGGGCCGCCGACCGGCACGGCTGGGCGGCGGCCGAGACCGACTGGCGGACCCTGATCGAGCGCGACGACGTCGACCTCGTCGACATCTGCACACCCGGCGACAGCCACGCCGAGATCGCCGTCGCCGCTCTCGCCGCGGGCAAGCACGTGCTGTGCGAGAAACCCCTCGCCAACACCGTCGAAGAGGCCCAGGTAATGGCGCGCGCCGCCGAAGAGGCCTACGGTCGGGGTCAGTTGGCGATGGTCGGCTTCAACTACCGCCGGGTGCCCGCCACCGCGCTGGCCCACCGGATGGTCGCCGAGGGACGGCTCGGAACCCTGCGGCACGTCCGGGTGACATACCTTCAGGACTGGCTCGTGGACCCGGAGTTCCCGCTCACCTGGCGACTGCGCAGGGAACTGGCCGGCTCGGGCTCGCTCGGTGACCTGGGCGCCCACATCGTCGACCTGGCGCAGTATCTGGCCGGAGAGCCGCTGGCCGGAGTGTCCGCGCTGACGGAGACCTTCGTACGGGAGCGGCCGCTGGCCGGCGCCGTGAAAGGCCTGTCCGCCGTCTCCGGCACCGGCACCGGCACCGGCCAGGTCACCGTGGACGACGCCGCCCTCTTCACCGGCCGCTTCACCTCCGGCGCCCTCGCCTCCTTCGAGGCCACCCGCTACGCCACCGGCCGCAAGAACTCCCTGCGCATCGAACTCAACGGCGAGCGCGGCTCGTTGGCCTTCGACCTGGAGCGTCTCAACGAACTCGTCTACCACGACGGTACCGAACCCGGGGCCCACGCCGGCTTCCGCCGCATCCTCGTCACCGAACCCGACCACCCGTACCTGGACGCCTGGTGGCCGCCGGGCCACGGCCTCGGCTACGAGCACACCTTCGTCCACCAGGCCCGCGACCTCGTCCACGCGATCGCCGAGGGCAGCCGCCCCGAACCCTCCTTCGCCGACGGCCTCCAGGTCCAAAGAGTGCTCGCGGCCGTGGAGGAGAGCGCCGAGAAGAACTCCGTCTACACACCGATCGCCGTCTGAGGAGGGCCCGAGCCATGCCGCGACACTTCACGCTCTTCACCGGTCAGTGGGCCGACCTCCCCCTCGAATTGGTCTGCCGACTCGCCCGCGACTTCGGCTATGACGGACTCGAACTCGCCTGCTGGGGCGACCACTTCGAGGTCGACAAGGCGCTCGCGGACCCGTCCTATCTGGACTCCCGGCACGCGCTGCTCGACAAGTACGGCCTCAAGTGCTGGGCGATCTCCAACCATTTGGTCGGCCAGGCCGTGTGCGACGCCATCATCGACGAACGCCACCAGGCCATCCTGCCGCGCGAGGTGTGGGCCGACGGAGACCCCGAAGGGGTACGCCGGCGCGCGGCGGACCGTATCAAGGACACCGCGCGTGCCGCGGCCGCGTTCGGCGTCGACACCGTCATCGGCTTCACCGGCTCCGCCATCTGGCACCTGGTCGCCATGTTCCCGCCCGCCCCCGAGTCGATGATCGAGCGCGGCTACGAGGACTTCGCGCAGCGCTGGAACCCCATCCTCGACGTGTTCGACGCGGAGGGCGTGCGGTTCGCGCACGAGGTCCACCCGAGCGAGATCGCCTACGACTACTGGACAACTCGCCGTGCCCTGGAGGCAGTTGGCGGGCGGCCCGCCTTCGGGCTGAACTTCGACCCCTCCCACTTCGTGTGGCAGGACCTCGACCCGGTCGGCTTCCTGTGGGACTTCCGCGACCGGATCTACCACGTCGACTGCAAGGAGGCCCGCAAGCGCCTCGACGGCCGCAACGGCCGCCTCGGCTCCCATCTGCCCTGGGGCGACCCGCGTCGCGGCTGGGACTTCGTCTCCGCGGGCCACGGCGACGTCCCCTGGGAGGACGTCTTCCGCATGCTGCGCTCCATCGACTACCAGGGCCCGATCTCGGTCGAGTGGGAGGACGCCGGCATGGACCGCCTCCAGGGCGCGCCCGAGGCACTCAAGCGACTCAAGGCGTACGACTTCGAGCCGCCGTCGGCCTCGTTCGACGCGGCGTTCGGCAACTGAGCTTTCTTCTGACCCTCCGGGATGACGGCGCATCCCGGCGCACGCACCCCCCCCGTACAACCGGCCCCATTCTGGAGGCATCCGTGCACGGGAACGACAGCACCAACAGATCCGAGACCCACAGAGGGCGCCTCACCTTCCGCAAGGCCCTCGCGCTGTTCAGCGGAGCACTGCTGGCCGGCGCGACCCTCACGCTCACCGCTCCCCAGGCCGGCGCAGCCGTAGCCGACCCGGGAGCAGCCCCCGCGGCCGCCGCCGAGGACTTCCAGCAGGTCACCCTCGCCAAAGGCGAACCGGAGGTCGGCGAGCCCATGTCGCTCGCCGTCCTCCCGGACCGCTCGGTCCTGCACACCTCACGCGACGGCGAACTCCGTATCACCGACGCGGCCGGCAACACCCGGCTCGCGGGCAAGCTCGACGTCTACTCCCACGACGAGGAAGGCCTCCAAGGCGTCGGTGTCGACCCGCAGTTCGCCACCAACCGCTTCATCTACCTTTACTACGCACCCCCGTTGAACACCCCGGCGGGCGACGCCCCCGAGACCGGCACCCCGGCCGACTTCGCGCCCTTCGACGGCGTCAACCGGCTCTCCCGGTTCGTCCTGAACACCGACGGCACCCTCGACACCGCGAGCGAGACGAAGATCCTCGACATCCCGGCGACCCGTGGCATCTGCTGCCATGTCGGCGGCGACATCGACTTCGACGCGGCCGGCAACCTGTACCTGTCGACGGGCGACGACTCCAACCCCTTCCAGTCCGACGGGTTCACCCCCATCGACGAACGCGCGAACCGCAACCCTGTCTTCGACGCCCAGCGCACCTCCGGCAACACCAACGACCTGCGCGGCAAGCTCCTGCGCATCAAGGTGAACGCCGACGGCTCCTACGCCATCCCCGACGGCAACCTCTTCGCGCCCGGCACGGACAGGACCCGGCCCGAGATCTACGCCATGGGCTTCCGCAACCCGTTCCGCTTCAGCGTCGACAAGGAGACCGGGATCGTCCACGTCGGCGACTACGGCCCCGACGCAGGCGCCGCCGACCCCGCTCGCGGCCCGGCCGGTCAGGTCGAGTTCGCGCGGGTGACCGGCCCCGGCAACTTCGGCTGGCCGTACTGCACCGGCGACAACGACGCCTACGTGGACTACGACTTCGCGACCGGCACCTCCGGCGCCTCCTTCGACTGCGCCGCCCCGAAGAACAACTCCCCGCACAACACCGGCCTCACCGACCTTCCCCCGGCGCAAGCCGCCTGGATTCCCTACGACGGCGCCTCGGTACCGGAGTTCGGCAGCGGCTCCGAGTCCCCGATGGGCGGCCCGGTCTACCACTACGACGCCTCGCTCGACTCGCCCGTGAAGTTCCCCGAGGCCTACGACGGCGACTTCTTCGCCGGGGAGTTCGGCCGCCGCTGGATCAAGCGGATCACCAGCGACACCGACGGCACGGTCCAGTCGATCAACGACATCCCGTGGACCGGCACCCAGGTGATGGACATGGCCTTCGGACCGGACGGCGCCCTGTACGTCCTGGACTACGGCGTCTCCTGGTTCGGCGGCGACGAGAACTCGGCCCTGTACCGCATCGAGAACGCCACCGACGGCCACTCGCCGGTCGCCCAGGCGGCAGCCGACCGTACGTCCGGACAGGCGCCGCTGAAGGTGCGGTTCTCCTCCGAGGGCACCAGCGACCAGGACGGCGACACCCTCACGTACAACTGGGACTTCGGCGACGGCGGCACGTCCACGGCGGCCGACCCGACGCACAAGTACAAGAAGAACGGCACCTACACCGCCACCCTCACCGCGAAGGACACCTCCGGCCGCACCGGCAGCGCGAGCGTGCAGATCGTCGTCGGCAACACCGCGCCCAAGGTGACACTCGAACTCCCGCGGGACGGCCAGCTGTTCAGCTTCGGAGACACGATCCCGTTCACGGTGCGCGTGAGCGATCCGGAGGACGGCCGGTCCATCGACTGCACCAAGGTCAAGGTCACCTTCGTCCTCGGCCACGACAGCCACGGCCACCCCGTCACCTCCGCCAACGGCTGCACCGGCACCATCCAGACCAGCGCCGACGGCGGCCACGACGAGGACGCCAACATCTTCGGCGTGATGGACGCCGAGTACACCGACAACGGTGGCGGCGGCCAGGCCCCGCTCACCAACCACGACCAGAGCGTCCTGCAGCCCAGGCACCGCCAGGCCGAACACTTCGGCACCGGCTCGGGCGTCTCGATCATCGCCAAGGACACCGCACACGGCGGCAACACGGTCGGCGACATCAGCGACG
The DNA here is from genome assembly GCF_044903305.1 of Streptomyces sp. NPDC019531. NCBI lineage: Bacteria > Bacillati > Actinomycetota > Actinomycetes > Kitasatosporales > Streptomycetaceae > Streptomyces > Streptomyces sp. NPDC019531. The sequence goes on along the minus strand of NZ_JBJDQL010000077.1, from coordinate 10,029 downwards.
GCGACTGGATCTCCTTCACGCCGTACGTCCTCAGCAACGCCAAGTCCCTCTCGGCGCGCATCTCTTCGGGCGGTACCGGCGGCACGCTGGAGATCCGTGCGGGGTCCTCGACGGGCACCCTGCTCGGCAAGGCGACCGTCCCGGTGACCGGCGGCTGGGAGACCTTCCAGGACATCACCGCCAACCTGTCCCGCGCCCCCAGGGGCACCACCACGCTCTACCTGGTCTTCAAGGGAGCCGGTACCGGCGCGCTGTTCGACGTGGACGACTTCACCTTCACCACCGGCTGAAAGGAGCGCCTCGAATGAACACAACTGGACGATGGACAACGGCAGTTGTGGGCACCGCCCTGCTCCTCGGCTGCGTGTCCCAACCCGCCGCGTCACACTCCGCGGACAGCGAACGGGTGCTGGTCTTCTCCAAGACGGCCGGCTTCCGGCACGACTCGATCCCCGAAGGAGTCGCGGCGGTACGGGAACTGGGCGCGAGCGGCGGCTTCACTGTCGACGCGACGGAGGACGCGGCCGCGTTCACGCCACGCAACCTGCGCCGCTACGACGCCGTCGTCTTCCTGTCCACCACCGGAGACGTCCTCGACCCCGCTGGGCAGCGGGCCTTCGAGGGCTACATCCGGGGCGGCGGCGGATACGTCGGCATCCACGCGGCCGCCGACACCGAGTACGACTGGGCGTTCTACGGCGGCCTCGTCGGCGCCTGGTTCCAGTCGCACCCGGCGATCCAGCCCGCCACCGTGCTGGTCGAGGACCGGGCCCACCCGTCCACGTCAGGGCTGTCGAGGACGTGGAACCGGACCGACGAGTGGTACAACTACCGCTCCAACCCCCGCGACCGGGTGCATGTCCTGGCCTCCCTCGACGAGTCCTCGTACAGCGGCGGCACGATGAACGGCGACCATCCGATCGCCTGGTGCCAGAACTACCAAGGAGGCCGCGCCTTCTACACCGGCTTCGGCCATACGAAGGAGTCGTACGCGGATCCGGCATTCCGTAGCCACCTGCTGGGCGGGATCCGGTATGCGATCGGCGACGCCCGAGCCGACTGCCGACCGGAGAACGGATACCGTCCACTCTTCGACGGCACGGCCGACTCACTGGGCAACTGGAAGCAGGCGGGCCCGGGCTCCTTCGCCCTGTCCGACGACGGCACGCTCACGTCGGCCGGCGGTATGGGGATGCTCTGGTACACCGCGTCCGGCTTCTCGTCGTACTCCCTGAAGCTCGACTGGAGGATGGCCGGTCCGTCGGGAGACGACAACTCCGGTGTGTTCGTGGGCTTCCCGCCCTCCGACGACCCCTGGTCCGCCGTAAACAACGGCTACGAGATCCAGATCGACGCCACCGACGTACCGGAGAAGACGACCGGTTCCGTCTATGGCTTCCGCTCCGCCGACCTGAACAAGCGCGACCGTGCGCTGAACCCGCCGGGGGAGTGGAACACGTACGAGATCCGCGTGGAGGGCGAACGCCTGCACGTCTTTCTCAACGGCGTGAAGATCAACGATTTCACCAACACCGATCCGGCCCGCAGCCTGCGTGACGGGCATGTCGGCATCCAGAACCACGGAGCCGACGACCAGGTGTCCTTCCGCGACATCCGGATCAAGGAACTGCCCGCCAAGGGCGACTGAGCGGCGGCGGGCGGGGGACGCCGGACCTCCGCCCGCCGTCTTCTTCCCCTCACCACGAGGGTCCGCGTACCACGCGCTCGACAAGGAGGCCGCCCATGTCCGCGTCCGTTTCCGTCCCGCGGGTCGGCGTCTGGCTGATCGGAGCCCGCGGTTCCGTCGCCACGACGGTCGTCGCGGGCTGCGCCGCCATGACAGCGGGCCTGCATCCGCCGACCGGCCTGGTCACCGAGACACCACCCTTCGCCGAGAGCGGCCTGCCGGCCTTGTCCTCCCTGGTCTTCGGCGGCCACGACACCGTGGACTGCCCCCTGCCCAAGCGTGCGGAGGCCCTGGCGGCGGGCGGCGTCCTGCCCCACGGCCTGCCGACCGCCGTGACCGCCGAACTCACCGTCGCGGAACGGGAGATCAGACCCGGCGGCCCCCTCCCCGGCGACACCCGGACCGAGGAGGACCTGATCGCCGCGTTCACCACGGACATACGGTCCTTCGTACGACGGTGTCGGCTGACACGCGCGGTCGTGGTGAACGTGGCCTCCACCGAGCCCCCGCCCACCGGCGACGGGCTCCCCCCGAGCTCCCTGTACGCGGCCGCGGCCGTACGAGCCGGCTGCCCGTACGTCAACTTCACCCCGTCGACCGGCCTGCACCACCCCGCTCTCACCGGACCGGCCAAGTCCTCCGGACTGCCCCACGCGGGCCGCGACGGCAAGACCGGCCAGACTTTGCTCCGGTCCGTGCTGGGCCCGATGTTCACCCAACGCGCCCTGACCGTCCGCGCCTGGTCCGGCACCAATCTCCTCGGCGGCGGAGACGGAGCCTCGCTGGCCGACCCCGCGGCCGCCGCGGCGAAGAACGCAGGCAAGGAGCGCGTCCTGGCCGACACCCTCGGCACGACCCCCGAGGGCGAGGTCCACATCGATGACGTCCCCGCCCTCGGCGACTGGAAGACCGCCTGGGACCACATCGCCTTCGACGGCTTCCTCGGCACCCGCATGGTCCTCCAGACCACCTGGCAGGGCTGCGACTCCGCCCTCGCCGCACCCCTGATCCTCGACCTGGCCCGCCTGGTCGCCCGCGCCCATGAGCGGGGCCTGTCCGGCACGCTGAGCGAACTGGGCTTCTATTTCAAGGACCCGGTCGGGAAGGGCCCGTCGGCATTGGGGGAGCAGTACGCGGCGCTCACCGGATTCGCGGAGAGTCTCCGGGCCGAGCACCCCGGAGCTGTGCCGGGCGATGGCGGGAGACAGCACGGTGACCGTCTCGCTGTTGTTTCGGGCACGGATGGGGCCGGCGGTGGTGTTCCTGGTTCGGGCGATGACGGGAGACAGCACGGTGACGGTCTCGCCGATGCTCCGGGCACGGACGGCACCGGCGGCGCTGCCCCCGGGCCGGCCGACGGTCATGCGCTGAGTGCGGGCCATGACGGCACGGCGAGGCGCACTGACAGCCGTGGCCCCGCCGGTCGCGGTCGCCCGGGAACGCAGCCGTGACGGCGAGCGGGGTGGCGAAGCCGAACGGACCCGCCTCACCCCTGCCCGCCCAAGTACCCGGCGTCCCCCCGATCCGCTTCGGCTACGGCACCAACGGCCTCGCCGACCTCCGCCTCGACGACGCCCTCACCCTGCTCGCCGACCTCGGCTACGACGGCCTCGGACTGACTCTCGACCACATGCACCTCGACCCCCTCGCCCCCGACCTCGCCGCCCGCACCCGCCACCTCGCACACCGCCTCGACACGCTCGGCCTCACGGTCACCATCGAGACGGGCGCCCGCTATGTGCTCGACCCCCGCCGCAAACACGGTCCCTCCCTGCTCGACCCCGACCCGGACGACCGCGCCCGCCGCGTCGACCTGCTGGTCCGTGCCGTACAGATCGCCGCCGACCTCGGCGCGCACGCCGTGCACTGCTTCAGCGGCATCACTCTGCCGGACACCCACCCGGACACGGCGTGGAAACGCCTGGCCGAGTCCCTCACCCCCGTCCTGGACGCCGCCACCACCGCCGGCATCCCCCTCGCCGTCGAACCCGAACCGGGCCACCTCCTCGCCGGCCTCGCCGACTTCCACCACCTCCGCACCATCCTGGGCGACCCGCCGGCCCTCGGCCTCACCCTCGACATCGGCCACTGCCAGTGCCTCGAACCCCTGCCGCCCGCCGACTGCGTCCGTGCCGCGGGTCCCTGGCTGCGCCACGTCCAGATCGAGGACATGCGCCGCGGCGTCCACGAACACCTCCCCTTCGGTGACGGCGACATCGACTTCCCGCCGGTCCTCGCCGCCCTGGCCGACACCGGCTACCAGGGCCTGACCGTCGTCGAACTGCCCCGCCACTCCCACGCGGGCCCCCACTTCGCCGAACTCTCCCTCCCGTTCCTCCGTCAGGCAGAGGCGCTCTCACAAGGAAGCACTCCATGACCCACCCCCATGCCCACCAGGCAACCTCCACGGCGGACACCCCGGGCACCACCCTCGCCCGCACCCCGCCGGCCACCCTGCACAGCCACCTCGCCACCCACCTCGGCGGCACCGCCCGCGCCTGGCTCGACCAAGCCCTCGACGAGGCCGCCGCCCATCCCGGCGCCCACGGCCCCATCTCCGTGTGGGAGCTACGCCTCGCCGAAGCCGGACGCCGCTGCGGCCCCGAACACGCCGACGCCGTCCGCATCCTGATCCTGCACGCGGCCCGCGCCGACACCGACGCCCTCACCCGCGTCTACGCCCAGGGCACCGCCGCCGAACGCCGCGCCGTCCTGTACGCCCTGCCCCACCTCGTGCCCGGCCCGCAGGCCCTCCCGCTCGTCGAGGACGCCCTGCGCACCAACGACACCCGGCTCCTGGCCGCCGCCGTCGGCCCCTACGCCGCCCGCCACCTCGACGCCCACCACTGGCGCCACGCCGTCCTGAAGTGCCTGTTCACCGGCGTGCCCGTGACAGAGGTGGCCGACCTGGACCGACGGGCCCGCGCGGACGCCGAACTCGCCCGCATGCTCGGCGACTACGCCGCCGAACGCACCGCCGCAGGCCGCCCGGTGCCCCCCGACCTGCACCGCGTCCTGACCCTGACCGACCCCACGGCCACCCCACCAGCTCCGGCCCCCGACCACGGTCGGAGCGACCGCGCCGGCGCTCACGGCAAGGAGTCCTGATGCGCATCTTCGACCCCCACATCCACATGACGTCACGGACCACCGACGACTACCGGGCCATGCACACCGCCGGAGTGCGCGCCGTCGTCGAGCCGGCCTTCTGGCTGGGCCAGCCCCGCACCTCTCCCGCCTCCTTCCTCGACTACTTCGACTCCCTGTTGGGCTGGGAACCCTTCCGCGCCGCCCAGTACGGCATCGCCCACCACTGCACCCTCGCCCTCAACCCCAAGGAGGCCAACGACCCGCGCTGCGTCCCCGTCCTCGACGCGCTGCCCCGCTATCTCGTCAAGGACCAGGTCGTCGCCGTCGGCGAGATCGGCTACGACTCCATGACCCCCGCCGAGGACACCGCCCTCGCCACACAACTCCAGCTCGCCGCCGACCACGAACTGCCCGCGCTCGTCCACACCCCGCACCGCGACAAGCTCGCCGGTCTGCGCCGCACCCTCGACGTCGTCCGCGAGTCCGCCTTGCCGACGGAACGGGTCCTGGTCGACCACCTCAACGAGACCACCGTCAAGGAGGCCAAGGACAGCGGCTGCTGGCTCGGCTTCTCCGTCTATCCCGACACCAAGATGGACGAGGAACGGATGGTCGCGATCCTGCGTGCCTACGGCCCCGAACAGGTCCTGGTGAACTCCGCCGCCGACTGGGGCCGAAGCGACCCCCTCAAGACCCGCAGAGTCGGCGACCTGATGCTGGCCCAGGGCTTCACCGAGGACGACGTCGACCGGGTGCTGTGGCGCAACCCTGTTGCCTTCTACGGCCTCAGTGGCCGCCTGAACCTCGACGTCACGGCCACGGACACCACCCACGAGGGCAACTCCATCCTCCGTGGCGGGGCGTGAGCCATGCGCTTCCGCCACCCCGACGGCACCACCCTCCACCTCGCCTACTGCACCAACGTCCACCCCGCCGAAACTCTCGACGGCGTCCTCGCCCAACTCCGCGACCACTGCGAACCCGTCCGCCGCCGCCTCGGCCGCGACCGCCTCGGCATCGGCCTGTGGCTCGCCCGCGACGCCGCCCACGCCCTGGTCAGCGACCCCTCCGCGCTGCGCGATCTGCGCACCGAACTGGACCGCCGCGGCCTCGAAGTCGTCACCCTCAACGGCTTCCCCTACGACGGCTTCGGCGCCGAAAAGGTCAAGTACCGCGTCTACAAACCGGACTGGACCGACCCCGAACGCCTCGACCACACCACCGCCCTGGCCCACGTCCTCGCCGGACTCCTGCCCGACGACGTCACCGACGGCAGCATCTCCACCCTGCCGCTCGCCTGGCGCACCGGCTACGACAACGCAAACGCCGAGAAGGCTCGCACCGCCCTGCTCACCCTCGCCGAACGTCTCGACACCCTCCAGGAACTGACCGGCCGCTCCATTCGCGTCGCCCTGGAACCGGAACCCGGCTGCGTCATCGAGACCACCGGCGACGCCATCGCCCCGCTGACCGCGATCGCCCACGACCGCATCGGCATCTGCGTCGACACCTGCCACCTCGCCACGTCCTTCGAAGACCCGCACACCGCCCTGGACGCGCTCATCACGGCCTGCGTCCCCGTCGTCAAGTCCCAGCTCTCAGCCGCCCTGCACGCCGAACACCCCCACCTCCCCGAGGTCCGCGACGCACTCGCCGCCTTCGACGAGCCCCGCTTCCTGCACCAGACCCGCACCGCCACCGCCGCAGGACTCCGCGGCACCGACGACCTCGGCGAAGCCCTCGCCGGCGACGCCCTGCCCGACGCGGCACCCTGGCGCTCCCACTTCCACGTCCCGCTGCACGCGGCCCCCGCCGCACCCCTCACCTCCACGCTCCCCGTCCTGAAGGCCGCCCTGACCCGGCTCGTCGGCGGCCCGCACCCGCTCACCCGCCACCTGGAAGTCGAGACCTACACCTGGCAGACCCTCCCACCCGCACTCCGCCCCCGCGGCCGCGCCCAGCTCGCCGACGGCATCGCCGCCGAACTCACCCTCGCCCGCGACCTGCTGACCGACCTCGGCCTCAAGGAGCTGCCATGAGCCAACAGCCCCCCGACACGGGACCGACCCCTCTCCTCGTCCTCGACGTCGTAGGCCTCACCCCCCGTCTCCTGCACCACATGCCCCACCTCAAGTCCCTCGCCCAGTCCGGCTCCCACGCCCCGCTCGGCACCGTCCTGCCCGCCGTCACCTGCGCCGCCCAGTCCACCTTCCTCACCGGCACCCACCCCTCCGAACACGGCATCGTCGGCAACGGCTGGTACTTCCGCGAGCTCGGCGACGTACTCCTGTGGCGCCAGCACAACGGACTGGTCGCCGGCGACAAACTCTGGGACGCCGCCCGCCGCGCCCACCCCGGCTACACCGTCGCCAACATCTGCTGGTGGTACGCCATGGGCGCCGACACCGACCTCACCGTCACCCCCCGCCCCGTCTACTACGCCGACGGCCGCAAAGAACCCGACTGCTACACCCGGCCCCCGGCCCTGCACGACGAACTCACCGAGAAACTCGGCACCTTCCCCCTCTTCCACTTCTGGGGCCCCGGTGCGGACCTGGTCTCCAGCCAGTGGATCATCGACGCCACCCGCCACATCATGGACACCCGCCGCCCCGACCTGACGCTCTGCTACCTCCCTCACCTCGACTACGACCTGCAACGCTTCGGCCCCGACGACCCACGCTCCCTGAAAGCCGCCGCCGACCTGGACCGGGCGCTCGCCCCGCTCCTTCACGACGCCCGCACGCAAGGCCGTACCGTCGTCGCGCTGTCCGAGTACGGCATCACCCGCGCGGACCGTCCCGTCGACATCAACCGCGCCCTGCGCCGCGCCGGACTCCTGGAAGTGCACACCCAGGACGGCATGGAGTACCTCGACCCGATGGCGTCCCGAGCCTTCGCGGTCGCCGACCACCAGATCGCCCACGTCTATGTGCGCCGACCCGAGGACCTGGACACCACCCGCGCCGCCCTCGACGGCCTGCCGGGCATCGAGCGACTCCTCGACGACGAGGGCAAGAAGGCCCACCACCTCGACCATCCGCGCTCCGGCGAACTCGTCGCCGTGGCGGAGCCGGACGCCTGGTTCACGTACTACTACTGGCTCGACGACGACCGCGCGCCCGACTTCGCGCAGCTGGTCGAGATCCACCGCAAACCCGGCTACGACCCGGCCGAACTCTTCATGGACCCGCTCGACCCCTACGTCAAGGTCAAGGCGGCCACCGCGCTGGCCCGCAAGAAACTCGGCCTGCGCTATCGCATGGCGGTCGTGCCCCTCGACCCGTCACCTATTCTCGGCAGCCACGGCCGCCTTCCCGAGAGCGACGACGACGGTCCGCTCCTCATCTGCTCCACCCCCCGCGCCGTCGGCGACCGCATCGCGGCCACCGACGTGAAGTCACTCATGCTCCACCTCGCCGGTCTCGGCTGACCGGCCCCACCCAACCGGTCTCCTCCGGCTGGTCCCCAGTGAAGCACCCACCACTGACAACGCCCCTTGAACCAGAGGAGTTCCAGGCATGAGCCGCATCTCCCAGCCCGACCCCGAACTCACCCACCGCCTCACCAGACGAGGCATGCTCGGCGTAGCCGCCGGCGCCACCGCAGCCGCGTTGGTCGGCGCCGCGGCGTCCCCCGCGGGCGCGACCACCGAATCCGTCACCGAATCCGCCACCGCGGCCGGCATCACCGGTCACGGTCGCGGCCGCCCCGTCCTGCCCCCCGGCCGCCTCGGAATCCAGCTCTACAGCCTCCGCGACAAGGTCTCCACCCTCGGCTTCGCACCCGTCTTCGCCGAGTTGGAGAAGTACGGCTACGACGAGGTCGAGTTCGCCGGCTACACCCAGGGCTCCGCCGGGCCCATCACCCTCGCCCAGCTCAAGCGCCTGGCCCGCGACCACGGCCTCAACCCGATCGGCAGCCACGTCGGCTACTACTCCGACGACCCGAACGCCTACACCTTCGCCCAGAACCTCACCAAGGTCCTCGACGACGCCCAGGCCCTCGGCCTCAAGCACATCGGCACCGCCTCAGGACCCTTCCGCTACGGCTCGACCGTCGACGCGTGGAAGCGCGCCGCCGAGGAGTTCAACACCTACGGAGCCGCCGCGAAGGCACGCGGCATGAAGTTCTACCAGCACAACCATTCCGAGGAGTTCTCCTTCGCCACCGACAACCCCAAGGTCCGTCTCTACGACGTGCTGCTCAAGGAGACCGACCCCGACCTGGTGTTCCTGGAGATGGACATCTTCTGGGCGTACTCGGGACAGTTCCGCTTCTCCGAGCGGCCCGACGGCACCCCCGCCCCCTTCGAACCCCTGAACTACGTCCTCAGGCAGCCCCACCGCTACCCGCTCTTCCACGTCAAGGACGGCGTCAGCGACCCGTCGAACACCTACGGCTATCGCATGACCGACGTCGGCGACGGCGACATCGACTACCAGAAGTTCATCTCCGCCGTCACCCGGCTGCGGGGCGAGCGCCTGGCCCACCACTGGCAGGCCGAGCACGACCAGCCCGCCGAGTCCTTCACCTTCGCCCGCCGCTCCAGCGCGTACCTGCACTCGCTGCGGGAGAAGTGCTGACCGCATACGACTGAGGCGGGACCCCGAGGGCGCAGGGGGCGCTCCCCGCCGGTCGGGGTCCCGCCGTCGTGTATGCGGTGAGGCCGGTCACCCCTGGGCCGCCGTGGCGGCCGACAGGGTGAGCCGGTGTTCGCCCGCGTACACGTTCATGGAGTGGCCGCGTAGGAAGCCGATCAGGGTGAGGCCGGTTTCGGCGGCGAGGTCGACGGCCAGGGAGGAGGGTGCGGATACGGCTGCCAGTATCGGAATCCCGGCCATGACGGCTTTCTGTGCCAGTTCGAAGGAGGCTCGGCCCGAGACCAGGAGGATTACGCGGGACAGGGGAAGGTGTCCGTTCTGGAGGGCGCGGCCGATGAGTTTGTCGACGGCGTTGTGTCGTCCGACGTCTTCGCGTGTGTCGAGGAGTTCGCCGGTCTCGGTGAAGAGGGCGGCGGCGTGCAGGCCTCCGGTCCGGTCGAAGACTCGTTGGGCCGCGCGGAGCCGGTCGGGGAGGTTCGCGAGGAGGGCGGGGTCGATATGGAGCGGGGGAGTGTCGGCTATTGGCCAGTGGGTGGTCGTGCGGACGGCGTCCAGGCTTGCTTTGCCGCACAGGCCGCATGAGGAGGTTGTGTAGACGTTGCGTTCGAGGGTGATGTCGGGGATCACCACACCCGGTGCGGTCTTGAC
>NZ_JBJDQL010000076.1:0-25392 GCF_044903305.1 Streptomyces sp. NPDC019531 | reverse complement strand
CTACACACCCCCCCCCGAACCGAGGCAGGCCGCCGCAGGCACATAGGGGCGCGGGGAACTGCGCAAAACGCCCGCCCCCACCGAACCCGCACAGGCCGCCGCAGGCACCCCCCACCCCCGCCCAACCGCCGCAGGCACCCGTTGTCAGTCCCCAGGTGCAGGATGGACGCATGGTCAGCCCAGCACACCGAGCCCTGAACGGCTTCTCCCCCGCGACCCGCGGCTGGTTCACGGGGGCGTTCGACGCACCCACCACCGCCCAGGCCGGCGCATGGCAGGCCATCGCACAGGGCTCGGACGTACTCGTCGTCGCCCCCACCGGCTCCGGCAAGACCCTGGCCGCCTTCCTGGCCGCCCTCGACCAGCTCGCCTCCACGCCCCCACCCGCAGACCCCAGGAAGCGCTGCCGAGTCCTCTACGTCTCCCCCCTCAAGGCCCTGGCCGTGGACGTGGAGCGCAACCTCCGCAGCCCCCTCACCGGCATCCGCCAGGAATCCGTCCGCCTGGGCCTGCCCGAACCCGAGGTCAGGGTGGGCATCCGCTCCGGCGACACCCCTCCCGCCGAGCGCCGAGCCCTCTCCACCCGCCCCCCGGACATCCTGATCACCACCCCGGAATCCCTGTTCCTGATGCTGACGTCGGCGACCCGGGACGCGCTCACCGGCATCGAGACAGTGATCCTCGACGAGGTCCACGCCGTGGCCGGCACCAAGCGCGGCGCTCATCTGGCGCTCTCCCTGGAGCGCCTGGACGAACTCCTCCCGAAGCCGGCCCGCCGCATCGGCCTCTCCGCCACGGTCCGCCCGGTCGACGAGATCGCCCGCTACCTCTCCCCCCAGCGCAAGGTGGAGATCGTCCAGCCGAAGTCCGGCAAGGAGTTCGACCTCTCGGTGGTGGTCCCGGTGGAGGACCTGGGCGAACTGGGCGGCTCCCCGGTCGCCGACGGCTCCGAAGGCGCGGAACGGCCCTCGATCTGGCCCCACGTCGAGGAGCGCATCACCGACCTGGTCCAGTCCCACCGCTCCACGATCGTCTTCGCGAACTCCCGCCGCCTCGCGGAGCGCCTCTGCAACCGCCTCAACGAGATCGCCTACGAACGCGCCACCGGCGAGCCCTTGGACGAACACCACGCCCCGGCAGAACTCATGGGCGGCTCCGGCGCGGCGCAGGGCGCACCCCCGGTCATCGCCCGAGCCCACCACGGCTCGGTCTCCAAGGAACAGCGCGCTTTGGTCGAGGAGGACCTCAAGGCAGGCCGACTCCCCGCCGTAGTGGCGACATCCAGCCTCGAACTGGGCATCGACATGGGCGCGGTGGACCTCGTCGTCCAGGTCGAGTCACCCCCATCCGTCGCCTCCGGTCTCCAGCGCGTCGGCCGCGCGGGCCACCAGGTCGGCGCCGTCTCCACCGGCGTGGTCTTCCCGAAGTACCGGGGCGACCTGGTCCAGGCGGCGGTCGTCACGGAACGCATGCGCACCGGTTCCATCGAGTCCCTCAGGGTCCCTGCCAACCCCCTGGACGTGCTCGCCCAGCAGCTCGTCGCGATGACCGCGATGGACACCTGGCAACTGGACGACCTTCTCGCCACCGTCCGCAGGGCGGCCCCCTTTGCCTCCCTTCCCGAGTCCGCCTTCACCGCGGTCCTCGACATGCTCGCCGGCCGCTATCCCTCCGACGCCTTCGCCGAGCTGCGCCCCCGCGTTGTCTGGGACCGCGTCGCCGGCACGATCACCGGTCGCCCCGGCGCCCAGCGCCTCGCCGTCACCTCCGGCGGCACCATCCCCGACCGCGGTCTCTTCGGTGTCTTCCTCGCCGGCGCCGATCCCAAGAAGGGCGGCGGCAGGGTCGGCGAGCTGGACGAGGAGATGGTCTACGAGTCGCGCGTGGGCGACGTCTTCACGCTCGGCACCAGCTCCTGGCGCATCGAGGACATCACCCGAGACCGGGTACTGGTCTCTCCCGCCCCCGGCGTCCCGGGCAGGCTCCCGTTCTGGAAGGGCGACCAGCTGGGCCGCCCGCTCGAACTCGGCCGCGCGGTGGGCGCGTTCCTCCGTGAGGTCGGCTCGCTCCCCAAGGAGGACGCCCGCCTCCGTCTCCTCGCCGCCGGCCTGGACGCGTGGGCGGCGGACAACGTGCTGTCCTACCTCGACGAGCAGCGCGAGGCCTGCGGCCACGTCCCGGACGACCGCACCATCGTCGTGGAGCGCTTCCGCGACGAACTCGGCGACTGGCGGGTGGTCGTCCACTCCCCCTTCGGCGCCCAGGTCCACGCCCCGTGGGCCTTGGCCCTCGGCGCCAAGCTCTCCGAGCGCTACGGCATGGACGCCCAGGTCATGCACGCCGACGACGGCATCGTCCTGCGGCTGCCCGACGCCGACCTGATGAGCCTCGACCTCCTCGACCAGGAACCGACGAGGATCGGTACGGAGTACGACGCCGAGCAGGCCCCCGTAGGCGCCGCGGACGTCGTCTTCGACAAGGGCGAGGTCGACCGGATGGTCACCGATCAGGTCGGCGGCTCGGCGCTGTTCGCCTCCCGCTTCCGCGAGTGCGCCGCCCGCGCCCTCCTGCTCCCCCGCCGCAACCCCGGCAAGCGCACCCCGCTGTGGCAGCAGCGTCAGCGCGCCTCTCAACTGCTGCAGGTGGCGAGCGAGTTCGGATCGTTCCCCATCGTCCTGGAGGCGGTTCGCGAGTGCCTCCAGGACGTCTTCGACGTTCCCGGCCTCGTCGAGCTGATGGGCGACCTGGAGTCCCGCAAGGTCCGCCTGGTCGAGGTGACCACTCCCGAGCCCTCGCCCTTCGCCCGCTCCCTCCTGTTCGGCTACGTCGCCCAGTTCCTCTACGAGGGCGACTCACCGCTCGCCGAGCGCCGCGCTGCGGCCCTCTCGCTGGACTCCCGTCTGCTGGCCGAGCTGCTCGGCCAGGCGGAGCTGCGCGAGCTGCTCGACGCGGAGGTACTGACCGAGCTGGAGCGGGAGCTCCAGTGGCTCACGGAGGACCGCCGCGTCAAGGACGCCGAAGGCGTCGCGGACCTCCTCCGCCTCCTCGGACCGCTCACGGACGCCGAGTTGGCCGAGCGGGGCGCAGAGCCGCGGTGGGCGCAGGACCTCGCCGGAGCCCGCCGCGCCATCAAGGTCCGCATCGCCGGCACCGGGCACTGGGCGGCGATCGAGGACGCGGGGCGCCTGCGCGACGCCCTCGGCACAGCGCTGCCGGTCGGTGTCCCGGAGGCCTTCACCGAGCCGGTCAAGGATCCCCTCGGTGACCTCCTCGCCCGGTACGCCCGCACCCATGGCCCGTTCACCTCGGCGACGGCCGCGGCCCGTTTCGGTCTGGGCACGGCGGTCACCGAGGGCGCTCTGCAGCGCCTCGGCGCGAGCGGCCGCGTCGTACAGGGGGAATTCCACCCGGCGGGCATCGGACAGGAGTGGTGCGACGCGACAGTGCTCCGCCGCCTGCGCCGCCGGTCCCTCGCCGCCCTGCGACACGAACTCGAACCGGTGCCCCCACCGGCCCTCGCCCAGTTCCTGCCGCAGTGGCAGCACATCGGCAAGGGCCATTCCCTGCGCGGAACCGACGGACTGGTGCGCGCGGTCGAACAGTTGCAGGGCGCGTCCGTGCCCGCCTCCGCCCTGGAGAAACTCGTACTGCCCTCACGCGTCGCGAACTACACCCCGGCCATGCTGGACGAACTCACCGCCGCCGGGGAGATCGTATGGGCCGGAGCGGGCGGACTCCCCGGCAAGGACGGCTGGGTCTCCCTGTACCTCGCGGACGCGGCCCCCCGCCTCCTGCCACCGCCGCATCCTCTGGAGCTCACAGCAATCCACCAGTCCGTCCTAGACGCCCTCTCCGGCGGCTACGGCCTGTTCTTCCGCCAGATCGCCGACCAGGTCCGCGCCACCACCCATCCCGACGCCACCGACCCCCAACTGGCCGACGCCGTATGGGACCTGGCCTGGTCCGGCCGACTCACCAACGACACCCTCACCCCCATGCGCTCTCTGCTGGGCTCCGGCCGCACCGCGGGCTCCACCGCCCACCGCGCCAAACGCACGATCCCCCGCGGCCGCTACGGCTCCCTGACCGCCGCCGCCCGCCCCGCCTCCCGCACCGGCCCACCGACGGTCGCCGGCCGCTGGTCCCTGCTCCCCCAGCGCGAGTCCGACCCGACCGTGCGCGCCCACGCCCTGGCCCGCACCCTCCTCGACCGCCACGGAGTGGTCACCCGCGGAGCCGTCGCGGCAGAGGGTGTGGAGGGCGGCTTCTCAGCGACGTACCGCATCCTCTCCGCCTTCGAGGACAGCGGCCAGGCCCGCCGCGGCTACGTCGTGGAGGGCCTCGGCGCAGCCCAGTTCGCCATGGACGGCGCGGTCGACCGCCTCCGCGCGGTGTCCAACGCCCGCAACCGGGGCGAGCCCGTTCCGGGTAGCGCCGCTCCCGCCCCGTGGGACTCCGGCACACCCCCCGATGCCCCCCACAGTCCCGCCGCCGCGCAAGGAGACCCGACGGCCGACGACTGGGACTGGACCAGCGCTTTCGATTCCCCCGGTACAGCCACCCACAACGGCAGCCCGGAACCCGGGATCGGCTCTCCGCTGCCCTCCTCCCGCGACGAGTACGTCTCCCCACGCGACTACCCGCCCCACCCCACTCCCCCGCACTGGCAGGCCACCCCCGCGTACGCCTCCGGCCACAGCAGCCGCGGTCGCAACACCTCCGACGCCGGCCGTGCCGTGGTCCTCGCCGCCGCCGACCCCGCCAACGCCTACGGCGCCGCCCTCCCCTGGCCCGACCCTCCGACCGAGGCCGGCCACAAGCCGGGCCGTAAGGCAGGCTCCCTGGTCGTTCTGGTCGACGGCGAGCTCACGCTCTACATGGAACGGGGCGGCAAGACCCTCCTGGCCTGGCCCGCCGCGCCTGACACCACCCCCACCGACGACCCCCGCCTCCACACGGCGGCCGAAGCCCTCGCCACAGCCGCCAAGGCCGGTTCCCTCGGCACAGTCACGGTGGAACGGGTCAACGGCACGTCGGCCCTGACCTCCCCCATCGGCACGCTCCTGGAATCGGCGGGCTTCATCGCCACCCCACGCGGCCTACGCCTACGCGCATGATCCAGCACCCAGGTGCGGGTGGCCCCAGCCGAAGGCGAAGCCGAGGCCCCCACCCCCGTGCCACCCTGGAACCATGCCCGAAGGAGACACCATCTGGCAGTCCGCAAGACGCCTGCACAACGCCCTCGCCGGCAAGGTCCTGACCCGCAGCGACCTCCGCGTCCCCAAGTACGCCACCACCGACCTCACCGGCCGCGAAGTCCTGGACGTCACGCCCCGCGGCAAACACCTCCTCACCCACATCGAAGGCGGCCTGACCCTCCACTCCCACCTCCGAATGGACGGCTCCTGGAAGGTGTACGCCGGCCACCAGCGCTGGACCGGCGGCCCCACCCACCAGATCCGCGCGATCCTCGGCAACACCGACCGCACAGCCGCCGGCTATCGCCTCCCCGTCCTCGAACTCCTTCGCACCACCGACGAGGACAAGGCGGTCGGCCACCTGGGCCCCGACCTCCTGGGCCCGGACTGGAACCCGGAGACGGCATTGGCGAACCTCCTCAAGGACCCCGCCCGCCCCCTCGGCGAGGCCCTCCTCGACCAGCGAAACCTCGCCGGCATCGGCAACGTCTACAAGAGCGAGCTCTGCTTCCTGCTGGGCGCCACCCCCTGGCTCCCCATCGGCGCACTCCCCGCGGACCGTGCCGCGCACCTGCCCACGCTCGCCAAGAAGCTCCTGGAGGCCAACCGTGACCGCCCGGTCCGCAGCACGACTGGCCGCCGCGGCCAGGACCTCTTCGTCTACGGCCGAGCCCCCCGCCCCTGCCTCCGCTGCCACACCTCCATCCGCATCGCCGACCAGGGCGACGGTTCCCGCGAACGCCCCACGTACTGGTGCCCCTCCTGCCAGACCGGCCCGACCCCGAGCCCCGGCCCGCACCGCAGGGCACCGAGCGGAACCCACCCCGGAACCTCACGCCGTACGACCAATTGACGATCCGTCAGAAACGCTCGTACCGTCGCCCCATGGCCGTCAGCGCGTACGACCTCACCGGGCGCTCCGCGTTCGTCACCGGCGCCGCGAGCGGCATCGGCCGCGCATCCGCCGCCCTGCTCGCCGAGGCGGGCGCCACCGTGCACTGCGCCGATCGCGACGCGCAGGGCCTGCACGAGACGGTGACCCTGATCAAGGACGCCGGCGGCTCCGCACACGCGCACCCCCTCGATGTCACCGACCGCGAACAGCTCCACCACGCCATCGCCTCCTGCGGACACGTGGACGTCCTGGCCGCGGTCGCCGGGATCATGCACAGCAGCCCGGTCCTGGAGACGAGGGACGAGGACCTCGACCGCGTGCTGAACGTCAACTTCAAGGGCGTGCTGTACGCCTGCCAGGAGGCGGCGCGTCTGATGCTCGACCGGAGGACGAGGGGCAGCATCGTCACGATGGCTTCGGGCGCCGTGGACACGGGCGGCCCCGGCCTGCTCTGCTACGGCGCGGCCAAGGCGGCGGTGGTCCAGCTCACGAAGACCCTGGCCACCGAGGTCGGCTGCTACGGCATCCGGGTCAACGCGGTCGCCCCGGGCTGGATCCGCACTCCCATGACGGAACGCCACGACGAGGAAGCTCAGGCCCACACCGAGGCGCTCATGTCCCGCCTGTCACCACTCAACCGCGTCGGCGAACCGGAGGACATCGCCCACGCCGTGCTCTACCTGGCCTCGGACGCCTCGTCCTTCACGACGGGCCAGATCCTCCGCCCGAACGGCGGGGTGGCAATGCCCTGGTAGCCCACCGCCGCTCCCCACCAGTGCGGCTCACTCAGGCGGACCGGCATCCCCACTGAGGCCGTCCTCGCCACCGGGAGGCCCCTGTTCACCGGAGGAACCCGACCCCACCGCGCGCCCTCCGCCACTTCTCCCCGCCCCCCACGCCTGACGCCACCGCCCGGCACCAAGGGCTCCCGCCGCCCGCGCCTTGGGCACACAGTGCACCGGCAGCAGGCTCAACCCCCACCCACCGGCCGCGACCGCTCCTTCGAGTACCCCGGCATCGGGAGCCAGCACCAGTCGCGCCACGGCCCACCACCACAGTGCCCCGAGCCCGAGAGCCAACCCCCGGCGCACTCCCGGCCCCGTCATGCAGCCACCTCCAGCCCGGACGCTAGAACGCCGCCTCACCCGCCGACAGGGCGCACCGAGGGCACACACACGCACTCCGATACGGCCACTGCTCCAAAATGCACGAAAACCCCGACCGGCGCCTCTCCAGATCACTCGGAGAAGCCCGTCCGGGGCCCCGCACACTTCCCTCAGCGCACCGTCAGCTCATGACGGCGCACACCTGACGTGAGCGTCACGCCGCTACGACGTCCACCGCTTCGCTGGGCGCCTTGATGGTCACCCGTTCCGGTGGCACACCCTTGACCGAGACGGAACCCAGCATCGGGCGCACCGCTGCCGGTACCGGCTCGCTGGGCGTGGCCGCAGCAGACTGGGCCAGCTCGGCGAGGGCGAGCTCGTCGCTCACTTCCCGCATGAGCTCGGACATCCGTACGTCCAGCGCGTCGCAGATCGCGGACAGCAGCTCGGAGGAAGCCTCCTTCTGCCCCCGCTCCACCTCGGAGAGATAGCCGAGTGAGACTCGGGCGGACGAGGAGACTTCGCGCAGAGTACGGCCCTGGCGTTGGCGCTGCCGACGCAGCACGTCACCCAGCAGGCGACGGAGCAGAATCATCGGTGGCTCCCTCCTCGGACCGCGTAGCCGCATCCTTCACGCCCCACCGTACCGCCTTGCGCCGCGGCCGTGCGGGGAGCGATGTCGTGTTCACTCAGGGCTGCAAACATCAAAACCCCCCGTTCCGTTCCGTATCCTGTGCCCGCTCATTCCCGGTCTGTTCGCTCGTAAGCTCTTCCAGGAGCAGTGCGAGTACGCTCCGTACACTCTCCATACGAATTTCCGCGCGGTCGCCGTTCAACCGCAACGCGGTCACTTTCTCGCCACCGGCTGTCGCGGAAGCATTCGCCGATGGCCCCTCGACGGCCACGAAGACCGTTCCGACGGGCTTGCCGTCCTGCGGTTCCGGACCCGCGACTCCGGTGGTCGCGATGCCCCAGTCGGCACCGAGCGCCTTGCGCACTCCGGCCGCCATCTGGGCCGCGACCTGCGGATCCACCGCACCTCGCTGGGCCAGCAGGGTGGCATCGACACCCAGCAGCTCATGCTTCAGTTCGGTGGCGTAGGCGGTCACCGAACCCCGGAACGCCTGGGACGCCCCCGGGGCCGCTGTGATTTCCGCCGCAACCAGTCCACCTGTGAGCGACTCGGCGACCGCGAGCGTCTGCCCCTTCACAGTGAGTAGTCGCACCACTTGGGCGGCCGGGGAATTCACGCTTCCGTCTCCTCCAACGCCGCCTCGCGCTCGGCGATTCCCTGCCTGCGCAGCACAATGGCCTGTCTCACATAGTCGACCCCGGTCGCGACGGTCAGGACGACCGCCACAGCCATCACCCAGAACCTCGCCGTGGCCAGCCACCCCGTCAACGCCAGGATGTACATCCCTACGGCGATGCCCTGGCTGAGGGTCTTGAGCTTGCCGCCACGGCTCGCCGGGATCACGCCGTACCGGATGACGATGAAACGCAGCAGGGTGATCCCGAGTTCCCGGCCGAGGATGACGATCGTCACCCACCACGGGAGATCGCCGAGCCCGGAAAGACAGATCAGCGCCGCTCCCATGATCGCCTTGTCGGCGATGGGGTCGGCGATCTTCCCGAAGTCCGTGACGAGGTTGTAGGTGCGCGCCAGGTGCCCGTCGAACAGGTCGGTGATCATGGCCACGGCGAAGGCCGCCCAGGCGAATGACCGCCACGCCGGGTCGTACCCACCCTCAGCCAGCATCAGCGCGACGAAACCGGGCACCAGGACCAGCCGGAGCATGGTCAGCAGATTGGCGATGTTCCAGACACTGGCCTGGTTGACGGCGGCGGCCGCGATCTTCTTGCCTCGCGCGGGCCTCGCGCCCGAGTCGGCTCCGCCATCCGAAGCCGCCCCGGGGACGACACCCAGGCCAGGGATTACACCCGCCCGGGCCTCGGCAGCCGTACCGGAGACCGCGTCCGAAGCAGTGCTCGGTGCCGCGCCGGACGCGGCACCCGAGACCCCGCCCGCCGGTCCGCCCTTCGCAGCGGAGGGGCCACCCGCAGCGGACGCCGGAACTCCGGTCATCTGCCCGCCTCCTCACTACACGCGAGCGAGCCCTGCAACGGCTCGGCCACCAGGTCGACACCCTCCGTACCGACCACCTTCGCCTCGACCATACGACCGACGCTCAGACCTTCGCCGCTCGTGAGCAGCACCTGGCCGTCGGTCTCCGGCGCCTGGTGCGCGCCACGGCCGTAGACACCCTCGTCGTCCACCGACTCGACCAGTACGTGCACGGACTCGCCGACGCGCTCCTCGGCGCGCTGCGAGACGAGTTCCTCGGCGAGCCGGGAGACATGCGCCAGCCGCTCGGCGACGACGTCCTCGTCCAGCTTGTTGTCGTACGTCGCCGCCTCGGTGCCCTCCTCGTCGGAGTACCCGAAGACGCCGATGGCGTCCAGTCGCGCGCCGTTCAGGAACCGCTCCAACTCGGCGAGGTCGGCCTCGCTCTCGCCCGGGAAGCCCACGATGAAGTTGGAGCGCACGCCGGCCTCGGGGGCCTTGCCGCGGATGGTGTCCAGGAGCTCCAGGAAGCGGTCGGTGTCGCCGAAGCGGCGCATCGCGCGCAGCACACCGGGGGCGGAGTGCTGGAAGGACAGGTCGAAGTAGGGCACCACCTTGGGCGTGGACGTCAGCACGTCGATCAGGCCCGGCCGCATCTCGGCGGGCTGCAGGTAGCTCACGCGCACGCGTTCGAGGCCGTCGACCTCGGCGAGCTCGGGCAGGAGGGACTCGAGCAGGCGGATGTCGCCGAGGTCCTTGCCGTACGACGTGTTGTTCTCGGAGACCAGCATGATCTCCTTGACTCCCTGCTCGGCCAGCCAGCGCGTCTCGTTCAGCACGTCCGAGGGGCGGCGGGAGATGAAGGAGCCTCGGAAGGAGGGGATGGCGCAGAAGGAGCAGCGCCGGTCACAGCCGGAGGCGAGTTTCACCGAGGCGACCGGGGCACCGTCCAGACGGCGGCGCAGGGGCGCACGGGGGCCCGAGGCCGGGGCGAGGCCTTCCGGAAGATCCGCGGGAGCCACCTCGGGGGCTTCGGCGGCCGGGCCGTGTCCGGGCAGGGCGACGGACGCCGCCGACTCCTGGCGCTCGGCCGGGCTGATCGGCAGCAGCTTGCGCCGGTCGCGCGGGGTGTGCGCGGCGTGGATGCCACCGGACAGGATGGTCTGCAGGCGGTCGGAGATGTCGGCGTAGTCGTCGAAGCCGAGCACTCCGTCGGCCTCGGGCAGGGCCTCGGCGAGATCCTTGCCGTACCGCTCGGCCATGCAGCCCACCGCCACGACGGCCTGGGTTCTGCCGTGCCCCTTGAGGTCGTTGGCCTCCAGGAGGGCGTCGACGGAGTCCTTCTTGGCGGCCTCGACGAAGCCACAGGTGTTGACGACGGCGACGTCCGCGTCGGCGGCGTCCTCCACGAGATCCCAGCCGTCCGCCTCCAAACGGCCTGCGAGCTCCTCCGAGTCCACCTCGTTACGGGCGCAGCCAAGGGTGACGAGTGCGACGGTACGGCGTTCAGGCATGGGCTCAAGACTACTTCGTCCCACTGACACCCCATGTCGAAGGGGCTGGCCGATCTTGGCCAACCCCTTCGCGGCGGAACCGAACAGATCCCTAGCCGACCAGCGGGTCGCCCTTCGTGTACGTCAGGCGCTCCACGGCACCGGGCTGCCAGTCGTCGTCGATCTTCTTGCCGTTCACGTACAGCTGGATCGCGCCGGCGTCACCGAGGACGAGGTTGACCTTCTCGCTGTCCTGGAAGGTCTTGGTGTCGCCCTGCTGGAGCAGCCCGTCGAACAAGGTGCGTCCGTTGTGGTCCTTGGCCGAGATCCAGCTCTTTCCGTCGGCGGCGCTGACCTGGACGGTCACCTTGTCCTGGGGCGCGGCCGCGATGGCGCTGTCGGACGGGGTCGGCTTCGGGTCCTTGGTGGTCTTGTCGGACTTGGGAGTGGGCGACGTGCTGGTGGCGGGCGTGGTGCCGTCGGCGATCTGTGCCGTCCCGCCGTCGTCGCCGCCCTTGAAGGCGGTGAACCCGACGAAGCCGATCACGGCCACGATCGCGGCGACCATCGCCGCGGTCCAGTTGGGACCGCGCCGCTCTGGGCGGATGCGTTCCGCCTCGAACAGCGGGGCGGCCGGGGTCGGAGCCGGACGCCCGCCACCGTGATCGGCGGCGAACTGGTCCAGAAGGGGGGTCGGATCCAGGTGGACGGCCTTGGCCAGGGTCCGGATGTGGCCCCGGGCGTACACGTCGCCACCGCAGGGGGCGAAGTCGTCCGCCTCGATGGCATGCACGATGGCGATGCGGACCCTGGTGGCGTTGCTGACGTCGTCGACGGTCAGCCCAGCCGCGATCCGCGCCTGTTTCAGGGCGTGACCGACGGAGATGCGGGCTTCCTGCCGGTCGTCTTCGAACGGACGCTCGTCTTCAGGGGAGTTGCCGATGGACACGGGGGCGCCTTTCGAGCGTTTAAGCCACCTGTGCTGGAGGTTCAGTCTAGGGGGGGTACGAAAGGGTGGGGCAAGCGGGCGGTGGGACTTTGTACGCCATCGGAATGGCCGGACACGCCGATGGTGGGGCAGCAGCTCTTCGCTTCCCTCAACTTGACGTACGCCGAAGGGAAACGGTTGCTCAATGATCCCTTACGGGTGAGTCACGATCGCACATCGGTGGCCGCACCTGCTCCGGACTCCCCCTAAGCCTCCCCGCGAATCACCGCGAGCACTCCGTCCAGCTCGTCAGCCTTCACAAGAACGTCACGAGCCTTGGACCCCTCGCTCGGTCCGACGATGCCCCGGGACTCCATCAGGTCCATCAGACGCCCCGCCTTCGCGAACCCGACCCGGAGCTTGCGCTGGAGCATGGAGGTCGACCCGAACTGCGTGGAGACGACCAGCTCGGCCGCCTGGCACAGCAGGTCGAGATCGTCGCCGATCTCCTCGTCGATCTCCTTCTTCTGCTTGGTGTCCACGGTGACGTCGTCCCGGAAGACGGGTGCCATCTGGTCCTTGCAGTGCTGGACGACCGCCGCGATCTCGTCCTCGGTGACAAAGGCGCCCTGCATACGGGTGGGCTTGTTCTGACCCATCGGCAGGTACAGCCCGTCGCCCTTGCCGATCAGCTTCTCAGCGCCCGGCTGGTCCAGGATGACGCGGCTGTCGGCGAGCGAGGAGGTGGCGAACGCGAGCCTTGAGGGCACGTTCGCCTTGATCAGACCGGTGACGACGTCGACCGAGGGCCGCTGGGTGGCGAGCACCAGGTGGATGCCTGCCGCGCGCGCGAGCTGTGTGATGCGCACGATCGAGTCCTCGACGTCCCGCGGCGCGACCATCATCAGGTCGGCCAGCTCGTCGACGATCACCAGAAGATACGGGTAGGTCTTCAGCTCCCGCTCGCTGCCCTCCGGCGTCTTCAGCTTGCCGTCTCGGACGGCCTGGTTGAAGTCGTCGATGTGCCGGTATCCGAACGCCGCGAGGTCGTCGTAGCGCAGATCCATCTCCCGTACGACCCATTGCAGGGCCTCGGCCGCCCGCTTCGGGTTGGTGATGATCGGCGTGATCAGGTGTGGGATGCCCTCGTACGCCGTCAGCTCGACGCGCTTGGGGTCGACGAGGACCATCCGGACGTCCTCGGGGGTCGCGCGGCACATGATCGAAGTGATCAAGCAGTTAATGCACGACGATTTACCGGAACCGGTGGCGCCGGCCACGAGGATGTGCGGCATCTTCGCCATGTTCGCCATGACGTAACCGCCCTCGACGTCCTTGCCGAGCGCGACGAGCATCGGGTGATCGTCCTCGGCGGCGTCGGCGAGACGCAGCACGTCACCGACGTTGACCATCTCCCGGTCGGTGTTCGGGATCTCGATGCCGACTGCCGACTTCCCGGGGATCGGGCTGATGATCCGCACATCGGGGCTGGCGACGGCGTAGGCGATGTTCTTGGTGAGCGCGGTGATCCGCTCGACCTTCACGGCGGGGCCGAGCTCGACCTCGTAGCGCGTGACCGTCGGCCCGCGCGTGAAGCCGGTGACGGCGGCGTCGACCTTGAACTCCGTGAAGACGTTCGTCAGCGAGGCGACCACGGCGTCGTTGGCCGCGCTGCGCGCCTTACCGGGGCCGCCGCGCTCCAGCAGGTCGAGCGAGGGAAGCGAGTAGGTGATGTCGCCGGACAGCTGGAGCTGCTCCGCGCGCGGGGGCAGGTCGCTCGGAGCCTCGGGAGCCGGCTTGGTGAGGTCGGCGACCTCGACCTTGAGCTTCTCCTGCTTGGGCCGCGCGTCCTGTTTGGGTCGCGCGGCCGGGACGGGTGTGGGTACCGGGGTCGTCTCCACCCGGTCGCCCACGCTCACGCCCTGCGTGAGGTCGGCGACAAGGGGCGAGGGCGGCAGGCCGTGCATGACGACGCCGTCCAGGTCCGCGGCGGCGGCCGCGGCGATGTCCACGGCGTCCATCTGCCGGTCCATCGCGGGCTGCGGCACCGCGGACCGCCTGGGGCGCCCACGGCGCGTTGAGAGGGCCTCCTGCTCCGCGCCGTCGGGGTCGTACGACTCGGGCGCGGGACCTCGCCTGCGCCCGCGCGCGGGCAGCGCCTCGCGCCACTGCTCGTCGTAGCGCTCGTCGTCCTCGCCGAGTTCGTCCTCGGCCGGGTTGTGCACGATGCCGAGGCGCACGCCGAGCTCCCGCAATCGCCGCGGGATGGCGTTGACCGGGGTGGCCGTGACGACGAGCAGCCCGAAGACCGTCAGCAGGACGAGCAGCGGTACGGCGAGGACCTCGCCCATGGTGTACGTCAGCGGGGTCGCCGCTGCCCAGCCGATGAGGCCGCCGGCGTCCCTTATCGCCTGCATGCCGTCGCTGCGGGCGGGCGAGCCGCAGGCGATGTGGACCTGGCCCAGCACGCCGATCACGAGCGCCGAAAGGCCGATCACGATCCGGCCGTTGGCCTCGGGCTTCTCGGGGTGCCTGATGAACCGTACGGCGATGACCGCGAGCAGTATCGGCACGAGCAGGTCGAGCCGTCCGAAAGCGCCGGTCACGATGATCTCGACCAGGTCCCCGACGGGACCGCGCAGGTTCGACCAGGTTCCGGCGGCGACGATCAGTCCGAGGGCGAGCAGCAGAAGCGCCACGCCGTCCTTCCGGTGCGCGGGGTCGAGGTTCTTCGCGCCCTGCCCTATCCCGCGGAACACCGCGCCCACGGCATGGGCGAGGCCGAGCCAGACGGCACGGATGAGCCGGAGAACGCCCCCGGTCGGGCTGGGCGCCGGCTTCGGCGCCGCCCTCTTCGCGGCGGCCTTCTTGGCCGGCGCTTTCTTCGCAGCGGCCTTCTTCGCCGGACCCTTCGCGGGAGCGGCAGCCTTCTTGGCGGGCTGCTTCTTGGCTGCGGAGGGACGTGAGGCCATAGGTGTGAGATTACCGGTGGAGACGACCGCGGACACGTGTGCCCACTGCTTCACCCGTTCGTGTCGCTCCTGGGGAGGTGTCGAACTGACGCGGGCTCAAGGGCTCCTTCGGCGGGCGTCAGTTCTGCGAGGGCACCGAAGGCGAACTCCCGGTGCCCGGCTCCAGCGCGTCGAGCGCCCGCCGCAACCCCGTGAGTTTGCGTTCGAGATGGGCCGCGGTGGCCACTGCCGCCGCGTCGGCGGACTCGTCGTCCAGTTGCTTGGACAGCGCCTCGGCCTGCTCCTCGACGGCGGCCAGCCGCGCGGACAACTCTGCGAGCAGTCCCGCCGGCTCCTTCGCGTCACCGACCGCTGCCTTGCCTCCGCCGCCCTCCAACTGGAGCCGCAGCAGCGCCGCCTGCTCGCGCAGCTGGCAGTTCTTCATGTAGAGCTCGACGAACACCGAGACCTTCGCGCGCAGCACCCACGGGTCGAAGGGCTTGGAGATGTAGTCCACCGCACCCGCCGCGTAGCCACGGAAGGTGTGGTGCGGCCCGTGGTTGATCGCGGTCAGGAAGATGATCGGGATGTCCCGGGTCCGCTCCCGCCGTTTGATGTGCGCCGCGGTCTCGAAACCATCCATGCCCGGCATCTGGACGTCCAGCAGAATGACCGCGAAGTCGTCCGTGAGCAGTGCCTTGAGCGCTTCCTCCCCGGACGATGCCCGAACCAGTGTCTGATCGAGCGCGGAGAGGATGGCCTCCAGCGCGAGCAGATTCTCCGGCCGGTCATCGACCAGGAGGATCTTGGCCTTCTGCACCATGGCCCGCCCTCCTCGCCCCGGATGTGCACCGGGCGCCGCCCCTGGGGACGACTCCCTTTCGCCGCCCGTCCTTGTGCCGGTCATCGTAGCCGCACCCTGTCTGTCGCCACACCCTGTCACCGCGATGTCACTGTGCACGAAGCAGAAACGTAGTGGGAGACCAGAAGGTTCCCCGAATCCCGTACTTCTACACGGCGTCGGGCACACTGAGTCAGCAACTCCGTGTGAACTCCACTGATTCCCATCACTCCTCCCGCATCCACTGCTCCATCACCGACAACAGGTGATCGGGATCGACCGGTTTGGTCACGTAGTCGGAGGCGCCCGACTCGATGGCCTTCTCCCGGTCGCCCTTCATGGCCTTGGCGGTCAGCGCGATGATCGGAAGCCCCGCGAACTGGGGCATCCTGCGGATCGCAGTGGTCGTCGCGTACCCGTCCATCTCGGGCATCATGATGTCCATCAGAACGACCGCCACGTCCTCGTGCTGCTCCAGCACCTCGATGCCCTCACGGCCGTTCTCCGCGTACAGCACGGACAGCCCGTGCTGTTCGAGGACGCTGGTCAACGCGAAGACGTTGCGGATGTCGTCGTCGACGATCAGCACCTTCTCCCCGCCGAACCGGATGCCCCGGCGCGGCTGGGGCGTGGACTGGTGCTCCACCGCCGACCACTGGTCCGGCTGCCCGATGCGCTGTTCGAGGCCGGGCGCGGTCCTGCGGCGGCGCCGGAAGAGCGCAGCCGCACCGTTCTGCGTCTCCTGATACGACTTCACCTCGGCCGGCGTCTCGATGTGCACCTCGGACATCCCGTTGTCCGACGTGGACGCCACCAGGTCGCCGGCCTCAAGGGCGGGCATGGACTGCTGGTAGCCCTGCGGCGGCAGTTCGCTGGGGTGCAGCGGCAAATACAGCGTGAACGTCGATCCGCGTCCCGGCTCGCTCTGCGCGTGGATCTCACCGCCGAGCAGCTGTGCGATCTCACGCGAGATCGACAGCCCGAGGCCGGTGCCGCCGTACTTGCGGCTGGTCGTGCCGTCGGCCTGCTTGAACGCCTCGAAGATCACCCGCATCTTGCTGCCTGCGATCCCGATGCCCGTGTCGGTCACGGAGAACGCGATCAGATCGGCGTCCGCGTCGCGCAGTGATCCGGCTTCCAACAACTGCTCCCGGATCGCCAGTGGCACATCCCGTCCGGCGGGCCGGATGACCAGCTCGACCGCACCGGAGTCGGTGAACTTCACCGCGTTGGACAGCAGGTTGCGCAGCACCTGCAGCAGCCGCTGTTCGTCGGTGTGCAGCGTGGCGGGCAGTTCGGGCGAGACCCGCACGGACAGGTCGAGGCCCTTCTCCGCGGTCAGCGGCCGGAAGGTCGCCTCCACGTAGTCCACGAGCTGCACGAGCGCGATCCGTGTCGGGGACACGTCCATCTTGCCCGCCTCGACCTTCGACAGGTCGAGGATGTCGTTGATCAGCTGGAGCAGGTCGGAGCCGGCCCCGTGGATGGTCTCGGCGAACTCGACCTGCTTCGGGGTGAGGTTGGAGTCCGCGTTGTCGGCGAGCAGCTTGGCGAGGATCAGCAGCGAGTTGAGCGGTGTACGCAGTTCGTGCGACATGTTGGCCAGGAACTCGCTCTTGTACCGCATGGATACGGCGAGTTGCTCGGCGCGCTCCTCCAGGACCTGCCGTGCCTCCTCGATCTCGGTGTTCTTCACCTCGATGTCGCGGTTCTGCTGGGCCAGCAGCTCGGCCTTCTCCTCCAGTTCGGCGTTGGAGGCCTGGAGGGCCTTCTGCCGGTTCTCCAACTCGGCCGACCGCTCCCTGAGCTGCTCGGTCAGCTCCTGCGACTGCTTCAGCAGCACCTCCGTCTTGGTGTTGACGGAGATGGTGTTGACGCTGGTCGCGATCATCTCGGCGATCTGGTTGAGGAAGTCCTTCTGGATCTGCGTAAAGGGTGTGAAGGACGCGAGCTCGATGACACCGAGCACCTTGCCCTCGAACAGCACCGGAAGGACGATCACTTGCGCGGGCGGCGCCTCTCCGAGACCGGAGGAGATCTTCAGGTAGCCGCTGGGCGCGTTCTCCACCAGGATCGTGCGCTTCTCCTCGGCGGCCGTCCCGATCAGCGCCTCGCCCGGCCGGAACGACGTCGGCATGGAGCCCATCGAGTAGCCGTACGAGCCGAGCATCCGCAGTTCGTACTGGTCCTCGGCCTCGGCGCTCATGTCCTTGCCGTCGAGGAGCGGCATCGCGACGAAGAACGCGCCGTGCTGCGCGGTTACCACCGGTGTCAGCTCGCTCATGATCAGCGAGGCCACGTCCTCCAGGTCCCGGCGGCCCTGCATGAGCGCCGAGATACGGGCCAGGTTTCCCTTGAGCCAGTCCTGCTCCTTGTTGGCGATCGTGGTGTCACGCAGGTTGGCGATCATCTTGTTGATGTAGTCCTGGAGTTCCTGGATCTCGCCGGACGCGTCCACGTCGATCTTCAGGTTCAGGTCACCACGGGTCACCGCGGTCGCCACGCGCGCGATGGCGCGCACCTGGCGCGTAAGGTTTCCTGCCATTTCGTTCACGGACTCGGTGAGGTCACGCCAGGTGCCGTCGACGTCACGTACGCGTGCCTGGCCGCCGAGCTGTCCTTCGGTGCCCACCTCGCGGGCGACCCGGGTGACCTCCTCGGCGAAGGAGGACAGCTGGTCGACCATCGTGTTGATGGTGGTCTTCAACTCCAGGATCTCACCGCGCGCGTCGATGTCGATCTTCTTCGTCAGGTCGCCCTTGGCGATGGCCGTGGTCACCATGGCGATGTTCCGCACCTGACCGGTCAGGTTGGACGCCATCTGGTTCACGGACTCGGTGAGGTCCTTCCACGTACCGGCCACACCGGGCACCCGCGCCTGACCGCCCAGAATGCCGTCCGTGCCCACCTCACGGGCCACCTTGGTGACCTGGTCGGCGAACGAACTCAGCGTCTTCACCATGGTGTTGAAGGTGTCGGCGAGCTGCGCGACCTCGCCGCGCGCCTCGATCGTCACCGTCCGCGTGAGGTCGCCGTTGGCGACCGCGTTCGCGACCTGGGAGATGTTGCGCACCTGCATGGTGAGGTTGTTGGCCATCAGGTTGACGTTGTCGGTGAGGTCCTTCCAGATGCCCGTGACGCCCGACGCGTGTGCCTGACCGCCGAGGATGCCCTCGGTGCCCACCTCACGGGCCACCCGGGTCACCTGCTCGGCAAAGGACGACAGCTGGTCGACCATCGTGTTGACGGTGGTGACGAGTTCGAGGATCTCGCCCTTCGCGTCGACGGTGATCTTCTTCGAGAGATCGCCCTTGGCGACCGCGGTGGTCACCTCGGCGATGTTGCGCACCTGGATGGTCAGGTTGTTGGCCATGAAGTTCACGGACTGCGTGAGGTCCTTCCAGGTGCCGGAGACCCCCTGCACCTCGGCCTGACCGCCGAGGATGCCCTCGGTACCCACCTCGCGGGCCACTCGCGTCACCTGGTCGGCGAAGCTGGAGAGCTGGTCCACCATCGTGTTGAGGGTGTTCTTCAGCTCCAGGATCTCGCCCCGCGCGTCCACATCGATCTTCTGCGACAGGTCACCCCGGGCCACCGCGGTGGCCACCTGGGCGATGTTGCGCACCTGGGCAGTAAGGTTTCCTGCCATTCCGTTCACGGAGTCGGTCAGGTCCCGCCACACACCGGCGACGCCGGGTACCTGCGCCTGACCGCCGAGGCGGCCCTCGGTACCCACCTCGCGCGCGACACGGGTCACCTGGTCGGCGAAGGCGGAGAGCTGGTCGACCATCGTGTTGATGGTGTTCTTCAGCTCCAGGATCTCGCCCCGCGCGTCCACATCGATCTTCTGCGACAGGTCACCCCGGGCCACCGCGGTCGTCACCTGGGCGATCTGCCGCACCTGCGAGGTGAGGTTGCCACCCATGAAGTTGACGGAGTCGGTGAGTTCCTTCCAGGTCCCCGACACACCCGGCACGACCGCCTGACCGCCGAGGCGGCCCTCGGTACCCACGTCCCGGGCCATCCGCGTCACCTGGTCGGCGAAGGCCGACAGCTGGTCCACCATCGTGTTCACGGTGTTCTTCAGCTGGAGCATCTCGCCCGAGACGTCCACGGTGACCTTCTGCGACAGGTCACCGTTGGCCACCGCCGTCGTCACCTGGGCGATGTTCCTCACCTGTCCGGTGAGGTTGCGGAACGCCGTGTTGACGGAGTCGGTGAGGTCCTTCCACGTACCGGCGGCTCCGGGCACCTGGGCCTGCCCGCCCAACTCACCCTCGACACCGATCTCGCGGGCCACACGCGTGACCTCGGCACCGAAAGCGGACAGCTGGTCCACCATCCCGTTGACGGTGTTCTTCAGCTCCAGCATCTCGCCGGCCACATCCACGGTGACCTTCTGCGACAAGTCACCGTTGGCCACCGCCGTCGTCACGGCGGCGATGTCCCGCACCTGCGTGGTGAGGTTCCGGAAGACCGTGTTCACCGAATCGGTGAGGTCCTTCCACGTCCCCGCCGCACCCGGCACGTTCGCCTGTCCGCCGAGCTGCCCCTCGGCACCGACCTCGTTGGCCACGCGCGTGACCTCGTCCGCGAAGATCCGCAGCGTCTCGGTCATCTGGTTGATCGTGTCCGCGAGCTGGGCGACCTCGCCGCGCGCGGAGACCGTCACCTTCTGCGACAGGTCACCATTGGCAACCGCCGTCGTCACCTGGGCGATCCCGCGCACCTGGGCCGTCAAATTGCCGGCCATCAGATTCACCGAATCGGTGAGGTCCTTCCACACTCCGGCCACACCCGGCACCTGCGCCTGACCGCCGAGCTCGCCCTCGACACCCACCTCGCGCGCGACGCGGGTCACCTCGGAGGAGAAGGACGAGAGCTGGTCCACCATCGTGTTGACGGTGTTCTTCAGCTCCAGCATCTCGCCGGCCACGTGAACGGTGACCTTCCGGGACAGGTCGCCCTTGGCGACCGCCGTGGTCACCAGGGCGATGTCCCGCACCTGGGCGGTCAGCCGGTACGCCATGGTGTTGACGGACTCGGTGAGGTCCTTCCACGAACCCGACATGCCACGCACGCGTGCCTGGCCGCCGAGCTTGCCCTCCGTACCGACCTCGCTGGCCACACGCGTGACCTCGTCGGTGAACGTCGACAACTGATCGACAAGGTTGTTTACAGTCCGCCCGACCTTCAGGAACTCCCCGCGCAGCGGATGTCCCGTACCGTCCGGCGCCTGGGTCCTGAGCTCCATCCGGGGCGAGAGATCGCCCTCCGCAACCGCGGACAGCACCCGGCCGACCTCGGAGACGGGCCGTACGAGATCGTCCACCAGGGCGTTGGAGGCGTCGATGGCGGCCGCCCAGGAGCCCTCACAGGCACCTGTTTCCAGCCTTTCCGTGAGCTTGCCCTCACGGCCCACCATGCGCCGCACTCGCGACAGCTCACCCGTCAGATGCAGATTGCGGTCGGCCACCTCGTTGAAAACCGCCGCGATCTCCGACACCACGCCGTCGCCGGACACCGTGAGCCGCTTGCGGAAGTTCCCGTCACGCATCGAGACCAGCGCCGCCAGCAGCCGGTCCAGGGCAGCTGTGTCCACCGCGGTGGTCCCACCCCGCGGTTTGCGCTGGCCGCTCGGGGCCTGTCCGCCCTTCGCACGCGTCTTAGTGCCCCGCGTCGCTGCGCCAGACTCCACTGTGTCCCTCCCGCAGGGGTCGACCGTTACTGCTGTGATCGGGTGCTACTGCGCGACGTACCGGTTGCCGCCGCGCGCTTCTGCTTACTACAGCGATATTTCAATCAGGCATGCAAAGCTGCACCACGGGCTGCTGCCCGCCGCACACGTAAGCCACTCGGCCTGCCCGCACCTTCTTCAGGAGCCTGCCCAGTGTTTCACCCTGGTTGAACCCGGCCATAACAGTTCGGCAGCTTCGCACATCGTCCGCACACCCTCCGGACGGAAACACTGCAGACAGGCATCCGCACGGCCGTCGAAGGTAAGTAACCTTGCATGCGGCTGTCCAGCCGAGCCGGTCCGTCCGGCCTGGGCGGTGGCAGGAGCACGAGCGGGCATCGGAGGGCGGCCGCACACATGACCACCGGACTGATCCCCGGGGGACAGACCCCGGATCCCCGGCCGACGGGCGGTCTGCCGCAGCAGCGGCACGAGCTGGTCGGCCAGGCAGCCCTGCACATCGACAACCGGTCGAGGAGTTCCGTGATCACCGCGCGCGCGGCCGCCAGCTTCGAGCCCGTCGGACGATCGGTAGCGACCGCCCGGTCCTTCGTCCGCGACACCCTCCAGGGCTGGGGCTTCGCCGACATCGTCGACGACGCGGTGGTCCTCACCAGCGAACTGGTCACCAACGCCGTCGTCCACGCGGGCACCTCCGCGGACGTTCTGTGCCTGCGCAGTGACGAGGGTGTACGGATCGAGGTGGCCGACCGCTACCCCGAGCGCGAGATCCCGCTCCAGGGCCAGGCCGTCAACATGGGCAACCTCGACCGCGAGGGCGGCCGCGGCCTCCAGCTCTGCGCCGCGCTCGCCGGCCGCTGGGGCGTCGACTACACCCCCACCCACAAGCTGGTCTGGTTCCAACTCGACCTTCCCGAACGCCCGGTGGGCACTCGCAGCGCGGGCCCGTCCCTGCCCGCGGACCTCCTCCCGCTGGCCGACGGCCGCGTCCGCGTCGCCGTCGTCCAGATCGACCGTACGTGCGCCATCACCTCGTGGAACGAGGACGCCGAGGAACTCTTCGGCTACGCAGCCGAACAGGTCATCGGCAAGCCCCTGACCGACCTCGCGGCCTGGCCGCACACCCCGGGCACCGGCACCGGAATCGCCGAGGCCCTCCAACTCTCGCGCTGGGAAGGCAGTTACGGCATAAGGGCCGCCAACGGCCGCGTCACCTCGGTCTACGCCTCCCACCTGCGCGTCCGCGACACCGGCGGCGAGCCCTCCACGGTCTGCCTCCTGGTCCGCGACCACGAACGCGCCGTACTCCAGACACCGTTGCGCGTCCCCGCCTCCGACACGACCACCTCCTCCGACGGCCAGAGCGCCGACCCCTTCGAGGTGTTCATCGGCTCGCCGGCCCCGGACGACCTCGACGGTCTCCTCCAGCGCACGGTCGAACGCGCACGCGACATGCTCGACGGCGACTCCGCCTTCCTGCTCCTCGCGACCGACGACGAGACGGAGTTGGAGGTCCGCGCCTCCACCGGCCTGCCCTCCGCCCGACAGCGCTTCGCGCGCGTGCCCGTCGAGGCGGGCCCCGGCCGCTACGGCTCGGCCCGAATGCCGGCAGTCCACGACGATCTTGCGGCCGTACCGGGCGCGGTTCCGCTCCTGAACGGCACCGGTATGCGCTCGGTCGTCACCGTCCCGCTGAAGGTCGAGGGCCGCCTCACCGGTTCCCTCGGCGTCGCCGCCGAAGCCCCCGGCAGATACTCGAACGAAGAGGCCCTGCGCCTTCAATTCGCTGCCGACCGCATCGCGTTGGCGGTCGAGTCGGCCCGCCTCGGCGAACTCGAACGCCTGCGCCGAGGCTCCCTGAGCTTCCTGGTCGAGGCCTCCGACCTCCTGGCCGGCACCCTGGACCGCGACCAGACCCTCGCCCTCATGGCCCAGATGACCGTTCCGACGCTGGCCACCTGGTGCGCCGTCTACACGATCGCCGACCAGGCCTCGGAGCCCTACCTGTCGTACGTCCTGCACGAGGACGAGGAACTCATCGACGGCATCAAGTCGTTGCTCTCGAAGATCCAACCACCCGACCCGGTTCCCACCCCCGGCGCCCGCGTCTGGTCGGCCCCCGGCGAGGCGGCCCATCAGGCGGCCCTGCGCAGCTCTATGCGCAGCCTCGGCCTCAGCGGCGGCCCCACCCACCAAGTCGCTTCCGGGATCGGCCCCACGCTCGCCACGGCCTCCGCGGTGGGCGGCGAGATCGTCGTCCTCCCCCTGGTCGCCCGCAACCGCGTCATCGGCATGCTGACCCTCGGCAAGCCCACCGACGAACACTTCCGCCAGGAAATCCTGGAGCTGGCCGAGGACTTGTCCCGCCGGGCCGCCCTCGCCCTGGACAACGCCCGCCTCTACTCCGAGCGCACGGCGATCAGCCAGTCCCTCCAGCGCAGCCTCCTGCCGCCCGAGCTCCCGGAGATCGACGGCGTCGAGGTCGAGGTCATCTACCGCGCGGCTGGCGAGGGCAACGAAGTCGGCGGCGACTTCTACGACGTCTTCCCCATCCGCGACGGCGCCTACGGCTTCGCCATCGGCGACGTCTGCGGTACGGGCCCGAACGCGGCGGCGGTCACCGGCCTGGCCCGGCACGCCCTCAGGCTGCTCGCTCGCGAGGGACTGAGCGGCCCGGCCGTCCTGGAGCGTCTGAACTCCGCGATCCTGGACGAGGGCGCCCGCAGCCGCTTCCTGACCCTCCTCTACGGCGAGCTGTGGCCGCAGGAGGACGGCAGCGCCCGTCTGAAGGTCGTCTGCGCCGGCCACCCGCTCCCGCTGCGCCTGCGCCAGGACGGCACCGTCGAACCGGCCGCCGAACCCCAGCCGCTCCTCGGCGTCATGGAGGATCTGGAGCTCTACGAGCAGACGGTCACCCTCGACCCGGGCGATGTCCTCCTCTGTGTCACGGACGGCGTCACCGAGCGCCGCGAAGGCACCCGCATGCTGGGCGACGACGGCCTCGCCGATGTCCTCACCACCTGCACGGGCCTGACGGCCGGCGCGGTCGCGGCCCGCATCATGCGCGCGGTCGAACGCTTCGCCTCCGACGCCCCGTCCGACGACATGGCGATCCTGGCCATGCGCGTCCCGGGTCTCCACACGGACTGAGGGAGAGCACGAAAAAGGCCCCGCCCGAATGGGCGGGGCCTTTTGGCTGGAGCCCCCTAACGGAATCGAACCGTTGACCTTCTCCTTACCATGGAGACGCTCTGCCGACTGAGCTAAGGGGGCCAGTCGCCTTTTCGAGGTTTCCCCCGTGGCAACGGAATAGATCATACCCCGAACAGACTCCTGCTCCCAACTCGCTCAGAAAGCAGGCTGAAGCAGTCCCCCGAGCGCATTGCACGCGGCCACGACCCGCTGCATGTCCCGCTTGGTCAGCGAGGCGTCGACCGGCAGCGCGAGCGTCTCGTCGGCGGCCCGCTCGGTCACCGGCAGCGACATGCACCGCCGGAACTCCGGCAGTCGGTGCACGGGCGTCTTCACGGGCACACGGCACTCAACTCCCTTGCTCCGCAGGGCCCGTGCGAAGGCGTCCCGGTCCGGCCGCCCGTTCCCCGGCACCCGCACGACGTACTGCTGATAGGTGTGCCCGTCCCCACCATCGGGCGTGCGCACCCCGCGCAACTTCCCATCGAGATAGCAGGCCCGCTCCCGACGCTGCGCGACCTCGTCGTACGGCGCGTCGGAGTCACCCTCCTGAAGCACCAACAGCCCGTGCCGCTGCCCGACTTCGAGCAGCCGCGCCATATCGGCCGGTCGCCCGAATCGGTGTACGACGACGATGGCCGCCGTCCGCGGAGTCACGGCCGCTTCTACAGCGGACGCGTCAAGGCAGTAGCTCAACGGATGTATGTCCGCGAACACCGGCAGCGCACCCGCGAGTGTCACCGCCTCGGCGACCTCGACGTTCCCGAAGGCCGGCACGACGACCTCGTCACCGACTCCGACACCGGCGGCCCTGAGCATTGCAGCAGTACCCATGCTTCGGATGCTGCTTGCGCAACGTGAACTTCAAGTAACGCACAACAAAAAAGGGTTGGACCCCGAACCGAAGTTCAGGATCCAACCCTTTGAATGATTGTTCGGCGGTGTCCTACTCTCCCACAGGGTCCCCCCTGCAGTACCATCGGCGCTGTAAGGCTTAGCTTCCGGGTTCGGAATGTAACCGGGCG